>LJTN01000002.1 GCA_001303415.1 Myxococcales bacterium SG8_38
CCTGATACGAGGGAACGTTGAACTGCACCTGGAGTTGTTCCGACATGAAGCACATGGTGAAGACGGCCACGCACTCTTGCGGCATGGTTGCGGCCATCGGATGCATTGCCTCGAAACCAGGGACTAGGCTGTATAGTTGATCGAGCACTTTTTGATCTTCCGCGATCCGCGGATCGTCATGCCAGGTTTCGGGAGTCGCCGGCGGGACCGGGAACTGGACCTCCCAAAACAGAGGCGAGCGGTTGGCCGGATCCTTCTCGAGCAGCGCGTGTAGAATCGTGGTTCCCGTGCGCGGCATTCCCACGATGAAGAGTGGCTCGAGGATCTCTTCGTTCTCGATCTCGGGGTGTCGCTTGCGCCAGTGGACGAGACGCAGCCGGTTGGCTAGGTTTCCGGTGACGTAGCCCTGCGCGAGCATGCGACCGAGCAACGTGAGCTTCGCCTCGTTCTCGACGCTGTCGAGAAACCGCCGCAGGCCTTCGCGAAAGTCATCGCCGCCGAAGTCCGCGCTTCCCGCTTGCGCGATCGCCTTCTTCAGCAGCCGATCTTCTTTCAACGTGACGAGCTGAATCCCCAGCAGGCTGGCGATCCGACCGAGCTGGTTCATCGCCTTCACGGCCACGGGCCGATGCGGTCTGCCAACCCGGACTTCCCCACGCTCCCTCATCGGCGCCGAGGATAGGGGACACGCAACACTCCTGGGAACACGGTCCTTTCGAGCACTTACAACCCACGGCGCGCAAGCTCGCCGGTTGGGTTTGCGCGGTGTGGTCTGCAAGGGTGTGAAACCACGCTTGTTTTGGAGGGCTTGCGTGTCCCACCTCACAGGTTTGTGGAATTGCTGGGTCTTGGGGCGGACAGAGTTGCCGCAGCGGAAAATTTCCGTGATTTTGTCATGAGGAGGCCCTCATGGCTTATCGGTGGCTTGGTGCATTGCTGATGTCGGCAGCGTGTCTCGTCGGCTGCGGAGCGGACGAGCCCGGCGATCCATTCTGCTTGGGAAGCGGATGCGGCGGCTCTGGCGGCGATGGCGGCACAGGTGGCGTCGGTGGCACCGGTGGGCTTGGAGGTGCCGGCGGCGGAGGTGGCGGCTCAGTGCCTGCCTGCGAGACGAGCTTGTTGTGTCAGTCCTGCCCGACCGAAGGCTTTTGCGACACGAGCGAAGACTGCTCGGTCGGCTCGGTTTGCATCGAATCGGGTTGCAACACTCTGACCGGCGCGCCGATTGGACATTGTGTGTTCGCAGGCGGCGGCGCGTGCGACAGCACCGACGATTGTCCCGCGGAACGAGAGTGCATGGACGTGCCGGTGGAAGGCAAGCGCTGCGTCAAGACGACGCCGGGCTGCTCGATACGCTTCGATTGTGTCCCCGGTTTCTCCTGCGAGAATGGGAGCTGCGTCGACCGTCGCGTGCCATGCGACCTCGATAGCGACTGTCCCAAGAATCACCTGTGCTTGGGCACGACGGCATCGGAGTTCTGTGTACGCATCCAAGTGGACTGTGCCGAAGACTTCGATTGCTTCGGGCTCGCCCCCTTTTGCGCGGACATCGACGGCGACGGTAATAAGGAATGCGCAGGGGAGATCGATCCGTATGCGCTTTCCCTCGACACCTGCCTGAACGCCGAGTGTAGCGACCCATCAGCGCCCGTCTGCGAAGCCGCGACGGTCGGAAGCGCCAGCGAGTGCGGACAGTACGGGCTCTGCCTCGATGATGGCGACTGCGCGGCAGGCTTCAGCTGTGTCGGTCTTTGGCCCGATGGGCGCAAGGAATGCGTACCGAACGGAGGCAGCTGCTCGAGCTTTGTCGACTGTGGCATTCGACAGGTCTGCGCTTCGCCGCGGGATGGCGGGGCGCCAAGCTGTCAGGCGGGATACCAAGAATGAGCCAGATTGATCGCACCCGGCTCATCGGCGCTCGTGGAGCCAATATCGTTGCACCGGCATCGGCGCTGTTGCTGCTCACGCTTACCGTGAGCTGCGGTGATCCCGATGCACCGCCGGTCTACATCGGAACAGGCGGTACGGGCGGCTCGGGAGGGTCCATTGGCACAGGGGGAAATGTCGGAACGGGTGGCACTGTCGGCACGGGCGGCACCGGAGGCATGATCGGCGCCGGCGGCACCGCGGGAATGGGAGGAGTCAGCGGCACTGGCGGGATCGGCGGATCGGGCGGGTCTGTGGGCCCTTGCGTCACCAACGCGCTTTGTCACACCTGCCCCAGCTCGTCCCTATGTGATACCGACGGCGACTGCTCGTTCTCTGGCTACGTCTGCGTGGCTTCCGGCTGCGAGACACACCAGGGCGCACCGATCAAGCAGTGCCAGCCCTCGCGGGGCCCGTCTTGCGCGAACGACGACGAATGCCCTAACCCCAGCGACTACGACTGCATGCCGGTCGGCGCAAGCGCGGAGCGTTGTGTTCGCGTCACGCCGGGGTGCGACGCAGCCGCGGAGAGCATCGATTGTCCACCAGGGTTCTCTTGCGACAACGGCGCTTGCGTGGATCGGCGCCTGCCCTGCGACAGTTACCTCGACTGTCCGAAGAGCCATGTCTGCGTGACGACACCGAGCTCGAGCTATTGCGTTCGCACCCATCGGACCTGCAGCGAGGACACCGATTGCGGTGGGTTCGCGGCCGTCGGCTCGTTCTGCGCTGATGTCGACGACGACGGCGTCAAAGAGTGCGTCGGCGCGCTCGGCAGTCAGGCCTGTGTCAACAACTCCTGCAACGGCGGTTCGCCGGTATGTGAGTCAGGCGCCGCGCCGTCTTCGGCGCTTTGTGGCGACTACGGCTTGTGTTTCGACAGCAGCGACTGCGACACAGACTTTTCCTGCGTGGGCCTCTGGCAAGATGGACGCAGGGAGTGCGTCCCGGCCGGCGGCACCTGCGGCCACGTGACCGACTGCCCGCAGCAAGTTTGTGCGGCTCCTCGAAACGGCGGACCCCCCCGCTGCCAAGCCGGTAAGGAGGCAATGTGAAACCTCGAGCTCTGACCCCATTCATCCTTTTCTCACTGGCGGTTGCGCTACCGGCTTGCCAAGGCGGCGACCCGGGAACGGTAAACGCCATCTACGGCGGCCAGGTCGCTCCGCCAGCCGCATGCACCAACGACCCTGACCCCACCTGCAACGTCGCGCTCGACTACCCGACCCAGGCCGATCTGACCACGACGAACTCCCAAAACATCGAGTTCGTGACCGGCACCAACCAGGTTCAGCTCGAGCCGGGCAGCGGGACCATCGTGGATACCGATGGAGACGGCGTGCCCGATCCCGCCGACGACTGTCCCGGGCCCGGGTGGCGGCTTCCTTGCGATGGCGACGCGAGCAACGACGGAATCTATCAAACCCTCTTCTTCAAGGACGATCAAGAAGCGACGGTGCAGGCCGATCTCGCCATCAGCGGCGCGATCACCAGCGCGGATGCCTACATCTTGATGGATGCGACCGGCTCCATGACGGGCGAGCAGGTCCAGCTACTGAACGACTTGACCACGGGGACATTCGTCAACCCGTCCGAATGCGCGATCGCAGGTGGTACGGGCATCGTCGGCGCCTTGAAATGCTCCATTCCCGATCTCTGGATCGGTGTGGGTGACTTCAAGGAGGTTGGCTATTATCCGTATGCGGAACGCTACGATCAGGCACCGTATCACCACTACCTCGATACGACCAACGACGTGCAGCACATGGTCGACGCAGTGGCCCAGATGATCGCCGACTACAACCGAGATGCGCCCGAGGCCGCGACGCAGGCGATCTACTCGGTCGTGACCGGTCAAGGCTTGGGCGACTTGGTGCCGAACCGAGGTGCCTGCCCGTCGACGCCTGCAGGACGCTGGGGATACCCCTGCTTCCGTCCTGGAGTCCTTCCCATCATTCTGTTGTTCACCGACGCCGAGATGTACAACGGCCCCCGCTTGGCGAGCCCGACCTACATCAACCCCCCCTTCGACGGGGTGACCGGTGGCAGCACGCGGCTGCCACCCGTCGAGCAATCGCCCAACGTGCTCTATTCGAGTGATCCCTTCACGGCTTGGGATCTAGGCGACCTCACCACCAAGTCGATGACGGTGATGGGGAGCACGAAGAACTTCGGAAACGACGCCAAGACCTGGGACAAGGGTGTATGCAGGCGCGGCAGCTCCTGGAGCGGCTATTGGAGCGATGGACGCGACGCATTCTTGAGGTTCTCCCTAAGCGCATCGACCAACATGTTCATCAGCGGTCAAGGGACGGCCTACAACACCACCAATGTCGCATTATTCGATTCCGCCCTCGGATACGTCACCTGCAATGGCGGGCCCGGCACTGGCGGAGACTACTGGGGACGCTTCACGCGGAGCCTTGGGGCCGGTACCTGGTACGCGGTGTCCGATGGAGCGGTAAGCACGAGCTCTTCGTCGTCTGAGCGACTCGGAGACTTCCAGCTCCGATTTCACAATCTCACCGCTGATTCAGGCGGGTATCCCAGCTGGGACACAGCCACGTTGCCCGTCCCCTGGACCGTGGTGGAAAGCGAGCTCTTGGCCCGCAACGTGAACTTCGTCAGCGTCATCAGCCCAAGCACGGGCGGCGTCTACACCGCCATCCCCGACGCCATCGAGCTGGCGAATGCCACTGGCTCTGTGGACCAGGATGGAAATCCCTACCTGCAGCAGATCGCGGGCGACGGCTCGGGGCTCTCGACGGCGCTTCTCGACGCGGTGCGGGCGCTCGTTGGCAACACCCGCCGGGACATCTCAATGGTGCCCGAGGACAATCCCACAACGACCTCAGTCGATGAGACCGCGTTCGTGAAGAACGTCACCGCGTCCGAGTGCCCCACCACCGGCATCAACAATTGTCTCGGCGGAGCGGGAACCACGGTTTGCCAGGACTGCCTGCAGGGGGCCGAAGTCGAATTCCGGTTCCGGCTGGGCAATACGACGGTGGCGCAGGACATCACGCCGCAAGTTTTTGATTTCGAGATGGTCGGCTACGCCGGAGCCGCGGAGATTGGGCGCATTCCGGTGCGCGTCATGATCCCGGAGGCCGGCGGGTCGTATGGCTCCGGCTACTACCAGAACACCTACGACTCGGACGTGGTCTGCGAGATGCCACCCGAGCGCCCCGACTGGGGCACGTTGACATGGCTGGGCTCGACGCCATCCGACAGCACCGTGGAGTTCGAGATCTACACCGCCAACACGCTCGCGGAGCTCGACACCGTCATTCCGGTCTCGATACGCTATCCGACCGACACGACGGCGCAGGCGTACGATGTCGGCGAGGAGCTCATCAATGCAGGCCAGGAGAACTGGATGCCCTTCCTTCGCGTGCGGGCCAAGCTCAACGCATCGAGCGACAGCTTGAGCACGCCGACCTTCGAGGGCTGGTCCATGCAGTTCAACTGCGTGCCCTTCGACTAGTCAGCTCAGGTGCCGCCCCTGATTAGGGTCAGCATCGGCTTCGGCGCGTAGCCGGCGACATAGCCGCTCTCTTCGGCGATGTAGACCCAGCCGCGTTCGTCGACCCGCATGAGATCGGGCACGAGGTCACAAGGGAGGCTGGACGAAAGCCTCTGGCCGTCCGACGGCCGGACCACATGCACGGAGGAAGCCGGCACGAACAGCGCGCCGCCGCGCAACACCGGCTCGAGCCGCCTCGGAATCTCGTCCGCGAGGGCGTCGGCGAGGTTGGTGGTCCAACGAAGGTTGCCGGTGCCCACGTCGAGCGCGCTCAGCTGGCCGAACGGTGCGTTGACGACCCAGGTCTCGTCGATCGTCAGGCCCGCCCCGCCAATGGCCAGTCCCGGATCCCGCGTCTCCCAGCGGAGGGCGCCGGTCTGCAGGCAGTGGGCTGATAGAGTCGCCTGGTCCCTCGCGGTCGATACGAGGACCGCCCGCCCTGCCGCGCAAGGATCGGATGTGGGCGGACCGGTGAGCTCGCGCTGCCATCGGGGGCGGCCGCTGTAGAGATCGATGGCGAACAAGGCTCCCTCGTTGCGCCCGCGGACCGCAGCTGCGACGACGGTTTCTTGATCGACCAGCGGCTTGAGCTGAAAGCATCCACGCTCCGCGAAGCGCCATACGTCTTCACCGGTGGCGATGTCGAGCGCGTGGATCGCCTCCTCGCCGCAGGTTACCAGAAGGATGCGGCCGACCTTGGTCAGCCGGAATTCGCCCCCGCTTCGAGAGGCAAAGCGCCATCGAGGCTCGCCCGTGCGCACGTCGAGGGCGACGAGCCGGTG
Organism: Myxococcales bacterium SG8_38; assembly: GCA_001303415.1. Taxonomy (GTDB): domain Bacteria; phylum Myxococcota_A; class Polyangia; order Polyangiales; family Houyiibacteriaceae; genus SG8-38. Next base: position 6,235 of record LJTN01000002.1, read on the forward strand.
GCTGCCTTCGGTCAGCACGGCGACCGGAGGAATGTTGCCGCCGCCGGCCATCAAGCCGACCGGTGGTCCCCCGATGCGCGGCGTGATGTGCGTCGAGCAGTAGGGCTCGCCGTTGTCGACGCTGCACAGCTCGACATCGCCATCGGCGGAGAGCCGAATCAAGGCCGAGCCGGCCATCAAGGTGGCCGAGGACTGACCAGGCCGCGCCCATAGCACCTTGCCGTCATCGCGAGAGACCGCCACCACGTGCGTCTGGGTCGCGATCACCAGCCGGTCTCCGCACATGAATACCGAGTTGGCATCGAGGCCTTCGAGACAGATCCGCCACCGCTCCTCGAACTGCAACGAGGGAAGGCTTGCCGTCGCCATGCCCTCTCCGCCCTCCGGGCTGTGGTGCATGCGGAGGCGATCAGGGTCGAGGTTCACGAAGCTGTCGGCGGCGCGGCGCGCGCGGATCTCACGCCGGAGCGCGCGAACCTCCTGCCGCAGGGCACGGACCCGCAAATTGCGGCTTTGGCCGCGGTCGGCCGCCGCGAGGCTCCGCAGCAGATCGCTGGTCAGCTTCAGGACGGGAAGCGCTGCCTCGGTGATGGTCAACGACGTTGCGGTCAGATCCCCACGGCCCTCCGCTGACAGCTCGACGCTGACGAGCTGGTGAGAGGACTTGCGCATCGCGATCTGGAAACCGCCAGCGCGCAAGCGCACGTGGGTCGGCCGCGCCCCGTCCCAGGCCTCGATCAGGGTTCGCACGGCCATCACCATGCGATGGGCGGCCAACATGATCGGGCCTCTTGAAAGCGAGAGCTTGCGACCGCGGACGTAGGCCCATAGGTGGCCCTTGAAGAGAAGCGCGTGCACGTCGGCACGGGCCGATCGGCTCTGCGACGAGGAGGAAGAGGGATAGATGGCCGCCTCGTATCCAAACGCCAGCGGCACGTGGTCCCCCGGTGCCTCGAGCTCCCCGCCGCGTTGGTGGATTGGCGCGCTCATGCCCTCGGGATCGGGCGCGATCTTGGTTGCCATGGCGCGCTCGGCGACCCGGATCGCGATTTGCCTCGCCGTCGGATCCAGCTCTCGCGTCGCCGCATCGAGCATCGATTGGGCGCAGGTGTCGAGCAGCAATCGAAGCGCCACTGCGCGATCGAGCTGATAGGCCACTGGCGAGCTTGCCGTGCCGTAGCAGCTCACCAGCACCGAGTCCCCGCGCCGGACCAGCGCATACTCGATCGCGGCGGACGCGAGGGGAAGCAGCGCCTTGCGCCTCGAGCCGATCGCAAGCGCGACGGCGGTGGCCGTGAGATCGGCCAAGGCGGGGATGTCGACGTCGAGCCCCGCCCCCAAAAGGAGCCTCGAGACACCGGAATTCGGCTGTTTTTGAGCGTATGAGAACGATTCGTCCAAGTGGGCGACCATGCTGCTTTTCCAACGCGAGTCGGGAAGAAAAATGGTACTTGGTGCCTTCGACCCGGATCCAAAAAAAGGCGCGTTGGCGCATATGTTGACAGCACGTGTGTGGCGATGGGCGACGAGACGAAACAATGGGTTGCGGTGACGGTGCTCGTCTTCCGCGGCGACCGGATGCTTTCCATGTGCCGTGCTTCGAACGACGATGCGGCGCCCGGCTTGTGGGAAGGCGTTTCCGGACGAGTGAAAGCAGGTGAAGATCCGTTGGATGCGGCACGACGCGAAGTGGCCGAGGAGACCGGATTGCGAGTTCGCGTTCAACCGCGTCCCATCACTGCCTATGCGGCGACCCGGAGAGGAGAGCCGATGACGGTCATCGTGTTTCGCGCGGACCACCTGGAAGGCGAGGTGGTGCTTTCCGACGAGCACGAGGCACATCGCTGGTGCGAGCCGGAGGACCTCAGCGCGCTCGGGGTGCCGGAGAAGCTGCTTGCTGCCGCCCGGCAGGCTTGGGCTCGGAGCGCGCCTCACGACTGAAGAGCGCGTCGATCGACGATGCAAATGCGCCTCTCGAGTGATGTGCGGCGAGGTAGCGAAGGGCTCGTTCGCGAAGCGAGCCTGCCAAGCGCGGATCGTCGATCACGCGGCGGGCGGCTGCCGCCAACGCATCTGGATCGTCATTTTCGACCACCACGCAGGCCCCGTCTATCGAAAGGCCCGCTTTGGCACGCTCCATCGCGATGACGGGCAGTCCGCGGGCAAAGGCGTCCAGCATCTTGATGGGGAGCCCACCTTCGGTTCGCCTGGGAACCCAGGCCACATCGCTCGCGGCGTGAACCAGCGCACGGGCCCGCTCACCGTCGAGACCGCGGAAATGCACCGAATCTTCGACGCGCCATCGCCGCGCTTCGCGCCGCGCCGGGGTCGGGTCGGACTCCGTCGCGATCAGCAGCGAAGCGGTGGGGTGGGTGGAACGGAGAATCGCCAGCGCCGTTGGGAGATGCTCCCAGCCTTGGTAGCGATCGAGATTGCCCGCATAGAGACAGATGCGCGCATCCAAGGGCAGGTCGAGCGCATCGCGGGCTCGAACACGGCTTGGCTGCTCGGCGCTCGAGGCCGACCGCCAAGGCACCGGCAGGTAGACTGCTTCGTTCCCCAGGAGCTCGGCGAGCGCCGGGGCGACCGCAGCGACTCCATCGGCCTGCCTGCAAACGAACGCTTCGCTCGGCGCCGCCACGGCAGACACCATCTCTTCGGGAAGCGTGGGCAGGTACACCGGAAGCTCCCGGTGCACGCAAGTGTGCGCGACGTAGTACAGAGGCCGAACCCTTGCTGCAAGCGCTGCGAGCGCAGCTTCGACGTGGTGCGCCACGATCGCGTCGGGTTGGAGAGTTCGCGCCAAGCGCCGCGTCTCGGCAATGCATCGCGCATCGAGCGCAAGCTTTCCGAGGGAGGGGCCGGAGCGTAGCGATCGGACCTTGGGGAAGTCCGGGATTCGGTGAATGGGGTAGCGCGCCTCGGGCGCGTAGGCGCCATGCGAGTAGACCAGCAGGTGAGCGGAGCGATTGGACTCGATCGAAGCGCGCAGCATGGCGTCGATCGCCGCCTGGGTGCCCTGGTAGCTCGGAAAGGGGAGGCAAGCGAGATGCAGGATCATTCGATGTAGCCCAGGGCGCGCAGCCTCGATTCGATCAACCCCTGGTTGCGGCTTTGCCCTGACCCAAGAGGCTCTGGTGAGGGTAGGGGCTGCGCGGAAGCATCCCGGTCTTGTCGCAGGGCCTCCCAAAGAACGCGACCCTTGAACGAGGTCGGAACCGAGAGCCCGAGCCGACACAGCAGCGTGGCGGTCAAGTCTGCGATGTGCGCGTCGATCCGGCCCGCGGCGCCGACGCTCGGCCCGGCCAGGGCCATGAACCCGTGCGAGCGGTGACTGCCCGGCAAGCTTCGCCCTTTTTTGCCGATCTTCTCTTGCTCGGCGAGGCGACGGAAAGACGAGCTGCGCGACCTGTCATTCGGGCCACCACGATGCGGCTCGGAGGGCGCTCGAGCGCTTGGCATGAGGTTATACGAGTAGCCGTCGTCGAGATGAAGGTCGAGCAGAAGGTCGGGGGCGCGATCGAGAAACGGGCCCTCGAAGAGCGCTTCGCGCGGGATCACATCCCGGAACACCGGACGATGGGTCCAGGGATCCCGCGCGGTGAGCAAAGACGCACGCACGCGGCGCATCGTCTCGCCCGCCTGCTCCGGCGGCACGATGCCACGCGGCTCGCGATCCGCCAGGTTCAGATAGATGCCCGGGAAATAGTTGAGCTCGTCGCTGAAGGCGACCGTGTGTCGCATGTCGATCGCACCGAAGCGGACGCTCGATTCGAGCCGGCTCGGCAGCCATGCGTTGCCCAGGCGAAAAATCCGCTCGCGTAGACGCGGTGGAAAGCGACGGAGCGCAATCTCCTTCAGCCTGGCGCCGGCACGGCTTCGGCGCGGGCGAAAACGAAGCAGCCCATGCTCCGCAAGCAACCGATTGAGATAGAGCACCTTGTCCGAAGAGCCGCCCGATCCATGATCGCTGAGCACCGTGACCTCGGTTGCGGCCCCGCCTGCGCCGGCCACGAGCGCGCCCACCGCGCGGTCGAGCGACTCGTAGACCCGGGCGAGCCCTGCACCCGCTTTGGGCGTGACGTGCGCAGGCTTGCGCGGTGAATCGGGATCGTGATGCGCCCAGAGGTAGTGCGACGCGGTGTCGCTTTCCCCGAAGTAGACGGCAAAGACGTCCCAGTCTCGCCGTTCGAGAAGCCATCGCGCCCACTCGGTCTTTCGCTCCACTCTTTGCTCGAGCGCTCCGGGAAGATGGTCGATCCACCCAGGGCTATCCGCATGAAACTCATCGACGTCATCGAACGTGGGAGCGCCGAATCTGCGCACCGTCTCGTCATAGAGCGAGGGCGGCCACATGAACGAACGGTCCGCTTCGAAAGCGACGGGCGCATCCCAGCCACTCACGAAGATGCCGTGCTCGAGCCTTTCAGGCGGCCAAGTCGCGGGAAAGCTCAGACAGGCGCAGCGAAGCCTTAGTGCATCGAGCTGCTTGAAGATCGTGGGGACCTCCCGCGCGGTGCCCGCCGTGAAACGGATCTGGTACCCCTTGCGCGTGGTGAAGTCGAAAACCCCATGCTGTGCCGGGTCGACGCCCGTGAGGAAAGTGGTCCAGTTGGGAAGCGTCGCCGGAGGCTGCACCGATTCGAGGGCGGCATAGGCGCCGCCCGCCATCAGCGCGTGGATGTGCGGGAGCCGCTCCGGTCCGAGCTGCTCGACCAGACGCAAATCAAACCCATCGAGCCCCACCACCAACGCACGCGCACCCACCACCCGACCCTAGCGCGTCCCCCAACCCCCCGCACACGTACCAGATCCCCCGGAGGACGGGTCGCGACGGGCGTGCTCGCGAGCGGGACCCGCTCGCCTGACGCCTCAAGTCATCGCACGACTAGGCTCCCGCCCCCTCGCTGTGCTGCCCATCCCGACCCGTCCTCCTGCGTAGACGTCGGTTTCAGCGACAGCGGCAGTGGCAGGGTCAGCGACAGTGGCAGCGACGGGAGCAGCGTCAGCTTCAGCGACAGCGTCAGTGACAGAGGCAGCGATCCCGTCCTCCGGGGACTTGGGTTGAGCGACCGGGGTTGACGTTTCCTGACGTCGGGTGTCGTGTCTTGCCAAGCGAAGAGTCGTGTGCAGGGGCGCGGAAAAACGCGACATGGGGCGGAGCGGGCGTGCGAAGTGCCAATCGGCAAGACAGCAACCACCTCCGATTGGCGCGCCGCCCGAGGGGCGGGTTGCGTGGCCCAAGCCCACAAGTGCATCGGGGCACCTATGCAAGCCGCCCCGTCCCGTGCAGCCCCGTGTCGTGTTTTTCCGCGCCCCGGGGGACCTAGGAGCGGGTGCGTTGCTGCAGTCGACATGTGGACGCGGGGTTTGGACCCGTCATCCCCACCCCGCCTCCCCCAACGCTAGCGCCTAGGTCCTTTCCTTGGATGCCCGGGGGTCTTGGGATGCCGAAGGCGGCGAGGATGGTTGGCGTCACGTCGTAGATCTCCGCGCCCTCGATTCGACCCCGTCGTGGGGCGTTGCCGCCGCTCATCACGAAGATGCCTTCCCAGTCGTGATTGCAGCTGTCGGGGCCAGTGTCGTTTTCGAGCACGACCCGCCTACGGTTTCCAACCGAGCCGATCGCGCGTAGCGCGAGGTCGTCGAAATACACCATCAAGTCGGGTGGAAACCCTCGTGCGCTTCGGTAGTGCTCCTCCGGAATCCGAGCCACGGTTGGGATCGGCTTGCCTTCGTCGTCCCGGATATCTTCGAGGGCACGCCGGAGCTCGGCGCGCATCGCGCCGAGCGCATTTGGCGCAACCACGCCAAACGGCTCCCGCCCCGCGACGTTGACGAAGACCCTCGCATAGTACCCGCCCTCGGCCCACGCTCTGGTTCGCGTCCAGTCGATGAGACCATGATCGAGCGGGGTCGCCGCAGCCGGCGGCTCGCGGAGCGTCAGGTACCGGCGCTCGATCAACCAATCATTGATGCAAACGCCGCCACGCATCGCGCGCGCGCCATGGTCGCTCACCACCAGGACGGTGGTCTCGTCGCCCGCCAGCTCGCAGAGCCGCCCGATGTGCGAGTCGAGCCGCGCGTAGTATTCATGTCCGAGCCCTTTCCAGGGGTTCTTGGGGTCGTGCCGGGGGTGCTCCGGATCGATGTGGCGCCAGAACGCGTGGTGAAACCGGTCGACGCCGATCTCGACCATCATCAAGAAGTCCGGATTCTTTTCCTTCCAGACGAGCTCGGCGATCTGGAAGTGTTGCTCGGTCATCGCAACGATGTCGCTGTAGATGCGATCGAGATCCTCCGCCCGAAACCGCTGCACGTCCGCCCGGTAGGCGCCGACTCGATCGACGATCTCGGTCTCCAAGCTTCGCGGGAAGCACCAAGGCGCATCGGCGCCGGGCCACAAGAAGCCGGAGATCATGTGTCCCCGTACCGGGCTCGGGGGGAACGTGAGCGGAACGAAAAGCGGTGCAACGCGAAAGCCGTGATCGCCGAGCCAATCCCACACGCGCTTGGAGTGCACGTCTCGACCATCGGCGAGACGAAGCGCGGTCTCGCCCTCGACCCGATTGCGAAAGCCATAAAGACCCAGCTCCCCAGCATCGCGTCCCGTGACCATGCAGGTCCAAGCCGGCACCGTGATCGGCGGCTCCGAGCTTCGAAGCGCGCCCCAGGAGCCACGTTCCATCAGCGCCGATACGTTGGGCATCGCATCGCGGTAGCGCTCGAACACGAGCTGCGGCGGCGCGCAGTCGATTCCGATCACGATCATCCGCCCCTTACCCATCGGCCGACGTTATAGCCCGGCTCCGAGGGGCTATTTCGGCTCGACCAGATTGGCCGCTTCGTAGATGGTGCGCTCGAGGTGGCTCAGCTCAAAAGGCTTTTCAATTCGGAGGTTTGGAACACTCTGCAAGAAGTCCCGAGCCCGCTGTGTGAAGGCGCCGCCGGTCATGAAGACGATCCGGTCGTGCAGCGGATTGGCTCGCTGCAAGGCGGCCCGATAGACGTCCATGCCGGTCATCTCGGGCATGATCAAGTCGCACAAGATGACGTCGTAAGCGTTCTCTTGCATGAGCGCCACCGCTTCGCGTCCGTCATTGGCCGTCGTCACGTCGTGGTCGACGAGCGCCTTTTGGATGAGCCGTGCAATGACGGGCTCGTCGTCGACGACCAAGACCTTGAGCTTGCCTGCCGCTGCCCGACGGATGGCGCTCATGGACGGAGGCGGCACGGTCAACGGGCGCTGTGCGCGCGTCGCTTTGGGCAGCACGACCCTCGCCACCGTTCCTTGTCCCGGATGACTCTGCAGCTCGATCGTTCCTTCGAGTGAATGCACGATGCGTCGGCAGATCGAAAGCCCGAGCCCCGTCCCGCGTCCGGCCGGCTTGGTGGTCACGAACGGATCGAAGATACGGCGGAGAAGCTGTGGTGGAATGCCGGGACCCGTGTCTTGCACCTCGATGCAGACGCTCTCGCCCGTGCTGCGCACCCGAACGGTGATCGTGTTCTGCGCGCGGTCTCCGGGATCGATTGCCTGTGCAGCGTTCACGATCAAATTGAGAAACACCTGGCTGATGCGGGTCCTCGAGCCACGCACGTAGAGGCTCCCTTGCTCGTACTCGCGAACCACGGAGGCGCGATGCTGAATCTCGGGTTGCGCCATGCGCAGGGCCGAGTCGAGCACTTGTTGCACGTGGACCACCTCGACTTCGGCCCCGGTGCCGCCATGCGACAACGATGTGATTTCATTGGATATTACGCGAATACGCTCCGCCCCCTCGAAGGCCTCGCGAACGAGATCGGTCGCGGTTTCACCCAGGGGCTCGTTGGATTCTCGAAGCGATCGAAGGTGGTTCCACACGAAGGTGAGCGGGTTCTTGATCTCGTGGATGATGCTGGCGGTCAGCGTGCCAATCGCCGACATCCGCTCGGCCAGCAAGAGCCGCTCCTGAAGATCACGCTCCGCGGACATGTCGACGACGGAGACGATCGCGCGCTCGAATCGACCCTCGTCGTTCGGCACGAAGCGCCAGTGCACACGCACGTCCCTCGGCTCTCGCGCGCAGGTGACGATTGCCGTTTCCAGATGAACGTCGTGCTCGCAGCGAAACGCGGCCATGAGCACGCGAAGAAAATCGGCTTTGGATTCCGCGGTGAGCAGCTCCGACGATCTACGGATGCATTCTTCTTCACTCGCCGCTCCCACCAACGAAACGGCGCCTGCGCTCACGCGATTGATGCGCAACCGATTGAGGCATTCGCTCAGCGCCCCTGGATCGTTTCGCACCAACCGCTTGAACGCGTCTGCATCTTCACATCCCTGTGCCTCGATCCATGCGAGCGGGCCCGTGAAGTCCAAGTCCCAAAGTGCGCTCGGAAGCAACGCCCACGTGCGATCGTCACGTGCGGGCGAGGGCTCTTTCGACTGGCGGATGAGGCGAACCATGGCGCGAGGCACTCGGGCAAAGACCTTTGGATCCTAGCGAACGGCGGGCCGAGGGCCCAGAAGCCCGCAAGCTCCGTAGCTACGCCGTAGATCGATCAGCGCGCGCCGTCGAGCGCCACCCGGGCATCGAGGACCAATCGTTCGACCTGGGCGCGGGCAGCCTGGGCCGTCGCGCGCGCGTCCGGGCCGCGAGACAAGGGGTTTCCGAGCTGCACCGCGATGCGAGTCCGCGGCCGCGCGGCCACGCGGGCGACGTGCTGCGCAAACGACTCCTTCCCGTAGGGTACGGCGGGCGAGTAGGCCAGCCCTACCGGAATCACCGGCACCTCGAGCGATTGAACGGCCGCGAAGGCGCCTGGGTGGAACTCGTGTACCGAGTCCCCCGGGAAGGTAGCGCCCTCCGGAAACGCCACCACCGTTCGTCCTTGCGCCACGCGCCTCCGGATCTCGCGAAGCGCTGCGGCTCCGCTTCGCCTGTCTTCTCGGTCGACGAAGATCGTGTCGCCGTGTTTGGCGAGCCGTCCGAGCAGGGGCCAGTCGGCGACGTCGTGCCGGCTCACCAGAACGGCTTGAAACAGCGCGAGCATGACGCCGATGTCGAGCGCGCTCTGGTGGTTTGCGACGATCAGCGCACCGTCGTTCGCGGGGCGCTCACCCTCGACCAAGAGCTCGGCGCCGAACACCCGGAGCAGCCCGTGGCTCAACCGCGCACGGTACCGGTTCGCCAATGCATGACGCTGCGCTTCGGGCGTCATGGCGCGCCTGGCTTCGTAGGCTCCGAGGATGGTCGCGGACCACCCTACGAACGCGCCGCTCCGCAAGACCGCGCGCAAACGGCTCATTTGCGAGCCTCCCCATTTTCGACTCGCGAGGGTGCCGATTTGATGGCAGTCTCGGCTCGTGGCGGCATCACTGGCACCGGGCTTCCTCGTCGCTGCACCGTCGATGCGGTGCCCATTCTTCAATCATACGCTCGTGCTGCTGGTCGATCACGGAGACGAGGGGTCCTTTGGGTTCGTCATCAATCGCAGGACCGACCTCGACATGACCGATGTGTTCAACGAGGTAGGTGTCCGCGTGCGCGCCGAGGGGGCCGTACGTGCTCCCGTGCTGCTCGGCGGGCCCGTCGCGCCCGAGTCCGGTTGGATCCTCTACGATGCAGAAGGCATTCCGGCCCCTTCCTCCGGCAAGACCATCACGGTCGGCGACCGGATCGCCTGCAGCGCCTCCGTCGACCTTCTCGAGCGCATCGCGCGGGGCGACGGCCCGGACACCTGTGCGATGATGCTCGGCTATTCGGGTTGGGGCGCAGGCCAACTCGAAAGCGAAATGAGGCAAGGTTCGTGGATTCCCGTCGATCTCGATTACCATCTCGTCTTCGACACGCCGATCGAAAAGCGCTGGGAAGCGGCGTTGGCGACTCTGGGAATCGATCCGGCCCTGGTGATCGACAGCCAGATCGGTAGCGCCTAGACCGAGTGCACCTTGACTTGTTCCGGGCCAACTCTGGGGCTACTTCCTCATACGATGGTTTCCCGTCTCGGTAGAGCCATGCTGTTGGGCCTCGTGATGCTCGGCCTCGCGTGCGGGGGCGGCTCGGGCTCGGGTAGAAAGGGCAAGACCGGTAAGAGCCTGCTCGACCCCGATGACGACGCCCAGAGCGGGTATGAGAAGGCGCTGCTCGATTTTCGGCGTGGAGACTGCCTGTCGGCGCAGCCGACCTTCGAGGAAATCCGTCGGGAGTTCCCCTACAGTCGTTTCGCGGCCCTGTCGGAGCTTCGCATCGGCGATTGCCAGTTCAAGAACGAGCAGTACCCGGAGGCGATCGAGACGTACCGTCAGTTCGTGCGTATTCGACCGTCGCACAAGGAGATTCCCTACGCGCGGTTCCGGATTGCAGAGGCTTACTACAACCAGATTCCCGGGGGCTGGTTCATGACGCCCCCGGCTCACGAGCGCGACCAGAGCGCTGCCCGCGACGCCTTGGTCCAGCTGCGCCGCTTCGTCGTCGATTTCCCCGATGATCACCGGGTCCCCGACGCCAATAAGCTGATGCAAAAGTGCATGAGCCTGCTCGCCGCCCACGAGCTCTACGTCGCGCGCTTCTACCTGCAGCGTGACGCCTACCGGGGCGTGATTTCGCGGCTTCAAGGGCTCCTGGCCGCGTATCCGGGAAGCGACGTGGAGGCCGAGGCCATGCTCCTTTTGGGCCAGGTCTACTTGGAGATCGACGAGACCGACGCGGCGCGGGAGACGCTCGCCGAGGTCGTCCAGCGATTCCCGAATACGGGAGAGGCCAAACGAGCCCGGACTTTGCTGCGCAAGCTCGGTTGAATCGCGGGCGCTGATTTCTGGCCACCGATCGGACCGATCGTTACCTTCGGCGCCATGGCTCCTTGGGCTCGACAGCTTCTCGACGCCGCAAACGAACACTACGATCGCGGCGACTATCCGCTCGCGCAACCCTACTACGAAAAGCTCGTCCAGCAGGGTCTGCGATATCCCGACGTGTTCAATCGACTCGGGGTCATCTATCACCTCGGCGGCCGGCTGCCCGAGGCCCGCTGGTGCTTCCAGCAGGCGCTTGAGGGAAATGCGGGTTACACGGAAGCAGCGCTGAACCTGAGCGTCACCTGCAACGAGCTCGGTGAATACGGCTCGGGCCTTCGCGCCCTGAAACGAGCGCAGCGCCACTCGGATTCGTCGAACGATGCCTACCGCCGCGGCAAAGTGGCGAATCTCCATCGGGCTCTGGCGCACGCTTATCTCGACCTCGACCGGCCCGAAGACGCGATGCACGAGCTCGGCCGCGCCCTCCGCCTCTGCCCGAAGTTCCACGACATCCGTCTCGAGCTGGCCAGGCTCCTGAGGCTCCGCGGCAACGCGCGCGGGGCGCGGGAAGAGCTGATGCTGATTCTGCAGATCGATCCCGGCCATCACGACGCCCGAACGCTGCTCGGCGTCATCGAGATCGAGACGGGGGACCCGGACCGGGGCAAGGAGCATCTTCGGGCGGTCGTGGACCAGCGCGCCGACCACCCCGTTGCTGGCGCATACCTCGAGAAGTCCGACCCGAGCTTCCGCCGAGCTTCCTGAGATCGAAGAGTCCGATCGCTTTGTGGCGCCGCCAAACGGTGCCAGACTATCGATCACGTGGCCCCCAACGTCCTTCTTCTCGACGACGACACCCAGTTTCGGACCAGCGTCACGCCCGCGCTCGAAGCGTTTGGGTTGCGGGTAACGAGCGCCACCAAGGGGAGCATCGCCCGGGCTCTCATCGAAGAGGAGGAGCCTTCGCTTCTGGTGGTCGATGGGTTGCTGCCCGATACCAACGGGATCACTTGGATTGAGGACCTCCGGGCGGACGGCTACGACACCCCCATCATCTTCGTGTCGGCCTTCTATCGGGACCTGACCACGTTCAAGCACCTGACGCGCGATCTCGGCGTCATCCGAGTCTTTCACAAGCCCGTCACCGTCGAGCGGTTTGCGCGCGAGGTGGCAAACGCGTTGTCCGCCCCGATGAGCGTCGCGCCCGCCCCGCATCACCGGGCGCGAGATCAAGCCGACGATCCCGCCGAGCGGGTGCTTTACCCTGAAGAGCCTTCCGAGCCCGGCGTGGATACGGAGCGCGCGAGGGAGTCGTATGTCAGTCTCCTGCCGATCGCAGCCGACAATCTGACTGGCGCCATTCGGCGAGTGCATTCCGAGATCGACCGGGCGAGCGTCGTCGCGGAAGCCCTGCGACAAGCCCACGATCTGCATGGCGCGGCCGCGACCCATGGCCTGGCGGAGATCTCGGAGGCCGCCGCGCGCATCGAGCACGAGCTTCGTCAGCTTCAAGAATCTGGGCGGCTGGACTGGCCAACGATGTTCGAGTCGATCGATGCCGTCCGAGCCCATGCAGCTGCGGCGGTCGGGCGCGCCTCGCAACCCGTGGCGGCTGCTCCGCCTCCAGTGACGCCCGCGGCCAGCTTCTTTTTGCATCGGCCCATTCCAAGCGACTTCGTGCCGACCCTCTTGGTGCTCGAGGACGACCCCGCGATGATCGCGTATCTGCGTGCTGCTTTCGACGAGGTATTGGTCCATCTGAGGCCGGTTTCCACGGTCGACGAGGCGCTGAAGATCGCGAGCCGAAATCCGCCCACGGCTGTGCTCGTCGGTTGGCCGCTTCGGGATCGAGATGCTCTCGCACGTTTCGTCCAGATGTTCCGCGGCTTGTACGGCTGCGGACAGGCTCCGATCATCATGCTGTCGGTCGACGATGACCCGCATACGCGAGCGCAAGCTGCTCAGCTCGGAATCGACATCTTTCTTCCCCATCCGATCGAGCTGGTCCGCTTGCACCATGCGCTCGGCACGGCGGTGGAACGCGCGATGACGCCGCGGCCGAAGATAGCGATCCTTCGAGACCCCGACGCCGCGCGATCGATCGAAGACGCGGGTCTCGAATGCCTCCTCTACTTCAGCTTGGAGGAGCTGTTGCGCGAGCTCGACGTCGAATCGCCGGACGTCGTGTTGTTGGGCTCCAGCGTCACCGCGAAGCAGGTGCCCGGGATCATCGGGATGTCGGCGTGGGACTCGGAGTGTGCGCTGCTCTGCTTTGACGACTCGCCGCTTGCGATGGAGCCCCAGATCACGGAGCGGCTGAGCCGTGCCTCCGGCTGGCTGGCACACCTCCACCGGGAAGCCGAGCGAGTCGCGCGTCTGCGCCGCCAGCAGGTGCGATGCGGCCAGACCGGCGTGCTCGCTCGCTCGGCGGCGGTTGCAGCTCTCGAGGCGGGGCTCTCGTCCGCGCAGCGTCATGGCCGCACCTATTCCGTGGGCTTGATTCGAGCCACCGACTTGGAGGGCCTCGACCACGTTCTGGCGCGCCGCCTGCAGAGCCACTTGGGACGGCTCATCTACGGCCGGTTTCGGCGCGAGGACGTGCGAGGTCGCTGGGACGACGACACGTTCGTGGTGGGCCTCGACGGTACGAGCGCGCGAGCAGTGGTCCAGGTCCTTCGCAGGCTCCAAGAAGAGGTCGGGGCGCAGCGGATGCGGGACCCCGAGGCGCTCGCCTTCCTTCATGCCGCAATCGGGCTTTCGTCGTATCCGCTCGACGGCGATACGAGCCGGGCGCTCATCCTGGCCGCTCACGAACGCTTGCAAACGGCGGTCGAGCGGGACCCCGATGCCTTGGTCTGGCGATAGCTTTGCGGCTCGCGTCGGGCACTCGGAGAGGCTAAGCTTTCAGCATCGAACCTACTTCGCAGACCGGCCTCGTCGAGGCCGATGTAGCAGCGGATATCGAAGTCGCTGATCCGAGCCTCTTGCTCAAGCTGACGGGTCCGGGCGGCTCCAACCTGCGGGTGCTCGAAGCGGAGCTCGGTGCGTCCATGGGCTTGCGCGGATCGACGATTCACGTGCAGGGCCCCAATCGCCAAGTCGAGTTGGTCGAGCGCGTCCTGCACGAGCTGATCGATGCGTTGCAAGTCCGCGAGCTGAGCCCCGTCGAGATGGCCCGCGCCGCCAGGACGCTCAGCGCCCATCCGCAGATCAGGCTGCGCGCATTGCTCGACGACGTCGTGCTCACCACGTCGAGCCGGCGCATCGTGTCGCCAAAGGGCGTTACCCAGCAGAACTACGTCCAAGCGATTCGAAGTCACGACATCGTCTTTGGGATCGGCCCCGCGGGAACGGGCAAGACCTATCTGGCCATGGCCATGGCGGTTCGCGCCCTCCAAGAGCGGCAGGTCAAGCGCATCATCTTGACACGCCCCGCGGTCGAAGCCGGGGAGCGGCTGGGCTTTCTGCCAGGTGATCTCGCCGAGAAGATCAACCCCTACTTGCGTCCTCTCTACGACGCCTTGCACGACATGATGGAGCCCGGCCGTGTGGCTGCGTTGATCGAGCGCGGGACCATCGAGGTCGCGCCGCTGGCGTTCATGCGAGGCCGTACCCTCAACGATAGCTTCGTGGTCCTCGACGAAGCGCAGAACACGACAGCCGAGCAGATGAAGATGTTCCTGACGCGGTTGGGATTCGATTCGAAGACGGTGATCACGGGCGACGTCACGCAGGTCGATCTGCCTGGCGGTGCACGAAGTGGGTTGCGTCATGCAGTGCAGGTGCTCTCGAAGATCGAAGGCATCGAGTTCGTCAACTTCTCGCACGCGGACGTAGTCCGCCATCCATTGGTTCAACGGATCATCCAGGCCTACGATGTTCACGAAACGCGCTCTTCTGACGATGACATCTAAGCGCCGCCTGGTATGCTAGCCGCCACATGAACGACCGAATCTACGACGGCGCCCTGGAACTGATCGGGCATACGCCTTTGGTGCGCCTGTCGCGAATCAGTGGCGGCAAAGGCGCGGAGCTATGTGGCAAGCTCGAGTCGAGCAACGTGGGCGGCTCGGTCAAGGACCGGCCGGCGCTTGCGATGATCCTGGCTGCCGAGCGATCCGGCGAGCTGCGGCCCGGCTCGACCGTCGTAGAGGCCACGAGCGGCAACACGGGCATCAGCCTTGCCATGATCTGCGCGGTACGCGGCTACCAGTGCGTCATCGTCATGCCCGAGGACATGAGCGAGGCGCGCCGGCACCTGTTGAAGTCGTTTGGCGCCGAGGTGGTCTTGACCGGCGCAGAGGACGGCATGGCCGGCGCCGTGGAACAGGCGGAACGCATTTTGGAAACCACGCCCGGGGCGATGATGTGCCGGCAGTTCGAAAACCCCGCCAACCCGCAGATTCATGCAGCGACGACGGCCGAAGAGATCTGGAGCGCCACCGACGGTAAGGTCGACGCGTTCGTGGCCGGCGTGGGGACCGGTGGCACGCTCACCGGCGTCGGCAGCGTCTTCCGGCAGCGCAACCCGGACATTCGACTGGTCGCGGTCGAGCCTCGCGCAAGCGCGGTGCTTTCTGGAGGCAAGCCCGGCCTGCACGGCATCCAGGGTCTCGGTGCGGGCTTCATCCCTGCCGTGCTCGATACCGACATCATCGACGAGGTGATCACGGTGACGGACGTGGCCGCCGAGCGCATGACCAAGCGTCTGGCGCGCGAAGAAGGGCTGTTGGTGGGTCCCTCGGCAGGGGCAAACGTGCACGCTGCCCTCGAGGTGGCGCGCCGGATGAAGCCGGGGCAGCGAGTGGTCACCATCCTTTGCGATGGGGGCGAGCGCTACCTCTGCTGAGCTCCGATGTCCGATCTGGTCAAGGTTTCGCGCGCTTTGTGCCGCGCCGTGTCCAAGCTCGAATTCGCCGAGCCGGTCACGCACGTGTACAACCCCCTCCAATACGCGAGGCGTCCCCACGAGCTCTACCTGAAACGATTCGGCGCCGGCTCCAAGGAAGTCGTTCTGGTCGGCATGAACCCCGGGCCTTATGGCATGGCGCAAACCGGCGTGCCGTTTGGAGACGTGGCGTGCGTTCGCGACTGGATGGGCATCGAAGCGAAAGTGGACCATCCTGAAAAGGAGCATCCCAAGCGGCCCGTGCAGGGCTTTTCGTGCAGCCGCTCGGAGGTGAGTGGCTCGCGGCTTTGGGGCTGGGCGCGCGAGCGCTTCGGCACACCGGAGCGCTTCTTTTCGAGGTTCTTCGTGCTCAACTACTGCCCCTTGCTCTTCCTCGAGGCGAGCGGTCGCAACCGTACGCCGGACAAGCTTTCTGCCGACGAACGCGAGTCCTTGCTGCCCGAGTGCGACGAAGCGCTACGGGCCTCCGTCGGGATGCTCGAGCCGGAGCTGGTGGTGGGAGTCGGAGCCTGGGCGACCAAGCGGGTGCGTGCCGCATTGGGCGACGGACCCGCACGAATCGGGATGTTGCTGCACCCGAGCCCCGCGAGCCCAAAGGCGAATCGCGGCTGGGCAGCGCAGGCGGAGCGCGATCTGCGTCGTTTGCGCGTGTCGTTCTAGGCGCGCGTCGCCCCGGCTTGGGCTATGCTTCCCCGAAGGGGAGCGATGAAGAGAGCCTTCGAAATTGCGGCCGCCACGCTGCTCGTGCTCGGTTGCGGCCACGAGTCTGCCGCCACACAGCAGATTCGAACCGCCGCCGCGGTCGACCTCGACTGCGACGAATCGGTAATCGAGCTGGCGGACGACGGTCCGATGGTGAAACGCGCAAGCGGTTGCGGCCGGACCTTGACTTACATGTATCGATGCAACCCGACCGCAGGCGGCGGCCAGGATTGCCGCTGGAGACCAGTGCGAGACGATCGCAACAAGCTCTACTGACCGCCGTCCGGAATTCTGGAAGGCAGCCTCGCCTCGAGCTCGTCGATGTCCGGGTTGCTAGGGTCGAACTGGCGCGCCCGGTCGATCGCTGTCGCTGCAGCGCCGAAATCCCCCTGCTCCAGCGCTTCGCGAGCGCGTGCGAGCTCATCCTTCGCCGCCTCTTCTCGCTCGTGCGGCGAAAGCGCGCTCGGCCCTGCGTCGGCGCCGGTGCTGGCGTCCCCGATGCCGGCTCCTGCATGCATTCCCGCCTCCTCGCTGGCACCGGCGTCCGAGAGGGTGCCCGCGTCCGTCACGGCGCCCGCATCGATCCGCGAGGTTTCGCAGTTCTGAACCGCGATCCACAGGGCGGCGAGCACGCCCACGATCAACGTCATGACAAATGGCAGGCTCATTCGCCTCGGCCTGGTATGCGGTACTCGCCGTCCGTCATAGGCTTCCCTCAGCGCCGACACAAACGTGCGTGCGCTCGCCCAGCGATCCGCTGGATTCTTCCGCAGCGCCCGCAGGATGACCGAATCGACGGCCGTGGGAATGACCGCGCCCCGGTTCGCTTCGCTCGGCGGGACGGGATCGGCGTTCATCACTTGGTGAGCGACGGCCATCGCTTCGGCGCCCGGAAACGCGCGCTCGCCACACGCAGCCTCGTAGATGACCGCACCGAAAGAAAAGAGGTCGCTTGCCTCGCTGTACTCTCCCTTGCGCAGGGTTTCCGGTGCGGCGTAGCAGGGTGTGCCGAGGAACTGACCCTCCTTGGTGAGATCTGCGTTTGGAATCCGCGCGATGCCGAAGTCGGCCAGCTTGACCTGTCCGTTGTCGGTGATCAGCAGGTTTTCGGGCTTGAGGTCGCGATGGATCACACCGGCGACGTGCGCGGTTGCGAGCGCATCGGCGACCTGTCGTGCGAGCTCCAATAACCGCTCCCGAGGGAGCGGTCCCTTCTTCTTGAGCTCTTCCTTGAGCGTGCGTCCTCGCACGTACTCGAAGACCAAGTACGGGCCGACCCGCGGGTCATCTCCGACATCGAAAATCTGAACGATGTTGGGATGATGCAAGCGCGCGGCCGCGCGAGCCTCGTTTTGGAATCGACTGAGGAAGACCTCGCGCATTTCCACGTCGAGCACGAGGTCACGCAGCGTTTTGATCGCGACCGGTCGATCCAGGTCCGCATCGTGCGCCAGGTAGACGTTGCCCATCGAACCGGACCCGATGAGCCGTTCGATTCGGTAGCGGCCGATCCGTAGGGGCAATTCTTCCATGGAGCGCGATCTAATGCATGCCAGCGGTCGGGGCTAGAGATGGTGCAATTTCAGGGTGTTCGTTCGGCCCGACGTCGGCCACCCCACGACCATGGCGAAGGCGTCGCCCCGTTTGCAGATCTTTTCGCGAACCAGCAACGAGGTGGCGATTCGCAGCGTCTCGTCGAGTGATTCGGGCGGCACCTCGACTCTCGGAACGACGCCCCACTCGAGCGCGAGCCTTCGCGCCACGCGGACGTCGCTAGTGACAGCCACGATCGGCGCCCTCGGCCGATGCTCTGCGAGCAGGCCGGCCGAACGGCCGTCCTGCGTGAACACGACGACGGCCTTGAGCGGCAAGTGTCTCGTCACCACTGCCGCAGCACGTGCGGCGGCATTCGAAAAAGGCCAATCCTCGTCTCCAACGCTCTGAAGCTCCCCGAACTCCCGAGCGATGTCCTCGATGTAGTCGGATTCGACCTCTCGAATGATC
Organism: Myxococcales bacterium SG8_38; assembly: GCA_001303415.1. Lineage (GTDB taxonomy): Bacteria > Myxococcota_A > Polyangia > Polyangiales > Houyiibacteriaceae > SG8-38. Next base: position 24,630 of record LJTN01000002.1, read on the forward strand.
GTGTCCATCATCTGCAGCGACTGCACCGGGTAGCGTCCGGCAGCGGTTTCGCCGCTGAGCATGACCGCGTCGGTTCCGTCCATCACCGCGTTGGCGACGTCGGCGGCCTCGGCGCGGGTGGGCCGCGGGTTGCGAATCATCGAATCGAGCATCTGGGTGGCGGTGATGACGACCTTGCCGCGTGCGTTCGTCTCCCGAATGATTCGCTTCTGCATCAAGGGTACTTTCTCGGCCCCGAGCTCGACGCCGAGGTCGCCGCGCGCGATCATGATCCCATCTGAGGCATCCAGAATCTCCGGAAGCCGGAGGACCGCCTCCGGTCGCTCGATTTTCGCGATGATCGGGACGTCGCCCGCCAAGGCCTTGGCCTGGTGGACGTCGGATGCGGACCGGACGAACGAAAGCGCGATGTAGTCGACACCCAGCTCGGAGACTGCGAACTCGAGATCCTCCCGATCCTTGTCGCCGAGCGCCGGGGCGCTGATGGACACGCCGGGCAGGTTGAGCCCCTTGTGGTCGGACAAGATCCCCCCGTCTTCGACGATGGTGTGAACGGTGTTGCCCTCGATGGATTCGACCCGGAGCCGTATGAGGCCGTCATCGAGCGCCACCCGGTCGCCCGGTTTGACGTCGGCGGGCAGCGAGCCGTACGTCACGGAAACGATCTTTCGGGTTCCTTCGACTTCCTCGGTCGTGAGCGCAAAACGGTCGCCTTGCTCGAGCTTGACGGGACCTTCCGAAAACACGCCGATACGCATCTTCGGGCCCTGGAGATCAGCCAAGATCGCGAGGGGCACGCGTGCTTCGGATGCGGCCTCGCGAACGAGCGCCGCCACGGCCGCGTGAGAGGCGTGATCGCCATGTGAAAAGTTGAGACGCGCGCAGCTCATGCCTGCCCGGACGAGCTCACCGATCGTGGCTTTCGTGTTGCTGGCAGGCCCCAGCGTGCACACGATCTTGGTGCGTCTCACAGCGAGCTTTTTACCCGGCTTTGACGCCCGCGCCAAGCTACCTGCGACGGTATCGTGGCGACTCCCAGCGGCTGATGTTCGACTTGAAACCGAGGCGCAACACGAAGGTCGCATACAGCGTCCATTGCGTACCATCCAGCGTCGGTTGCGTGTTTCGATACGATGCATCGGCGTTCAGGTATCGAGTGGCGATGCGCAACCACAAGCCCTCTACCGTCGTCAGAGGCCTGTACAGCGGAATCGCGAACCCGAAACCCACACCGAGAGCCGTGCTTTGCTCTCCATCGAGAAGAAAGGCGGGTCCGATCTCGACGAAGATCGATTGCAGAATCAGGTCGGTGAGCTCGTGCCACGTTTGCTTGTACAAGAAGAACAGCGCGGGAAAGAGGGGACGGAGGTCGACGCCCAAAAACAAATGCTGGCCGGAGTCGGGGCCCCACCGGCCCGACAGCACCAAACCCGCGACGTCGGCGATCAAGAACCGGGCCTCGCCGATCACGTTTGGATCGGCTTTGCGTTCGATCCAGGTTGCCCCGCCCCCCGCGCCGAGCGCAAGAGTCAGCCCGCGGTCCCAGCGCCCGTAGAGCCCATCGCCCCTTCGTTGTGCGCTTGCGGATGCGTCCAGCGCGGAAAGGACGAGGACTACGCCGACGATCACGCCTAAGCGGGCGCCCCCTGCCATGATTTCCCCATGCACCGGTCGGCGTGGCGGGTCAAGAGAGAGTGCTTGTAGACTATGGTCATGGGGCGTCCCTTCGGCTTGGGGCTTCGAAGCCAGCTCATGCTCGCGCTCATGGTGGCGTTTGGCGGTGCGTTCGTCTTGCTGAGCTTGGTGACGGCGCGGCTCGACGAAGGCGCGCATGCCGAGGCGCAGCGGGCGCGGGCCGAAGCGCTCGCCGAAACGCTGGCTGCGAGCGTTGGCACGGACGGCACTGCGCTTCGGGAGCCTGCAATCGCCGCCGTGGTCGAAAACGGTTTGGCCGCAAGAGTCGATGTTCGAACGCCGGATGGATCTTCGCGGTCGTGGGGATCGCACCAGGGAGCGCCCGAGGCTACGGTCATCACCGAGGATGGCGCGGAGCTTCGTGTCTGGGCGCCGCCGAACCCGCGCGGCGATGACGCCCGGCGCAACCTATTCATTTTCTACCTCGGGCTCACCGCGGCCACGGTCCTCTTGTTGGCGTACGTGCTTCTGACGTACTTCATCGTGCGGCCCATCGATCGTTTGCGTTTGGCATCGGAGCGGCTCGCGGCCGGCCGACTGCGCACGAGCGTGCCGGTTCAAGGCGCCGCGGAGGTAGCTCGGCTCGCGGCCACGTTCAACGAAATGGCGGCGCAGCTCCGACGAGACCGGGCGGCATTGCAGGAGCGTTTGGCCGAGCTCGAGCAAACGACCGGGGAGCTGACCAGCGCGCAAGAGCAACTGATCCGAAGCGCTCGGCTGGCCGCGGTGGGACGGCTCTCCGCGGGCGTTGCGCACGAGATCGGCAATCCGCTCGCCGCGATCCGTGGCTTGATCGAGCTGCTGGAGGTCGGTGACCTCGATCCCGAAGAGCAGAAGGAATTCATCGGCCGCATCCAGCGCGAGACGGAGCGCATTCATTTCACGATACGCGATCTACTCGACTTCTCTCGAAGCGAGCCCGGCGACAGGGGGCGCATCGAGAGCTCCGCGGATCTATCGGAGGTCCTATCCGACACCGCCAAGCTGCTCGATCGCCAGAGCCGCTTTCGCGAGATCGAGCTCAGCCTGGCGCTCGATGCAGGGCTTCCCCGGGTTCGCGGGGACGGAGAGCGGCTTCGGCAGCTGTTGTTGAACCTGCTGTTCAACGCTGCCGATGCGCTCGGCGGCAAGGGCCGCATCGAGGTTCGCGCTTCGAACGGTGGTGGGATGGTGGATCTCAGGGTTGAAGACGATGGGCCCGGCATCGACGCCGCGATCCTCGATCAGGTGTTCGACCCGTTCGTGACGACGAAGCCGGCGGGCCAAGGCACCGGGCTCGGCCTGGCCGTGTGCCACGCAATCGTCGAGCAGTTGGGCGGCTCGATCGAGGCGGCAAATCGAGATCGCGGCGGCGCGAGCTTTCACGTGCGACTTCCAGCCGCGCTTTGAACAGCCTCTTTCGTCAGTCGGGCTGAAACGCGTGTTCGACCGCCAGGTCCTCGGCAGCCTCGGCATCCGGCACGAGTGGGCGGTGATCTCCGATGGCCTGCCTGATCGCTACGGCCTGGCGCCGCGTCGCGCCCGCTTCGATCAGAGCTTCCTCCGTTGCCGAGAGGACCGCTGCGAGCGAGCCGAGGCTCGCGAGGAGCTTGTTCCGGGTCTTGGGTCCAATCCCCGGGACCCCGTCGAGCTCACTGCGCAGCCGCTTCTTGCGCCCGACCTTCTTGCGGAGCGCGTTCGACGCACGGTGCGTCTCGTCACGCGCCAACAAGAGGAGCGACAGCGCGGAGGTGGAACGGACCGGAATCGGGTTTTTCTGACCGGGCCGAAAGACGCGCTCGCCCTCTTCTTGCCCGGAAGCGGTGATTCTCGGCTTGGCCACGGAGGCGACCTCGAGGTCCGTGACGCCCACGTCCTCGCAAGCGCGAACGGCGACGCCGAGCTGACCCTTGCCTCCGTCCACGACCAACAAGTCGGGAAGCTCCCAGCCCTCCTCGCCCCGGTGGCCTCGGCGCAAGCGACGCGCCAACACCTCGTACATCGCAGCATAGTCGTCGCCGCCGCTCACCTGCTTGACCCGAAAGCTCCGGTATCGCTCTTTGGCGAGCACGCCGTCCTCGAGCGCCACGAAGACCGCCACGGTTTCTTCGCCGCCGATGTGCGAGATGTCCACGCATTCGATGCGGCGTGGCAGCACCGACAATCGAAGCTGCGCTTGCAGCGCTTCCAGCCGAGCATCCACGTCTTCGCGCGCCCGTTCCTTCTCGTTGAACGCATGCGCCGCATTCTCCCGCGCGAGATCGAGGAGCTTGACCTTGGCCCCGCGTCGTGGTCGCACGATGCTTACGCGCCGCTTTCGGTTCTCGCTGAGAAGCTCTTCCAGTGCCTCGCTCATTTCGATCGGGATGGGCACGAGGATCTCGTCGGGCATCTCGGCTCGCTCGGCATAGTGCTGACGAATGAAGTCCCCGAGCATCTCGTCGTTCGGTACGGCGACCCGGCGAAGCGGCATCGTTCTCACCGCGAACAATCGCCCTCCGCGCAAGCTCAGGAACGCGATTTCCACTTGGTCTCCTTGCCGGTGGAAGCCGATCACGTCCTGGTCCGACTTCTGCACGCCGGCCACGCGTTGTTCCTCGCGGGCGCGTTCGACGGCTCGAAGCTGATCGCGGTAGCGGGCCGCCCGCTCGTACTCGAGGTCCTCCGAGGCCGCCTTCATCCGGTTTTCGAGGTCGCGCACGAGCTCGTCGTGCCGCCCCTCGAGAAACCTCGCAACGTCGCCGACCTGGATCCGATACTCCTCCTCGTCCACGTCCAACACGCAGGGGGCCGGACAGCGCTTGATCTGATGCTGCAAGCACGGGCGCGACCGAAGCCGAAACTCGGTATCCGTGCATGTTCGAAGCTGGAAATGGCGGTTCACCAGCCGAAGGGTCTGACGCGCGGCCGTCGCGGAATGATAGGGCCCGAAGTATTGAGCCCCATCGGGCTTCGGCCGCCGCACCACTTCGAGCCTCGGCCACGGCTTCTTGGTGTCGAGCCGCAGCGACAAGTACTCCTTGTCGTCTCGAAGCTTCACGTTGTACTTGGGCTGATGCGACTTGATCAGCTGGTTCTCGAGGAGGGCAGCCTCCTTGTCGGTGTGCGTGACGAACGTTTCGATGTCCGCGAGCTCTCGCTCGAGCCGACTCACGAACGCGCGCAAGTCACTCGAGCCCGGCTGAAAGTAGCTGCGGACACGGCTTCTCAGGCTTCGCGCCTTGCCGACGTAGAGCACCTTGCCGCGCTCACCACGGAATACGTACACGCCGGGCGATGCGGGCAAGGTCTCGAGCTTTCGCTGTACCGCTTCGGCAATCACCTTCAGTCTATACCACTGCTGGCTCCGCCGATCGCGTCGGGCCTCACTTGGTTCGAAGGACGCGCCGATCGGTGACCACTAAATCGACGGGGACGTCGAATGGAAGCTGCGGCACCTCGGAGACCAGCTGAAAATCGTAGGCGACGACACACGCGCAGGCATGTTCGAGACGGGGCAGCAGCCGGTCGTAGTAACCACCGCCATACCCGATCCGATAGCCGCGTGGGTCGACGGCCAGCGCAGGAACCAGAACGAGCTGAACTTCTTCCGGCCGCACGAGCTTTGCATCTGCTGGCGGCTCCGGAACCGAGAACGCGCCCTCGACGAGCTCGGTTCGTGCGTCGACCAGACGCAGCTCGAGATCGTCGTCCACGATGCGCGGCAGGGCCACGCGCTTGCCAGCGGCCCACATGCCTTCGATGAGCGGTCCCAAGAGCACCTCGTTTCCGATCGACGCAAACGCGAGCACCGTGGTCGCGTGCGTGAGCTCATCGAGCTCGAGTAGCCGCCTGACGATCTCGACCGAGCGCGCGTCCCGCGCCGATTGCGGCAGTGTTGCCCGTATGGCCCGCAGTTGCTTGCGTAGCGCCAGCTTGGCGAGTCGACGGATCTCGTTTTCGTCGTGCTCCGGCTGGTCGGCGCTCACGGCTCGATCTGCTGCGCGAGCTCGGCGTCAGCCTGCAGCCTCTGATCGATGCGCCGAATGGCCGCGCCGACCACTTGGCGTGTCTTCATCTCCAGCGTCTCGCGCCTGCGCTCCGATGCTTCGAGGTCCTCGGCGAGACTCAGCGCCACGACCGCGAGCAGCTGCGCTGGCGTAGCCGTACGCGCCGCCTTGGGTCCCAGCGCTTGCACTCGTTCGTTGACGATGTCAGCAAGTCGCTGAAGGTAGGCTTCGTCGGCGTCCGAGGACATACGGTAACGGGCGCCAGCAATTTCGATCTGTACGGTGCGCTTCACGGTTGCAGCGAAGGTAGTCCCCGAGCTCCGCGGGCGTCAAGGTAGGACATTCACGCTCATGTTCCTTTGTTCCGCTGGCGCCGGAATCCCACTACGGGGGTTTATGAGGGACGCATCGAGCGTGTTATGTTGATCACCGGGGGACGAGTAGGGTCATGATCAAGGTTAGCTGCCCGTCATGTAGTGCGTCTTACGAGGTGGACCAGAACCGTCTGCCGAAGGACGGGCTGCGAATGCGCTGTCCGAAGTGCAACCAGAGCTTTCACGTTCATCGCGACGGCTCGACGGCAAAGGCCGGAGCAGGTGCCGCGGCGTCCGTGAGAAAGCCCGCGCAGCGAAAGCCAACGCAAGCGGGAATCGGCCCCGCCTCGCCGCCCGGCCTTCCCGCGGCGGCCAAAAAACCCGTTCCTTCGAAGTCGGCCGATCCGCAGATCGATCTGCCGACTCCGTTGGCCGGCGATGCGCACGATGATTTGCCTATTCCCGGAAAGAGGAAGGGCCCTCTCGGATTCGATTTGTTCGACGACGCCGGCGCAGCGGATCTTCCGGCGCCTAGAGACGAGGCAGCGCCATCCGGCTTCGATCCCTTCGCCGATTTGGATCTTCCCGCGCCGCTCGAGGGGCCGGGCGCCGCCGGTCTGGCGGATCTACCCGCCCCGCGTGGGGGCTCCGCCAACACCGATCTGCCGGCACCGCTTCGCGGCCGCGGCGCTTCCGGCCCCGACCTGCCCGCTCCGAGAGGCGCAGCCCAGGCTCGGTCGATCGATCCGATCGAAGAGGAAGTCGACCTTCCCATGGCGCTCACCGACGCGGAGCTGCCTAAGCCGAAAACGGATTCCAAGCTGCCGAATCCGATTTCGCTCGACTCGGATCTTCCCGTGCCGAGCCGGCAGCAGGATCTGCCCGTGGCGCGTGATGACTTCATGGATCTCGATCTCGATCTCGACGGTCCGGAGCGCGTTCACGGAGGCGGCCCGATCGAGCTGGACCTACCGGAGGGGGACGATCTCGATCTGGACATGGACCTCGAGGAGCCGGTCAAGGCGCCGTCGCCACCGCCTCCGATCGGTCAGCCGTTTGGCGAGGCCAAAAGCCAAGACCGTATCAGCCACGATTCTGCCGACCTCGACCTTCCCGACCTGACCGAAGATGGGGACGAAGTCCATCGCATGCCGAGGCTCGAACGAGCTGAGCCGGTAGCGGCTCCCAAGCGCAAGGCCAAGGCGATTGCGTTCAAACGCCCGCCGTGGCTCATCAAAGCCGCCGCGGCGCTCGGTGCCGCCGGAGTGGTGCTCGGCGCCGGGTTCTACGCCGGCACGACCAAGTACGGGCTGTTCGGCATCCACATGGTGGAGCCTTTCCTTCCTGCCTCGGGCGATGCGGTGGCGGTGGCTCAGGCGATCGAAGAGGCCGAGCAAATCGCCTCGTCGGATACGTTTGCCGACACCCGCCGCGCGCTCGATTCACTCGAAGCCGCGCGTCGAGACGCGGGTCTGAATCGTGCGCTCATCGCGCGGAGCCTCTTGCACGAGTCGTACTACCTGGCTCGCTACGGACAGGATGCTCAACGTGCGGCGGTGGCCGACTCGTTGCGGCTGCATCTGCAGCGGCGGGGTGATGAGGCGCCGCGGATTCACGTGGCCTTGGCTGCGGATGCCTTGCGCAATGCCGACACGGCTACGGCGGAATCCGAAATCGCGCTTGCCGCACAGGAGGACCCGACCGACGCCTACGTCGATCTGGTTTCGGGCGAGATTGCCCTGCGCAAACGGCAAGGGCAGGCGGCGCTCGACGCATTTGGGCGCGGTGCGAAAAAGCACGACAGTGGGCGGGCGCAGTGGGGCCTCGCCCGCGGTCGTCTCGTGCTCGGCAATGGAGACGAGGCCCTGCGGGCTGCGCAGGCCACCCTCGCCCTGAGCCCAAATCATGCGGGCGCGCGCGTTGCCGTGGCCGAGCGGTCGATTGCGGATGGCAATCTCGATGATGCCTACGAAGCTCTGAAAGCGCCGGCCGGTCTCGTGCCGGTCGAAAACGCGACGCTGCAGGTGGCGCGCGGCGACAAGTCGGCGGCGCTCTCGCTCATCGCACGCATCGAGGAGCACCGAGGACGGATGGGCGCCGCTCGGGAAATGTACGACAAGGCGCTCGAGCTCGATAGCGGCAACACAGAGGCGGCGCTTGGCGCGGCGCGACTGGTGCTCTTGGAGCGCGGCTACCAAGACGCCTACGCTCGGTTCCAGACCGTTCTCGGTGCCGAGATCGAGCCTGGCGCACCGATGGACCCGACGGGCAAGCCCAAGGTGATCGTCGCAGCCAAGCTCGGCGCAGCCGAAGCGTTGCTCGCCATGAACAAGGCAGAGGAAGCCAATCGGGTGTTGTCGGACCTCGGGACGCCCGAGCCGGTCAATGCGCGGGTGGAGATGTGGCAGGGCAAGATCGAAGCAGCCCTCGACCGAAGCGACGAAGCGGTTCGCCACTTTCGAAACGCCATCACGCTCGATCCCGGAGCGATCGACGCATATATGGCGTTGGCTCAGCACTACACCGACACCAACCGGCCGACCGAGGCCGTGGCGGTCCTGGTCGAAGCGCAAAAGAACGTGCAGATCACGGCCGGGGTGCGGCGCCTCTTGGGGTGGGCGGAGCTCCAGCGGAACGAGCTCGATGCGGCGATCACCCAGTTCGAGCAGGCCCTCGAAATGGAGCCAAGGGATTCCTCCGCACAGTTCGGCGTGGCGCAAGCGTATCGCCGCAAGTCGAGGCTCGAAGAAGCGGCCGCCGCGCTCGCCAAGGTAGAGGAAATCGACGCCAAGTTCCCCGGGCTCCAGCTCGAGAAGGGCCGGCTCGCCGAAGCGCGAGGGGACCTGCAGGCGGCCATCGCGAGCTACCGCGAGGCATTGGCGCAGACTCCCAACGATGCCGCGCTCAAGTCGCGTCTGGGCGCCTCCCTCGTGCTCAGCGGCGAGCTGAAAGAGGCCGAGGCGCTATTGCGCGAAGTGCTCGAAGCCCAGCGGTATTCCGCCGAGGCCGAGCACTACCTCGGCCGCATTGCGCTCGAGCGGAATCAGCTCGACGAAGCACAGCAGCATTTCCAAAGAGCCTCGCGCCTCGAGCCTCACAGCGGCCTCTATCGGATGTATCTCGCGTGGACGGCGCTCGAATCGAACGAGATGGCCGCCGCGCTCCGAGAGCTCGATGCGGCGCTCGAGCTAGACCCCACCCTCGGCGATGCCTACTGGCTGCGCGCCCGAATTCGCACCCGGGCCGGCATCGTTCGAGACGCCCTGGCCGATTTGCAAAAGGCCCTCGAGCTCAATCCCGACCGGATCGAAGCCTGGGCGGCCATGGCCGAGTGCCACTACCAGCTCGGGCAAACGAAAGAGGCCATCGCGGACCTGCAAAAGGCCGTCGAGGGGCGGCCGGAACGCGGCTACTGGTGGTACAGGCTGGGACGCTTGCAGCTCGACGAAGGCCAGGCCGAGCAAGCGCTGGCATCGCTCAACAAGGCCACCTCCCTCGGCGACAAGGCCCCGGAAAAAAGCGGCTGGTTGGCGGACGCGCATCGCCTGATCGGAGACATCTACTATGCGCGCAAGAAGCGGCGCGACGCAGTGGTCGAGTACGGTCGGTACCTGGAGCTCGCCGCCAGCGACGCCATCGATCGGGCCGACGTCCAGAACAAGCTCCGGCGAATCGGCGAAGGGCTCGACTGAAGCCGCTCAGACCAGCTGGTCGGAGCCAAAGGCGTGCGGCAGCAGCGAGGCGAGCGTGTACTCCGCCCAATCGGCCGCGGCATAGCTGCGGATCACCAGGTCTGGGGCGAGCTCGTGCAGCGACTGCCGACAGATGCCGCAGGGCGGCGTAGGGCCGGGTGCGTCCGAGGCAATGGCAAGCGCCGCAAGCCCGCGCTCTCCTGCGCACACCGCAGCGGCCAAGGCCGCGCGCTCCGCGCAAATCGTGGCGCCGTAACTCGCATTTTCGACGTTGCATCCCACGAGGATGACGCCGGCCTCGGTTCGCAAGGCGGCCCCGACTGCGAACCCCGAATAGGGAGCATAGGCCTTCGCGCGCGCGGCAAAGGCCGCTTTGCGCAATGCTTCCCAGTCGCTCTCATTCATCACAGCGAATCCAGGATACCCGAAAGCAGCGCCCGGAACCTCGACTGAACGCGTCGGGCGGTCTCCTCGACCTCTTGGTGGCTGAGCGGCCCCGAGGACAGGCCCGCGGCGAGGTTCGACACGCACGAGATCCCGAGCACCCGCATCTTCATATGGCGCGCGGCAAGCACTTCGAGCACCGTGCTCATGCCGACCACGTCCGCGCCGAGGGTTCGCAACATGCGCACCTCCGCCGGCGTTTCGTAGGCGGGTCCGAGCAGCCCGGCGTACACGCCGCGCTTGAGCTCGAATCCGAGATCGCCGGCGACCCGGCTTGCAACCTCGATGAGATCGGGGGCGAAGGCTTCGGTCATGTCGACGAAGCGAGTCCCGAGCAGGTCGTCGTTCGGTCCGATCAGGCAGCTGGTTCCGGTGAGGTTCAGTTGATCGGTGATGGCCATGAGGTCGCCAGGCTGGAGCTCGGACGAGATGCCGCCTGCAGCGTTGGTCACGATCAAGGTCTCGGCTCCAAGCCGGCCCATCAGCCGAACGCCAAACGCGACCTCGGCCGCGGAGCGGCCTTCGTAGAGATGTGTCCGGCCCTGCATGACGATGATTTGCTTTCCTGCCTTGCGACCGGTCACGAGATTGCCGGCGTGTCCGGAGACGCTCGAGAGGGGCATGCGCGGGATCTCCGCGTAGGGGATTGCATGCGCATCCTCCAGGGCGTGAGCGTAGTCTCCGAGGCCTGAGCCGAGCACCATCGCGACGTCGGGCTTGCCGGCGCGGCTGCGGACGGCATCGACGGCTTGATCGAGCGCTTCCATCATCGCACCCGCATTGTACGCGACCTCGGCTATAGTGCCCGCCGCGATGAGAAGTCGAGTCGGGATGGCCGGTCTGGCCCTGTTGGCGGCGTGCTCGGGAAGGACCGCGGCCGGCCCCGAGACCGAAACACCGGAAGAGATCGTGGAGACGATCGTCGCGCCGGAGGCGCTCGAGCCTCCGCGGTTGGTGTCGATCGTCCCGCGCTCGACTGCGGTGGAGATTCCCCGAGACTGCGCCAATCCGGTCGAGGAGCGATGCAATGCCCTCGACGATGACTGCGACGGCGTGATCGACGAGGGCTGCGGCTACGGGACCGGTTTCATCCAGGTCACCGCCTCCTGGGACACCGGCTCCGACATCGATCTCTACGTCAAGGGGCCTCTCGGCGACACGCTGAGCTTCCAGCGGCTCTCCACGCCGTCCGGGGGGCGGGTAGATCACTCCGGGCGAGGAGACTGCACCGACATGCCGAACCCGCGAGTCGAGAACGTCCGGTGGGTGGACGAGCGTCCGATCGGCGGAATCTACGAGGTCGAGATCCACTACTGGGGCGAGTGCATCACGGGCGGAGGGCCGACCGAGGTGACGGTATCGGTCGCGGTTGGCCGGGAGATCGCAGGCCAGTATCGCCACAGCCTGCTCCCGGGTGAGCGACTCCGGATCGTTCGTTTCGTGATCCAATGACGGTTCCCCGGGGCTCGTCGTTCCTGTTTTGCCTGGCCGCACAGGGGTGCCTGGTCCTGGCAACATCTGTGTGGGCACGTTCGGGGTGCGCGCCTTCCGCGGTGGTTTTCGGCCTCGGGCTCTCGTTTGCGCCCTACGCCGGTCTGCTCGCCCTCGGGCCCGTCTTCGACAAGCGCACGTTGGACCGGATTGCAGTGCTGGCAGCGCTCCTTTTCGGAGGCGCGTTCGTGCTCGCGCCTCCGGTGATGTCGGACGATCTCTACCGCTACCTATGGGAAGGGCGTCTGTGGCTCGAAGGGCTCAATCCCTACCGGCTGGCCCCCGACGACCCGGCGCTGGCGCATCTGCGCGACGGCTCGTGGGAGCCGATCAACAACAAGGCGCTCGCCAGCATCTATCCGCCTCTCTCGCAGGTCTTGTTCGTGGTGTCGGCTGGGCTCGGAGGCAAGGTCTGGATCGTCAAGGCGTTGGCCCTTGCCGCGCACATCGCGTCTGTCGTCACCGTGGCGCGCATTGCGAGTGGGCCGAGAGCCGCATTGGCGCTCGCGCTCAATCCGCTCTTGTTGAGCGAAGCCGCGCTCAACGGGCACTTCGACATCCTGACCGGCCTCGCGCTGCTCCTTTCCGCTTGGGCAGTGGCCCGGCATCGGATCGTACAGGCGGGGGTCGCCACCTGCGCCGCGGTCGGTCTGAAGGTCGTCGGGCTCGTGTTGCTTCCGCTCTTTTTGCGTGCGCCCAAAGCGCTCGGGGCGATTTCATTGGTCTCCGGGCTGCTGCTTCTGCCGCTGCTGTGGTCTCGTCCGCTCTTCGACGAGGGCTCGGGCCCGGGCCAGTTTGCAACCCGCTGGCGAGGCAACGAGAGCGTCTTCGCGATCGTCGATTGGGTCGCACGTCAGGTTCTTCCCGAGGGCTCCGCTGCGATGTGCTCGCGCGTCGCCGTCGCTGCCGCGTTGATCGTGCTCTGGGGAGTCATCCTGCGGCGCCATCTGCCCCCGCTCGCTGCCAGCCGCGTCGTGCTCTGGGCGGCGCTCCTCTTGTCACCGCAGATTCATCCCTGGTATCTGGCGTGGCTCCTTCCGCTCGAGGTGCTGGCAGGAGGTGTCGCCGGCCTGGTGTGGAGCGCGGCCGTGCTCCTTTCGTATGCGCCGCTCGACCGGTGGGTCAGCGAGCGCGTCTGGGATATGCCCGCTTGGCTGCAGCTCTCGAGCTATGCAATCGTGCTGATCGCGCTGATCCTCGACCCGCGCCGGCCAAAGCTCCGGCCCAGCCCCGGCGCGCGATGAATTTCCGCGCCATTCTGCTATGTTACCTCGGCGTTGGGCCCGGGTCGGCCGGCTGCTCGGTTTTGGCTTGCAGGGAAGGCGCAAGCCCCTAGACTACGCGGCCCCAAACCAGAGGGATTGACGGATTCACCATGTACGCGGTCATTCAAACAGGCGGAAAACAATATCGAGTCGCAGAAGGCGACAGGATTCGCGTCGAAAAGCTGGACGGAGAGGTCGGCTCCAAAGTCGAGTTCACCGACGTCCTGATGGTCGGCGGCGACAAGGTCGCCGTTGGTAAGCCGCACGTGGGCGGAGCCAAGGTTACCGCCGAGATCATCGGGCAGGATCTCGCCAAGAAAATCATCGTCTTCAAGATGAAGCGCCGGAAAGGCTACCGGAACCGTCGCGGTCACCGGCAGCCCTACACCGAGCTGCGCATCGAGAGCGTGAAAGGCTGAGGAAGCGCCATGGCACACAAGAAAGGTCAGGGCTCATCCCGCAACGGCCGCGATTCCAACGCGCAATACCGTGGGGTGAAGGTCACCGGGGGGCAGACGGTTCCCGCAGGCAGCATTTTGGTTCGTCAGGTGGGCCAATCGTTCCAGCCCGGCGCCAACGTCGGCGTCGGCAAGGACTACACGCTTTGGGCCAAAGTTGATGGCATCGTGAAGTTCGAGCGCCGCGGCCGCACCGGCAAACGGGTCAGCGTCTATCCGGCCGACAACTGAGCGACTCCTTGCAGGAGCGGTTCCCGGCGCCGGAGTTCGACTCCCCCTCGGGCAGCGTATTTCCGCCGCCCGTCGGACGTAGGGTCTACTGCAACCGCAACCTCCGGCTCGACCAGGTCAAAGCCGTCGGCTTCGACATGGATTACACGCTCGCGATCTATCGCCAGGCGGAGATGGATCGGTTGAGCATCGAGGCGACGGTCGCCAAGCTCGTGGAGCAGGGGTACCCCGAAGAGCTTCTGTCCATGAAGTACCGGACCGATTTCCCGATTCGGGGGCTGCTCATCGATCGCAAGCTCGGCAACGTCCTCAAGATGGATCGTTACCGGTACGTGAAGACGGCCTATCACGGGTTCCGCAAGCTGACCCGCGACGAGCGGCGGCACGCCTACCACACCCGGCGGCTCCGGCCGGGCACCGGCAGGTATCACTGGGTCGATACCCTCTACTCGCTCTCGGAGGTTGCCGTGTATGCGGCCGTGGTGGAGCACCTCGAAACCCATGGTCGAAGCGTCGACTATGGAAGGCTTTTCAGCGACATCCGGCGCTGCGCCGACCTCTCGCACCAAGACGGCTCCATCCTCGATGTCGTGCTGGAGGACCTCCCCCGCTACGTGGAGCGCGACCCGGAGCTCGGAGTCTTGTTTCACAAGCTGCGTAGCGCTGGGAAGCGCTTGTTCCTCATCACGAACTCCGGTCCACAATACACCGACGCGATGATGTCCTATCTCCTCGACGATGCGCTCGAGGAGTACCCGAGCTGGAGGAACTACCTGGACTACGTCTGCGCCGCATCGAAAAAGCCTGGTTTTTTCACGGGGAAGGCCCCGTTCGTCGATCTCCTGACCGGCTCCGAAACCCGGGACCCGGAGCGCGGCCGCCTCTACACCGGAGGGAACATTGCAGATCTGCAACGCGCGCTGGGTTTTGCCGGCGACGAGGTCCTCTACGTGGGCGACCACATCTACGGCGACGTGCTTCGCGCCAAGAAGGAATCGACCTGGCGAACGGCGATGATCATTCAAGAGATGGATGACGAGCTTCGGGTCCTTCGGGAGCATGCGGTCGGGCTCGAGCGTGCAAGCACCCTCGAGCAGATGCGGGACGCGGTCCAAGACGAGCTGCGCGAGCACCAGGCGCGTCTCAAGCGCGTCGAGCGCAAGCTCGCCGAGCAGGGGTCGGGTCCGGAGCGCGCGTCATGGGAAGCCAAACGGGTTCGCCATCGGCGCTCGATCGATCGATTGCGGGCGCAGCTCAAGGAGGTCGACGCGGAGCGCTCGGCGCTCGATGAAGCTCTGTCCCAGGCGTTTCATCCGTTTTGGGGCTCTCTTTTCAAGGCTGGAAACGAGGTTTCGAGCTTCGGGAACCAAGTCGAGCAGTACGGGTGCATCTACACTTCGCGTGCCACCAACCTCGCGCAGTACTCGCCCATGCACTACTTCCAAAGCCCGAGACATCGGATGCCGCACGAGATCGGCAGCACGCCCGGCGTGTGATCGCGTTTTTTTCTGTTCGCAATCGCTTCCGCTTGTCTATACTGCGCAGCAATCAACCTGCGCGACAACTGACAATGGAGCGTGACATGGCGAAAGCAGCCACCAAGACAAGCAAGAAGCGGGCGTCGAAAAAGTCGTCGTCCAAGAAGTCCTCGAAGAAAGCCGCCAAGAAGGCAGTGCCCAAGAAGGCAGCCAAGAAGCAGGCTTCCGCGCTGAAGAAGAGGGCGCAGAAGGCACGCGCCAAGATCAAAAAGAGCGTGACCAAGGCTCGCAAGGACATCGAGAAAGAGGTTGCGGATTTGAGGAAGAAGGCCGACGAGCTCCGCGCGAAGGCGGCCCAAAGCGCGGCGGCGCAACGGAAGAAGCTCGAAAAGCAGGTCGACTCACTCGAGAAGAAGATTGAGACGATGGCTGAAGAGGCGACCAAGAAGCTGAGGCCGAAGAAGAAGGCCTCCAAGAAGACGTCGGCCAAGAAGACCACGTCGAAGAAGGCGCCCGCGAAGAAGAAGTAGCCCGTCGAGGACCTTGGCGGGGCGTGAGCGTTCACGTTCCCCGCCGGTCCTTGCGGATCGGCGGCTTGCCGTCAGCCGATTCGCTCCATGATCAGCTCGGGTGCGCCCGGCGGGCCGTAGGGCCCCTCGAAGCGTAGAACCGTGTTCGGGGCCTTTGGATCGAACCACAGGTGGTATTTCGGCATGATGGGCTTCGCGAGCCGCGCCATCGTGGAGCCGACGCGGACGAAGTCGTTGAGGTCGGGAAACAGCACCATCTCCAAGGCCCTCGTCGTCCGGCCCCCGAGCTCTAGGTCGGTTTCGCCCTTGGTTTCGACGTACACCCGGGAAACGAAGCGATCGTTGATCCACGAGTAGAAGGCCCGCGTCCGCTCGGCTGCGGGCCAGCCGAGCATCAGAGGCAGCAGGACCTCGGGATAGGTGTTGGGCGCGAGCCCGAGGTCCGCGCCGAAGTCGACTTCCTCTCGACGAACCTGCCTACCCTCGGAGTCCAGCATCCGCCGCATGAGGCGCTCGCTCTGCAGCCCATGCAAGGTCTTTCGCAAGATGAAGCTCTCCTCGATTGCGCCCGAGGCGATGTCGTACCTCGTGGCGAGCTCGATGTGCGCATCGTCGAGGTCGCTGAATCTCAGCGTGCCCTTGGACCCCGGCGCCAAGAGCCGGTTTGAATCGAGGATCGTGTGGAAGGCACGCTTGGGCCGGGGGCGCAGCCGATATTCGACCGTGGTTTCGAAGCCCGGAGGCGGCAGGGGAAGGAATGCGTTGGGGGTCATCGGTTTGTGTCATTCTATGACAGAATCGACCGGCTCGATCTCGCCGGGCCGCCACGTTTCGTCGAACCAGGCCCCGAGCGGCCGATGGAGCCGTAGCATCACGAACCAACCCTTGCCGGGGACGGTCTGGATCCAATTGCGTTCCTGGCCTCGAGGCGGCGCGGGCCCGAAGTAGAGCGTCCTCGATCCGTCCGCGCTGGGCACCACGTCGCGGCTCTCACTGCTCAAGCTTGGGCTCGGCGAACGCGGTGCCTGGAGCATCGAGCGGGTTTGCGGATCGTAGACTACGATCGACCAGAAGCCTTTGGCTGGGATGCGGGGAGGGAGCGTCAAGCGGTACGTCTTTCCTCCATCGAGGTACTTGCCGTTGGCGTCGGTCACAGCCAGCGCATGCGCGAAACCGGCGCCGACCTGGTCGTCCGCCATTCCCGGGCTCCTCATCGCGCTCAGGTAGAAGAACATCGCACGGACATCGAGCAGGCGTACGCCATTTCGCAGATGCTCGCCGCCGGCGGCTTGCAAGGCGTACCAGGCCGAGCCTTCGTAGAGGTACGCCGCGTCGTTGCGGTGGCGAAACGCGATAGCGCGCGCAGTGCCATTCGCAACGGCGGCCGCTTCGACCAAAATTGCCTTCATGCGCGGATCCGGCGCAAACGGCTTTCCCTTCTCGATCCCGATCGATGCCAGCAAACCGAGGATCTCGGGTCCGAATGCCGCTCGAGGCTCTTCTTGGATCATCGTGTCGACGTCCTCGTAATAGCGGAAGTCGCTCGGGAAAATTGTCTGCAGGGATTTTCCGGAGAGACTTAGGAAGCGCATCGGGTCCTCGTCTTCTTCCTGGTCTTCGACGGGTTCCTCTTCCGTCGTCTCCGTGGCGCTCTGCTCCGCGTCGAGGCCGAGATCCTCGAGGAGCGGCACATCGAAGGGGTAGATGCGGATCCGCTCCTTTAGGGCGCCGACCGCCGCGCCTCGGTTGCTTTCAGCCGCAAAGCTGCCCCACATGAGCAGGTTGCCGTAGGTGGGTGACTTGAAGATGAAGTACTGCTCGGAGAGCTGCCCCTGATATTCGGGAGGCGCAAACAAGAATAGGCCCCCGGCTCCCTCGTCCGGACCTGCTTCTCCAAGATCGGCGACACGGCGCCCGAAGAAGTCGACGACGATGCCGACCGTGCTGGGCGGGCTCTGCACGATCATCGCGCCCTTACGAAGATCGAGCCAGGTACCCGCATAGATGCTTTCGGTGTCCCCTGTGAGGAACAGCGAATGAGCATCCATCGGATCGAAGATGGCGACGGTGGCGTTGTCGTCGACTCCCGCGCTCCGAAAGCCCCGCCGCATGGCGACCATCGACGCACCGGAAATCGTGTGGAGAAAGGCATCCACACCGCGGATGAAGTCGAGATGGTCGTAGAGCCGCTTCGCAGTTGGCTCGGTCGGGACGCCGTGCACGAGCTCGAGCACGCCCATCCGCGTCTTCACGCGTTCCGGCGCGCGGAGCGATGCCGGCACCTCGGTCCACAACTTCGGCCGCTTCCGGTCCGGTCTCGCCGGTGGAGCCTCGGTGACGAGCTCGATGTCCCCGGGCCGCCAAGTCCGATCGAACCAAGCCCGGCCGGTGCCGCGAAGGCGCAGCACGGCGTGCCAGCCCTTGCCGGGCACGGTTTGAATCCAATTGGAAGCCTTCTTCTTTGACCGGGGCGGCGTCGGCCCGAAGTAGATCGTAATCGACCCGTCTTGGTTGGGACGCGCATCGCCGCGCGCATCGCTCACGCTCGGAAGGCGCTGATCGGTCTGCAGCATCGATCGGGTCTCGTTGTCGTATACCGTGACCGACCAGAGCTCCTTGCTCGGCACGTCGGGCGGCAAGGTCAGGGCGTAGCTTCGGCTCCCGTCGAGCAGCCGGCCCTTGTCGTCTCGGAACGCGATCACGGCCTGCGATCCGGATTCCGGCTCGCTCGGGCCGAGGGCCGCCGCGTCGATTGCCGCGCAGTAGTGGAACCGCACGCGGGCATCCGTCAAACCCATGCCATCGCGGATGAAGTCGCGGCTGCTTCCGACCAGAGGGGTCTGCCATTGTCGATCTTCGTAGAGGTACGCCTCGGCGTCGCGGGGCGAAAATAGAAGCGCTCGAGCGGTCGCATCGGCGACCGCCGCGGCATCGGCGAGGATCGCCTTCATGCGCGCATCCGGCGCGAACCGCTTTCCTTTCTCGATGCCGATCGACGCGAGGAGGCCCAGGATCTCGGGGTCTTGGCTCTCGGCCGGCTCCTCCTGCACCAAAGTGTCGAGCCGCTCGAAGTAGCTCGCATCGCTTGGGTGAATCGTCTGCAGGGGCAAGCCGGAGATGTCGAGAAACGGATTTGGGGGTGGTCTGCGGGCTTCGGTCAACGGATAGATCTTGAGATATTTCTTGAAGCTGCCGACCGCCGGCTCAGGGCGTCCGTCGATGAGAGGCCCGCGGAGTGCAGCCCAAACGCCGTAGGTGCGCGACCGCACGGCGAACTCGCTTCTCGGAACGTGGCCCGCGTAGCCCGGCGGAACCACCACGTACATCCCGCCGCGCCCTCGATCAGGCCCTGCTTTTCCCGTCTCGATGAGGCGACGACCCCAAGAATCATAGAGCGTGCCCTCGACGTAGGGCGGCGTCTCGACGACGATGGGTCCACCCTTGAGGTCGATCCAGGCGGTCGCATAGACCGCCTCGCTGCTCGGCGTCAGGAACAGCGAGCGGGCATCCATCGTCGATTCGGTCAACAGCACCGTGTAGTTCGGAAGCGCGCCCGCGTCGTACAGCCCCTGTCGCATGGCGACCATCGAAGCGCCGGGAATCGTTTGCAAGAAGGCGCGAGCTGCACGAAGGAAGTCGAGGTGGTCGTAGACTGTGTCCACCGTCTGCTGGTCGGGCAGCCCGTCGAAAAACCGGAGTGTGCCGATGCGTGTCCGCACCGAGTCCGGCGTCAGCACGGACGGCGGTGGCGGGGCATAGGACTCGACGGGCGTCTCGTCGGGGACTTGCGTGCCGGCGCATCCGGCCAGCAGCGAAGCCAGCAGCCACGACGCCACACGGTTCATCGGTGGAGCCAAGGGGGATCGAACCCCTGACCTTCGCACTGCCAGTGCGACGCTCTCCCAGCTGAGCTATGGCCCCGAAAGGGAGCCCGGCTTAGCAACCCTGAGCCCCGGGCGCAAACGACCGCCGGATTTCTTGACGTTTCCCCCCGTCCCAGCGAAACGAAACAGACGATGCGCGCAGCCCTCTTGTGCCTGGCTCTGCTCACTGCGTGCAGCAGCTACGACGACCTGCCGCTACTCGAGGTGGACGAAATCGAGCCCTCGGAGATCGAGCCGGGCGCAACCCTGCACATTCACGGCCGCGGCTTTCCGTTGGGCCGTGCGCCCGAGATCTGGCTCCGCGGCTCGGTCTATCGGCCTGGGGTGGGGAAGGTGAAGGCCGAGGTGCGACTCGCGGGCATCGTGCAGTCGGAGGCGCTCGTGGAGGTCCCGGTCGATGACGCCTTGATCGAGGCCCTCGGGGGACGCGCCACGATGGACGGAGAGCTGCGGATCGGGTTCCGGGCGGCAGACGGCCGTCGCGACGTCTTCGCATCGGAGCGCGCGCGGCTCGACTTCCTGCCCGACACACCCACCCAGCTCCGCGCCCAAAGCATTCGCCAGGAGCGCACCAGCGCGGAGCCGCTCGCTGCGGAAGGTTTCGGGATCGAGCTTTCTAGAGAAGAGCTCGGCACGGTCGGGGTTCGCGTGGTTTCGGTCGCTCCTGGGAGCGTTGCATCCAAGCAGGGGCTGAAGGCCGGGGACATCGTCGTGGGGCTCGACGGCGTTCGCATCTACGGTTGGCGCGACTTCGTCCCCGACCCGAGCACCAGCGAGTCGACGGTATTCGTCGCGCGGGACGGCCTGCGCAGCGTCCACGCGCTGCGATGGCCGCACGAAGCCTCCGAGCCGCCCTTGGATCCAGTTGCCCTGTCGCTTTTCGTTCTTCTCGGCTTGGTGCTCGGCTGGGTCTCCCCGGCCGCGCTCGGAATCCGCGCCCGTCTTTCGAGAGTTGCTCCGTCGACCTGGATCACCCGCCTGAGCCTCACGCTGACGCTAGCCGCGCTGCTCCTGATCGTCTCCTCGCTTCAGTGGGTGACCATGTGGATCGTCGTGCTCGGCGTGTTTGCTGCGCTCTTCAGCCTGGCCGCCAAGGATCGCGCCGGCGCCACGAGCTTCGCCTGGGTCTTGACCTCGACCCTCACCGTGATGTTGCTCGCCCGCACCGCCAGCATCGCGGAGATCGTCGCGGCGCAGAGCCCGGCGGCTCTGAGGTGGTATATCTTCCAGTCGCCGGCTTCGTTTCTCGCCTTTGGCGTCTCGCTTCACGCGGTCGGCACCGTGTGCGCCAGGGCCCGCCTCTCGGGCTCGTTGTACGCGGGCGCGCTGGCCGTGCTTGCCGCGGCCCTGTTCCTAGGGGGCGTGCCGCTCGACGACGCGGCATGGGGCGTCGCGATCCTTTCGGCAAAGGCGGGCGCTGTCCTCGTCGCAGCCCACGCCTTCGAGATCAGCTCGAAGACCGCTGTCACGCTGTCGGCCCTCGGTCTGCTCCTCGCATTGCTGAGCTTCTTCGTCGATCTCGAGACGCTGTTTCCTGCGTGGAGTGCGCTTGCCGTGGGATGCGTCTGTGCGCTCGGTGCACGCGCCATCGTGCCACCTCTACGCCGGGCCTCGGAGCCGGTACCTGTCTAAGCCTTGGTCCCGGGTTAGGCGGCAGCCTGCGCGAGGAAGTCCAGAAGCTGCGCCCGTTGCTGCTCGGAAGGCGAAAGGAATTGCACGCCCGCTTCATAGCCGTGCTCACCCACGGGGTTGCTCCAGCGAATCGAGGCGGCACATTCGAATGGCGACCGATCTGGATCTTCGATGCCGTCTTGCGTCAGGAAGAACGTGACCGTCACCACCTCGCCCGGAGACAGCGGTCGGGCAAACACGATCGCTGCGCCGCCGGCGCTGAGGTTCTTCATTTCGGCGTGGAGGGTCTCGCCCGAGATGGTCAGCTCGCACGAGATCCGAACCGGATAGCGCGCATGCTGTCTTGGCTCTTGAGCCCGGATCACCTCTTCATGATGATCAAGAAGAGGCGGAGAGCAAAATTGCCGGCGCTAGTGAAGCTCGGATCGACGGGCCCGCGAGCGCATCCTGACCTCTTCCGCTTCGGCGCTCAGCTCGCCGTCATCGGGCTGATCCCGAAGCAACTTGGCGTAGATTGCCAGGGATCGCTTGAAATGGCCTTGCTCGGCGAGAATGCGCGCCATGGTCCGCGTGGGAAAAGGCTCCTCGAACGTGCCGGCGCTTCTGGAAAAGACGCCCGCGGGAGGCCAGCTCGACGAGCTGGTCGGGCCGCCATCCTCGCCCTCGACTGCAACCCGGGGCGCGGGCTCCCAAGAGGCAAGGGGCACCGTCTCCGCCGGAGTCTCCGGCTCCACCGCTGTCGCGGACGGCGTCACCGGCGCTGACGCTGTGACAGCCGCTGGCTGTGCGGCTGGTGTGTCTCCAGACGCGGATGCTCCCGCCGACCCCGAAGAGGGCCCTGCCGCAGCCTCTGGCTCCGATGCCCCCGATCCCACCCTGGGCACCGGCACCTCCGAATCGCCGCGCAGCGGCGTATCATGCTCCTCTTCCGGCCGCGGCGTCGCAGCGGCCGTGGTCTGCAGCGCCCACTTCGCAAAGCCGAGCACCTTGCCCAACAGGCCCTCGGGCTGCGATCCGCTGCGGTGGCTTCGAATCGCTTGAATGAGCTGTCCGCGGCTCATCGCGTAGGTGTCGCGGACTCCCAGTCGCTCGGCCTCGTCACGCAGCTCAGGGGTGGTCAGGTTGTAGAGTCGGGTCAGATCCATCGAGCCAGCTCCGGGCTCGACAGTTGTAGCGCGTTCTTGGCCTGGTCGCAGTCCCGAACGATCTGTTGCCGCAGTGCACCGAGCCCATCGAACTTCATCTCACCCCGTAACCGCGCGGCAAAGCCGATTCGCAAGCGCCGGCCGTAGAGGTCCCCGTCGAAACCAAACAGATGCACCTCCACCGCGTGTCCGGCGTCGAAGGTCGGACGGTTGCCGAGGTTTGCGACCCCATGGAGCCGCCCGAGCTCGGCACCGTCGAGCACGCGCGCCACGACCGCGTACACGCCGTCTTTCGGCAATTGAATCGGCTCGACCTCGAGGTTCGCGGTAGGAAACCCGACTTGCCTTCCGCGCCGATCGCCCGGGACCACGCGACCGGTGATTTCGTGAAATCGGGTCATCATCGCGGCTGCATCCTCTACGTTGCCGTCTTCGCTCATGATGCGCCGGATGCGGGTCGAAGACACCGATTCGCCTTGGAACATGACCGGCTCGACGAGCTCGACCGTGAATCCCTCTCGCTCGCCCCAGCTGCGCAGCGTACGGACATTGCCGGAACGCTTGTGACCGAAGTGGAAATCAGGTCCCACCACGACTCCTTTTGCGCGGCAGGCATCGAGCAAAACGCGTTCGACGAACTGGGCCGGGCTGGTCTTGGCAAACGCGCTGTCAAACGGCAGAACCACGACGTCGTCGCAGCCCGCCCCCTTCAGCAGCTCAACGCGCCTCTCGAGGCTGGTGATGAGCAGGGGGGCGCGTTTCGGGGCCAGCACTGCCGTGGGATGGGGGTCGAAGCACATGGCCAGCGTCTCCCAGCCCTGGGCCTCTGCGGTCCGCTTCGCCGCGTCGATGAGAGCCCTGTGGCCCAGATGAACGCCATCGTGGTTACCGGGAGTGACGACGGAGGGGATTTGGCGCATCAGCTCGTAATTACGCGTGGACGTGCGGCTCCTTCACCCCCCTACAGCGGCCTCGGGGACACTTCAACACGAATGCGATCGACGGACACCTTGGTGACGTCGGGCTTTGGGTACGGTATGGTGGAAAACATGGGGAAATCGAAGGGGCGGGCAGGCTTGTCAGACGAGGCTCCTTTTGAGGAAGTCATGGAGCGCCTTCAGGCGGTCGTCGAGCAGCTGGAAGAGGGAGATTTGCCTCTCGAAGAGTCTTTGGCGATGTTTGAAGAGGGGGTTCGCCTATCGCGGGCCGGAGCAAAACGACTGGACGAAGCGGAGCGAAGGGTAGAGGAGCTGCTCGCAGCCGGGGATGAGCTGCAAACGAGCCCTCTCGAAGAAAGCGAAGCGGGGGAGCAATGAGCAAAGTCCTCACGGTACCAACACACTTCAACGACATCGGGGAGCTCTCCGAGGGATTTCTGGATCGCATCGAGCAAGACATCTTGATCCTCTACGGACCGGTTCCCTACGAAGACGGCGCCGAGATCGAATTCGCCGTTCTGTTGGCGGACGGCACTCCGGCGCTGCAAGGCACCGGGATCGTGCGTGCCGCCGTCGATGGCGGCGCGGAGCGCGTTCCGGAGACCCGCTACGACGTCGTCGTCGAGCAGCTGCAATTCGAAGGGCGATACGAGGTCGTGTTCGAGAGATTGATTCTCGCGCGCCAGGCGGTTTCCGATCGGCCGGAGGCCGACGAGGTCATGTCGATTCCGCCAGCCGAGGAGCTCATGTCAGTTCCCCCCGGGGACGACGTCATGTCGTCGGAATTCGAGGACGCCGAGGCCTCAGATGATGCGCCTCCGGACACCGTACCGCCCGAATCCTTTCCCGAGGAAGAGGAAG
Source organism: Myxococcales bacterium SG8_38 (assembly GCA_001303415.1). Lineage (GTDB taxonomy): Bacteria > Myxococcota_A > Polyangia > Polyangiales > Houyiibacteriaceae > SG8-38. The sequence goes on from LJTN01000002.1 coordinate 48,656, forward strand.
CGCTGCTGGAGGACCACGAGCTGGACGACGAGCCTGCAACGGTGATCGCGGCAGTCGATCCGGAAGCGATCATGGCCGAGGCCGCCCAAGAATTTGCTCGAGAGGTTGCGCAAGAGGTTGCCCAAGACGACGAAGAGCCCGAGGCCGTCTTCGAGGGAACGCTCAAGCTCGATTCCATGTACGCCTTCGAGCATGGAATCGCCTCTGAGCCGAAGGTTGGCATGCCTGTGCCGATGCCCTCGATGGCCGCGCCTCCGGAAGCGCCGCCTTCGCCGCCCATTCTTCGTCTTGCCGAGCCGCCGCAGGGGTTGACGCGCCCCTCGTTGGCACGGCCGCAAGACGCGCTTTTTGCGACGGACGATGAAGTCAGCGACGTGCACACGACCGGGCTCTTCGCCTACGAAGACGGGCTGCCGATTCCGTCCCGGCCGCCCCTGCCGGACCCAAACCGGCCGCGGCGGACGGCTGCCGTTGAAGCTCTCGACGAGGACGACGTCGAAGACGCATACTCCGATGACGATGAATACGAAGAAGTGCGTCTCAGCGATTTCGCGGGCACTGCCGAAGAGGGCTGACGCGGTATGATCCGCGCGGTTGCCATCGTGGTTTGTGCGCTCGGGCTGCTGATGACCTCCGAGGTCAGGGCAGACACGGTCGTTCACGTCAGAGTCCGCAACGCAGAAAACCAAGCGGTCGACGGCCGGGTGGAGCTGAGCGGGGATGGCGGGCGCTTCACCTGCACAACCAATCAGGGCAGCTGCACGATCCGCTCGGTTCCCGGAGGGCGGTACACCGTCGTATTCAAGCCGAAGAGCGGGAGCGCGACCGCCCCGAAGAAGGTCATGATCCCGCCGGATGGAAGCGCGGACCTGCTCATCGCCGCCAAATAGGTCCCAAGTTGGCCGAGGCCGCGCCTGAAATGGCATCATTTCAGAGGGGGTAGGCGAGCGACATGCGCAGAGGCTGGATACTGCCCTGGCTGGGTGCCGTCGTCGCATTGACGTGCGCGACACGGGCGCATGCCGAGGAGACGCCGGCGTCCCCTGCGGAGGAGCGTCAGGCCAAGCTGGCCGAAACCCAAAACAGCTTCAGCGGTCCGACTGGAGGCATCCGCATCATCGACGCGGGCTCCGGTCCGAAAGGAACGTTTCGGCTCGCGCTGAGCACCGAGTTCTTCGTCATCAGGGACTTCTTCGTTCCGCATGATCGCGCGCACGCATTTGCAGGAAACCTCTCGCTGAGCGTTACGGCCACGAAGTACCTCGAGGTCTTCGCCTCGGCCGAGGTCACGTCCGCCTGGGACGACTCGAACGACCCGTTGTTGATCCAGCGAGTGGCCGACGTGCTCTTGGGACTCAAGGGTTTCTACCGAGCCAAGCCTTGGGTCACGGTCGGGGGGGACGCCAGCATCGTCTTTCCGGGCGGGGTCGGCGACGCCCAAGCGACATTTCGCGCGACGAGCTTTGGCTTTCGCGGGAACGTGCGCTTCGACCTACGGGATCTGAAGCGCCGCGAGGTGCCGCTCATCGCGCGCTTCAACACCCAATACTGGTTCGACAATTCCGCCCAGCTGACAGCAGGAATAGAGGACCAGAGGTACGATGCGCTCGGCGGGGCGGTTCCGCGCGCGATGGAGACGCGCCATCTGTTGACGCCCTTCGAGCGGTACGCGTACCGAGTCAATCGGACCGATCGGGTGCGCATCGCAGCGGGCTTCGAAGCGCCCCTCGAGGCCCGCAACGTGGGCCTGCGCCCCATGCTCGAATGGGAGTGGGATATTCCAGTCGACCGCCAAGGCTTCGATTGTGCCCAAAGCAGCGGCGCCGGCGACGACGGATGCCTCGGCGACGACGGGCTCAGCGCGTTTCCCATGATGCTGACCTTGGGCTTGCGAATCCTTTCACCGCCGTCGGGGCTCGCGTTTGCCGTGGCAGCCGACATCGGTCTAACCGGCACGCGCGATTTCGTGCGGGAGCTCGCACCGACCCCGCCTTACAACGTCATCATCGGCGTGGCGTATGCATTCGACCCTCGGCCCGCGGCGCCCGTTTCGCCTCCTCTCGAGCCGGAGCCCGAGCCCGCTGAGGTGGCGCCGCCGACCGGCCAGGTGCGGGGACGCATCCTCGAGAGCGGCACTGGCAAGCCGGTGGCCGGAGCCGTCGTCAGTGTGGTGGGCGCGGATGCATCCCCGCTGCACACCGATGCAGAAGGACGCTTCGTCACCTTCGATCTCCCGGTGGGCGAAGCTTCGTTCGAGGTTTCGCACCCCGAATACGGCCCTTCGCAGTGCACTGTGATCGTGCCGTCCGACACCGCCTGCACGCTCGACCCCGTGAGCGTCGATGGACAGCTGCGTATCCTAGCCGTCGACGGGAAAGGCAAGCCAGTGCCCCGCATCTCGATCCACGTGCGGGGGCCCTCCGAGCACGTCTTGATCTCCGACGAAGCGGGCAGCGGACGCATCGGTGCGATCGCGCCGGGGTCCTACACCGCCTACGTCGACGATCCTGCCTATCTGATCGCAGTGCGCGACTTCGACATTCGACCGCGCGAAGAGACGGCGGTGGAGCTCCGCATCTTGCCGAGACCTTCCCGACCGCGGGTCGTGATCAAGACGGCCGAGATCAGCCTCCGGCGGCAGATCAGCTTTGCACTGGGCAGCGACGAGATCCTTCCAAACAGCGAGCCGATCCTCATGGAGGTCGCCGACGCCCTCGTGCGAAACCCGGATTTGGAGCTCATCGAGATCCAAGGCCACACCGACAGTCGCGGAGATCTGGAGGTCAACATGCTGCTGTCGCAGAGGCGCGCCGAAGCCGTCCTGCAGTGGCTGGTCGAGCACGGCGTGCAACCCGCGCGCCTGATGGCGAAAGGCTATGGCCCGACTCGGCCGCTCGCGCCGAACATCACCGCGTACAACCGCGCCCGCAACCGGCGCGTTCAGTTCAAGATCATACGCCGCGTGGACGTGACCGCTGTCGCGCCACCATGACCCAGAGCAGGAGCGCGATCAGCGCCGTGGACCAAGGAGGGACGGAAGACGCGCCGGCTGTGCGGTAGGCGCTGCACCCGCCGTTGCTCGGTGCGGCGCCGGGGCCGTCGCAGGCCAACGGGTTGCCGTCTGCATCCGTCTCGCAGTTGAGCAACAGGCCGCCCATCGGTGTCGGATCGCACGAGGTATCCAAGTCGCCAGGCGGATAGATGTCGCAGACCGCGTTGATGTCGTCGAGCGCGAGCGTTCGCTTGTCGACGGAGCTTCGCTCGTTCCTGTAAAACATGGTTGCTTGCACACAAGGGTCATTGGGATCCTCGGGGTCCTCGGGACTGCAATGGCCAATGCCGATGAAATGCCCTGCTTCGTGGGTCACGATGCTCCGCAGGTCTGCTGGGCCGAGGGCACCGGGGTTTCCGGCGGGGCACCCTGTGTCGGGACAATCATCATAGGGACCGCCCGCGTTGAGGCGCGATGCGAGCTGGTCGTTGATCATCATGTCGGCGTCGAGGATCTCGCCGGTCGTCGTGTTGTGCCAGACGATAGTGACCGCAAATGCAAGCGGCTCGTAGGGGGGATCGTCCTCGTCCCTACAGGGATTCTCCCACGGGTCGAGAAACGCGATGGTGTTGACGTTGCCCGTGGTGTTGTACTCGGATCGCTGACAGGTAGATGGCTGCAAGGGCCTGAAGATCACGTTCGGAGGGTTCCCGCTCCCCACCACGCGTGCGTCGCAGTCGACGTTCCGCCAAGCGGCAAACGAGGCGTCTACGGCGGCCTCGATTTCGGCGTAGTCCATGTACACCGAGCCCCGGTAGTCGATTGCGTACGAGAGACACGGGTCCTTCCAGACCAGCGGCGCACCTCGTTCGACGCAGCGCGCTTCGCCGACCTGCGGTTCACCCTGGGTTGTCATTCGGCAGTAGGCCGAAGCGCGCGCGGCCGAGAACCCTGCCACGAGCGCCATCCCGACCGCCACTACGCGAAGCGGGAGTCTACTCACCGGCATCACCTGCGCCCTGCTCTGCCAGGGCGCGAACCCGGGAAAGGAATGCATCGAGCCGCTCGGATTGGGGAAGCGCACCGAGGCTCTTTTCGAGGCGCCCTTGCGCGTTTCGGCGCACGAGCATCAGGCCTTCACGGCTCTGGGTGACCATTTCGATGCCCTGCTCCACGCGGACGCGCATCACGCCTTGCGCCATGCCCACGGGCCGAAAGGCGGTGTACGGGCCGCCGCCCCGGATGAATACCACGACCCGCTCGCCGATGGCGAACGAGGGCTCGCCCTCGACTCGCATGCCGATCTCGCCGATCTGGCCGCCCATGGTTTCGACGATGACCTCCGAATCCCCAACCGCGCCGCCGCCGACGTCTCGCTCGACCTCGATGCGGTGCCAGGTGCCCAAGGTTCCGTCGGAACGCTGGAAAGACTCGGAAAACAGGACCCGGCCGAGCACGATCTGGTCCGCACGCGCGACCAGCTCCTCGAGCTCGAGCCCTTGCACGATGGAGCCCTCGGCCGGGCTCGCCACCACCAGGCCGGCGAGCACGGTTCCCATCAGCCCCGGGAACAGCCTCATTCTAAGCATTTCCTAAACCTGGCGGCCGGAGCACCCCGCGTCAAGCAATCCGTCACACACGATCTCGATTGACAGTTTCTCCAAAATTTTCGTAGATCTCGCCCCATGTCTCAGGACCTGTTGTCTCGCCATCTACGATCGGTGATGGGGGCGTTGTGTGTCATGGCGCTCGGTGGCTGCGACGTCGCGAAGTTCACCGCGGACTCTACGGCCGGCCTTTTTTCTCGCGCGGCCCCAGCGTTCGAGTCCTATTGGGACTACGACCTCGCCGGCGAGGCCGTGCCCGCGACGATCGTCCAGCTCGAGGGCATTTTGCGGGTCGTTCCCGACAACGACGCCATTCTCGCGCAGCTGTCGCAGGCCTACGTCGCGTACGCGTACGGCTGGATCGAGGTGGAAGTCGAGGAGCTCGAGTTCGAAGGCGAGTATACCGAGGCCAACGACCAGCGGCAGCGCGCACGTACCATGTACCTGAGAGCGATGGATCTCACCAGGCACCGCATCCGGCTGTGGCACCCCAACGTCGATGACGCCGTGGGGGGCAGCATCGAGGGACTCGAAGCTTGGCTCCGAGACGAATTCGCCGCCGAGGGCGACGCGGAGATTCTCTTCTGGCACGGGTATGCGTGGGGCTCCTACATCAACACCGCCAAGGACGACATGGAGGCCATCGCAGACCTCGCGTACGCCAAGGCGTTCGTGACGCGCTCGATCGAGCTCGATCCCGATTACTACAACGCCTCCGGGTACACGTTCATGGGTGTGGCCGTTGCATCGGAGATGGCCGGCGACATGGACGAGGCAAAGCTCTATTTCGAAAAAGCGCTTGCCCGCACCGAGGGACGGGCGCTGCAGACGCATGTAAACATGGCGCGCTACTACGCAGTCAAGACGGGGAATCGGGAGCTCTTCGACAAGCTGCTCAACGAAGTCATGGATGCGGATGATCCGCTCCCGGAAGCCCGCTTGGCAAATCGAATGGCCCGAGAGCGGGCAGCCCTTTACATCGAGAACGCAGACCAACTTTTTTAGTGATATCAGCCACTAGGAAAGGTACGCTGCCGAGCTTCGATGAAACTACAGATCACACTGAGCCTCGCAATTGCGTTGGCTGCGTTTGGGATCCCGGGCGGGCTCGCGCACTCCGCGTCCCCGGAGAGCACGACTGAGCTCCGAATTGCGACCCTGGCGCCAAGCGGCTCCTCTTGGATGAAGATCTTCAACGCGTGGAACCTGACCGTCCAAAAGGAGACGAACAACGCCCTGCGGATGCGCTTCTACGCGGGGGGGAGCCAGGGGGACGAGCGCGATTTCGTCCGCAAGATGCGCGCAGGTCAGGTGGATGGCGCCGCGCTCACGAACATCGGCCTTGGCCAGCTCGTCCGTCCCATTTTGGTCCTTTCGGTTCCCGGCGTGTTCAGCGAGTATGACGAGCTCGACCGGGTCCGCACCGAGCTCGGCCAGCGCTTCGAGGAGATGTTCGAAGCCGAGGGTTACAAGCTGCTCGGGTGGGGCGACGTCGGCAAGACGCGTCTCTTTTCGACGGAGCGAATCGAGCGTCCCTCGGATCTGAAGAAGCAGCGCCCTTGGGCGTGGAAGGACGACCTCATCTTCACCGAGTTCCTGAAGGTGGTGGGCGCAAATCCGGTTCGTCTTGGCGTTCCCGAGGTGTACCCTGCGCTTCAGACCGGTATGGTAGACACGCTTCCCGCCTCGGCTCTCGCAGCCGTCTCGCTCCAGTGGTACACGCGACTCAAGTACATGGCGGCGAAGAATAGCGGGATCATCGTGGGCGCAGCGATCATGCGGAAGGACAAGTTCGACGCGCTCACCGACGAGCAGCAGAAGGTCTTGGTCGAGACCGGCGCTCGTGCGCACGCCGCGCTCAACAAGTCCATCCGGCGCGACGACGAAAAGGCCTACCAAACGGTGCTCGAGCGAGGGCTCACCCCGGTCGACACGTCCGAGCACGACGCCGAGTGGAAGGAGGCCGGCAAGCAGGTGCGTGAGCGCCTCGCGGGGCGTGTCTACCCGGAAACCCTACTCGACGAGGTCCTTGCTGCAGCAGGGAAGCAGGAATGAATTTCGTACGAAAGCTCGATCGAAATCTGGCGCGCGGAGAAGCGGCCATCGCGTCGACCGTCCTTTTGTTCATGATCGTGGTCGCCGCCACGCAGGCCACGCTGCGTAATCTCACCAATCTCGACGTCGAATGGGCCAACTTGGTCCTCGAGCGGATGAGCTGGGCGGATTCATTTCTGCAGAAGGGTACCTTGTGGCTGGCGTTCTTTGGAGCGTCTCTGTCGACGTACGAAGAAAGGCACATCGCGATCGACGTGCTACCGAGGCTGGCGCCGCCCCGCGGAAAGCAGCTTCTTCGCGCCATCGTCAATACGTTCGGGTCGGTCACTTGCTTCTACCTCGGCCGCGTCTTCTGGCTGTCGGTTCTCAACAACGCCCAGGAGATCCCCCTCGAATACTCCGTCCTGGGCGCTTCGGACCAAATGATTCACGTCTGCGACGCGCCGCGTGACCTCGTGGTCGATGCGGGGCTGTCGCGACCCGATCTGTTCTGCGCAGTACGAGACGCGCTCGACGTGTTCGGAGCCCAGATGTCGACCCCGGACGTAGCGCTGCAGCTGATCGTGCCGGCGATGTTCATGTTCATGGCGGTTCGTTTCATCAGCCGCGCCATCGCGGCGAGCGTCGTGTTCATCACAAAGCAACACCCCGAGGAAGAAGGAGGGGAGGGCTGACCGATGGATACGCTTTGGATCGTCCTTCTCGTCACCCTCGCCCTGCTCGGCGCACCGCTTTTTGCGATCTTCGGCGCGGCCTCGATGCTGCTCTTCGCTGGGCTCCCCGACACCAGCATCACCGGTGCGGCCAACGACGTCTTCAGCGAGAAGTTCGCAGACTCGCCGCTGCTCGTCACCATTCCGCTGTTCACGTTTGCCGGCTACGTGCTCGCGGAGAGTGGAACGCCGCATCGTCTGGTGAAGCTCTCGCGGGCCTGGCTCGGATGGATGCCGGGCGGTCTGGCGATGGTCTGCTTGATGGCGTCCGCATTCTTCACGACCTTTACGGGGGGCAGCGGGATTACCATCGTAGCCATCGGCGGGCTTCTGTATCCAGCGCTCCTCGCAGACAAATACAAAGAAAACTTCTCTCTCGGCCTGGTGACCACCGGCGGCTCCCTAGGGCTCCTGTTCCCGCCGAGCGTTCCCATGATCATCTACGGTGTCGTTGCCGGCATCATGATCGAGAAGCTGTTCTTGGCGGGTCTCATTCCGGGCATCATCACCGTGGCTGCGCTCGCGACCTACAGCTCGATCACTGGCATCAAGGCCAAGATGCCGCGCACCAAGTTTGACGCGCCCGAGGCTTTGAAGACGCTCTGGGAGGCGAAATGGGAGGCGCTGCTGCCCGTCGCGCTGCTCGGTGGGATGTACAGCGGCTTGATGCGTATTCACGAAGCCGCCGCCTTTACGGCCATCTATACCTTGATCATCGAGGTGTTCGTCTACCGGGACGTGGGCTTCCGTAGAGACCTCCCGCGCATCATTCGAGAGTCGATGACGCTGGTCGGCGCCATCCTCGCGATCCTGGCGACGGCCATCGGCTTCACGGCGTTCCTGATACAAGCTCGCGTTCCCATGATGATCCTCGACGCCATGGAAGGGTTCATCCAGTCGCAGGTGATGTTCCTCATCGCGCTGAACTTGTTCCTCATCGGCGTCGGCATGTTGATGGACATCTTCTCGGCGATCGTGGTCGTGGTTCCGCTCATCGTGCCGATCGCTCAAAGGTTTGGCGTCGACCCGTATCATTTGGGGATCGTGTTCCTCCTCAACCTCGAGATCGGCTACATGACGCCGCCGGTCGGCCTGAACCTTTTCATCTCTAGCTTCCGCTTCAACAAGCCGATTACGCAGCTCTACCGGGCCGTGTTGCCCTTCATAGGCCTGCTGGGCCTGGCTCTCATCATCGTCACGTACATCCCGACGCTTTCCACTTGGATTCCCAGCATGGTGGAAGCCACCGCGGTGGACCTCGATGCGCCGATCGAAGGTGCCGAAGGCGAGGGCGAGGGCGAAGGCGATGCTCCGAAGCTCGATCTCGATCAGCTCGAGGGTGACGACGTCGGCTTCGACCTCGACGACTTGGAAGTCGATGACGAAGCGCTCGACCTCGACACCCTGGAGGGCGAGGAGCCCGCGGAAGAGCTCGAAGACGCCCCAGAGAAGACCGAATAGCCCGGGCGCCGATCCAATCGATCGCTGTCCCCGTGGGGATATCCGCAATGAGGGAGTCCGGCGGCCTCTGGCTAACGCAAAATATTCGTCTTTGATCGAACGCTTTCCATCGGTAGCATCGTGCCCAAGCCATGGAAGGGAGGCGCGGTGGAACCGGACGGCGTCGCGCTCTACAGCCAGATGCTCAAGAGCCGGCGCTTCGAGGAAGCGGTCACGGCCCTTTGGCGCGAAGGACACATCTCGGCGGAGATGCACCTCAACATCGGTGAAGAGGGGATCATCGCCGGTGTGGTCGATCATCTCTCGGAGGGGGACGCCATGGCGCTCGACCATCGTGGAACGGCGCCCCTGGTGATGCGTGGCGTCGATCTGGTGTTGCTTATCAAGGAGCTCATGGGCGAGGAAGATGGGCTTTGCGCAGGGATGGGCGGACACATGCACTTGTTTGTCCCAGAGTTGCTGGCAGCTTCGTCTGGGATCGTCGGGGCTTCAGGTCCAGCAGCTTGCGGGTTCGCGCTGGCCAATCAGCACCTGCGGCCGGGAAAGATTGCAATCGCATTCTTCGGAGAGGCCGCCATGAATCAAGGCATGCTGATGGAGTCCATCAATCTCGCCGCAGCCTGGTCTCTCCCGGTGGTTTTCGTGTGTAAGGACAACGGCATGGCAATCACCACCCCTTCCAGGAAAGTGACGGGTGGTAATCTGTGTACGCGCGCCGAAGGTCTCGGAGCCCAAGCCGTCTCGGTGGACGGGGCCGATGTCGGCGCTGTCTGGCGGGCGGCCGAGAAGGCGGTGGAACGAGCCCGCAAGGGACAGGGACCTACCTTCCTTCACGCGACCTGCCGACGTCCTGAAGGACATTTCCTCGGTGATCCCTTGCTTCGGATCGTCCGCAACCCCGTCGACGAGCTCAAGAGCAAGGTCGGTCCTTTGGTGAGAGCGGCGACGGGTAGTGGCGGCGCTTCAGTGGGAAGGAGGGCGGCTAGCCTCGGCTCGATCATGGACATGCTCGGCCGGGCGGGGAAGATGCGGAAGCTAGGCCGCCACGATCCACTCGAGCGGCAGGCCAAGCGCCTTTCCGGCGCGGAGCGTAGTGGCGTCGATGCCGCCGTCGAGGGCGAAGTCGCTGCGGCGATTCGTGCTGCAACGGAGCGCATGGAGGCTGGGCCATGAGAACCATGACGTTTGCCGACGCGATCGAAGACGTGCTGATGGAGGCGATGACCGCGGACCCCCGGATCATCGTTTTCGGCGAAGACGTGCACGCGATTCGCATGAATCTCTATGCGCGCTTCGGCGAGATGAGAGTGCGTCCGACCCCCATCAGCGAATCGGCGTTTCTCGGCGCGGGGGTCACCGCGGCCATGGGCGGGCTCCGTCCGATCGTCGAAATCATGATGGTCGACTTCATCGCCGTCGCTGTAGATGCACTGGTCAATCACGCGGCGAAGATCGAAGCCTTTTCTGGGGGAAAGTGGAAGGTCCCCATGGTGGTGCGAGTCGCGTGCGGAGGGGGCTACGGTGACGGAGGGCAGCACGAGCAAGCGCTGTGGGGACTCCTCGCGCAGGTGCCTGGGATGAAAGTCGTCGTCCCTTCGAACCCGGCAGACGCCGGGGGGCTGATGCTATCGGCTATCGAAGACGATGGGCCGGTCGTCTTCATGGAGCACAAGCTGCTAGCCGACTACTGGCTCGACTATCTCGCAGACGGGGGGCGTATGAATTTGGACTACGACATACCCGAGGAGGGCGCATTCGGGCCAGTGCCTGATGTCTGGCAGCCGACGCCCATCGGCGAAGCCAAAATCGTGCGGGAAGGTGGCGACCTCACCATGGCTGCCGTCGGAGTCGGGTTGCACCGTTGTCTCGAAGCCGCGGCACGACTGACCGAGCAGGGGATCGAGGCCTCGGTGGTCGATCTACGCACGGTCTCTCCGCTCGACACGGACACGCTGTGCGAATCGGTGTCCAAGACGAGGGGTTTACTGGTGGCGGACGAGGACTACAAGAGCTTCGGGCTGTCGGGCGAGCTTGCGGCGACCCTCATGGAAGCGGGCATACCTGCCCGGTTCGCTCGCGTCTGCGTCGAAGAGACGATTCCCTACGATCGACGCAGAGAGGGACAAGTCCTGCCGAACGTACAGCGCATCGTCGAAGTTGCGCGTCAGCTCGTGGATCCGGGCTCGCTGGTCGCCTGACAAGGATGGGCAGGCTTCTTTTCGATCTTGTCGTAGAGGGCTTGGAGCTCCTCTTCACCCAAGGTCTCGTTCTCGAGCAGTCTCTGGGCGCCCTCCTCGAGCGCAGCTCGTTGCTCACGCAAAATGGTGAGCGCTTTTTTGAATGCCCCATCCACCATCGTTCGCACTGCATTGTCGATCTCTCGCGCGGTGTCGTCGCTATACTCGCGCTCTCGGAACGGACTGGCGACGGAGCCGAGAAATGCCGGTGATTGGCTCTCATACGTGATGTGACCGAGCTCGGGAACCATTGCGTAACGCATCACCATGCTGCGTGCGATGTCCGTCACCTTAGCCAAGTCGTCCGCGGCACCGGTGGACAGGTGCCCGAACACGAGTTGCTCCGCTGCGCGGCCGCCGAGAAGCGCAGCCATCTTTTCTTCGAGCTCCTCGCGGGTCATCAGGAACCGGTCCTCGGTGGGCCGCTGCATCGTGTAGCCGAGGGCGCCGACGCCCCGCGGAATGATCGACACCTTGTGCACCTTGTCGCAGCGCTCGCACATCAGCGCGACGAGGGCGTGGCCCATCTCATGATAAGCCACAATCGTGCGCTCTCTCGGATTGAGCAGTCGATTCTTCTTTTCGAGGCCGGCTACGATCCGCTCGATGGCGGCGGTGAAGTCCTCCATGGAGACGGCATCAGCGTTTCGTCTCGTTGCGACGATTGCGGCTTCGTTGACCAAGTTGGCCAAGTCGGCTCCCGTGAATCCAGGCGTCAGCCCCGCGACCGCTTCGATCTCGACCTCGGAATCAAGCGCCACCTTCTTTGCATGTACCTTCAGGATCTGCGTGCGTCCGGTCCTGTCCGGCCGATCTACGAGCACCTGCCGATCGAACCGTCCCGCACGCAAGAGGGCGGGGTCCAGGATCTCGGGCCGGTTAGTCGCGGCCAAGAGCACGATACCAGTCGACGGATCGAAGCCGTCCATCTCGACCAACAATTGATTGAGCGTTTGCTCCTTCTCGTCCGTCCCGCCGGTGAATGGCGCCGCGTTCCTCGCGCGGCCGAGCGCATCGAGCTCGTCGACGAAGATGATGCAGGGGGCCTGCTGGCGCGCTTGGTCGAAGAGATCGCGGACGCGTGCGGCGCCGACACCGACGAACATCTCGACGAACTCCGAGCCGCTAATTGAGAAGAAGGGAACACCGGCTTCGCCCGCCACGGCTCGCGCAAGGAGCGTCTTTCCGGTCCCAGGCGGCCCGATGAGCAAAATGCCCCTCGGCATGCGCGCGCCCAGCCTGCCGTAGGACTGGGGGTCCTTCAGAAAGGCAACCACCTCCTCGAGCTCCTCCTTTGCCTCGTCGACGCCCGCGACGTCCGAGAAGCTCACGCGGGTGTCGGTCTCCATGTAGACCTTGGCTTTGCTCTTGCCGACCGACATCAGCCCGGCGCCCGGACCCCCCATGGCCGCCATCCGGCGGCTCAAGAAGATCCAAAACCCGAAGAGCAGCAGCAACGGCAAAAGCCATGATGCGAGCGCCTGGATCAGCGGGCTTCGTGGCTCCTTCGAGTACTCGACCCCGTGCCCTTGGAGTGTCTCGGCGAGGTCGTGGTCGACCCGATTGGTCGAAAAACGGACCTTTCCGTCGATCGGCTCGGTCAGCTCGCCGCTGAGGACGTCGTCGGTGACGACGACCTCTTTGACCTTGCCCTGTTCGAGCAAGCGCTCGAACTCGCTGTACGGAATCGTGGCAACGGGCTCCGTGCTTTCCCACACCTGAAGCAACAACGAGCCCGCCACGATGGCGACGAGAAGATACAGAAGACCGAGGCGCGGCCGGCCCTTGGTCCCTTCAGGCTTGCGTTTGTCGTCGGGCATCCTGCCCTGCGCACACTAGTCGGGCGTCACCCCGCGGCAAGCCGTCTGGGGCTCGTCCAATCTTCGATGGGGGCCGACCCTGCCGCGGTCATCGAGTCAGCTCAGTACACGCCGCCATCGTCCATGCCGCCGTCGTCTACGCCGCCATCCATCATGCCGCCCATGCCGCCGGCTCCACCGTCGCCGCCCATGCCGCCGGCTCCGCCATCACCGCCCATGCCGCCCGTACCGCCGGCGCCATCACAGCCCTCGGCGTCGGAGTCGAAGCGCTCGCCATAGCCTGGGCCGTCGCCGCTCTTGTTGTTGCCGGCCTTCACCCACACGCCAACGATGTGCTTGTCGGCGACGCCAATGGTTGCGCAATGACCGTTCAAGTCGTCGAACTTGCGGTGCTTCCCATTAGCGAATTCGAGCACGACGTTGGAGATGTCCTTGCAAGACGAGATGTGGACCTCGCTGCACTCGAACTCGACCTCGATGTAGCCGACCGAGCCGCCGTGCGGGCAGTCCAGCTGAGGATCGCAGCTGCAGTAATGACCGCCGTCGTAGTCGTCGCCGTCCTTGCATTCGTCGTCGTCGTATCGATCGCAGTAGTCATCGCAATAGTCGCGGCAATAGTCGTCGCTGTCATCCCAATCGTCGTCGTGATAGCCGCTCTTGTCATCGTAGTCGTGGCAGTCGTCGTCGTGATAGCCGCTCTTGTCACCGTAGTCGTGGCAGTCGTCGTCGCGATCATCGTCGTCGCAGTAGCCGTCCTTGCAGTCGTCGTCGTCATCCTTGCAGTGGCATTCACAGATCATGCCGCCCATGCCGCCCATGCCGCCGGTACCGCCGTCCATGCCGCCCATGCCGCCCATGCCGCCCATGCCGCCGGTACCGCCGTCCATGCCGCCAGTGCCGCCGTCCATGCCGCCGGATCCGCCCGTACCGCCGGTGCCACCATTGCCGTCGCACTCGGCGTCGGAGTCGAAGCGCTCGCCATAGCCCGGGCCGTCACCCGACGCGTTGTTTCCAGCCTTCACCCAAACGGTGACGATCTCCCGTTCGCCGCCACCGAAGGTGCCGTAGTGGCCCTTCAGCCCGTCGAACTTGTAGTGCTCGCCGTCCGCAAACTCCAAGACGACGTTCGAAAGCTCTTTGCAGGAAACGACGTGCACCTCGTGGCACTCGAACCGAACCGCGATCGGTCCCGTGGGTCCGCCTTGCGGACAGTCGAGCTTGCACTCGTCGTGATAGCCGTCACCGGTCTTCCAATCGGTGCACTCGTCGTAGCTATCGCCCGACTGCGGCATGAGCGAGAGCCCGTCGTTCGACCCCGTACCTTCCTGGCCGGCGGAGGAACAACCCAATAGAGCAACGAGAAACGTGGCGAGAGGGAGTTGAAGTCTGGACATGCAGCCGATATTAGGATCGATTCCGTCCTTCGTGAAGGGCTGCCTGCGATCGTCTTGCGCCTCAGAGAGCTGGAATAGGGTTTGTACTCTCACTCACTCAACCACGCCGTATCAATTCGACCTGGTTGCGCTTCAGACTTCCTCTACCCTTGTACTCTCAAAGACCCGAGATCTCGATCAAGGCGAGAATCACGGCTCCCACACCGTAGTTGAGGTCGTCTTCCAAGGGAACCGATGCGTACCCCTCGAACGTGGACACGTCGGTGGGTCCGGAAATGTCCGTGACGTACGGCCGTCCTTGATCGTCGGTCGCGACCTTACCCTTGACCGCCTCCACCGCGCTTTTCGCCGCGCCGAGCTCTCGCTCTCCAAGGAAGTTGTAACGATATCCCCTCGCCATCCCGTACGCGAAAAGCGCGGTGGCGCTGGTCTCGAGATAGGTCTCGCCAGGTCGGTTCATCACGGTCCACCACATGCCGGAGGGCGCGTCCTGGGTCTCGAGCACGCCCGCGACGTGATCTTCGAACATGCGGCTGGCGACCGGGTCGGATTCGCCGCGCAACAACAGGATCCGCAAGTAGTCTGCCAACGAAGCCGTGACCCAGCCGTTGCCTCGCCCCCAATAGATGTCCGTGTCGAATGGTTCGGACCAGTCATCGGCATGAACCAGAAGCCCGTTGTCGTCCTGAAGCACTTCTTGGAAGATGCCGAGTTGCTCGGACATCAGGGCAAGTGACTCGGCGTCGTCATCGAGCTCGCCATGGCGACTCAGCACCATGCCGAACATGAACAAGCTATCGACCCAAATGGTCAGGTAGATTCTGCCGTAGTGGCTGATGCCGCCATCCTCGGTACGTGGGGCGGTTCGCAGATACTCGAGCACGTCGTCCACGACTTTCCGGTAGCGCGCATCTTCAGAGTCGCGCAGGAGCGCCAACGCGGTGAGCGCCGGCGGGCACGAGTCGCTCCAGAAAAGCCGGTAGCCTTCGGCGATGCGGGAGTCCATATACTCTTGGTAGTAGTCGCGCACTCTCGAGTCGCCGGTCACGCGGTAGAGCTCGGTGAGCGCGAACATCAGAACGCCGGACGTCCAATCCCAGAATTCTTCCGTCGCCGGATGCTCGTCCATGTAGCGATGGGCTATCTGGGTCGCAAGCTCGACCTCCTCGGAGTCGGGGTCATAGGGGGGGTACGTCGCGCCCGATGACTCGTCGGAGCAAGCAGCGCCTTGAAGAGCAACCAAGGCCGCCACCACGGCGACCGCGAAGGGTTTCGTTTTGCATTCCATGTCGAGGCCCTCTCTCAGTCGATGAAGCTGCTCACTTGTCGCGCTCGAGCTTCGAGATCGAGCCGGAGCGATTCGCCCGCATGCTCGAACGAGATCACGCTTCCAGGAAACTCCGCCGAAGCGTAGGGGTTTTCGTATCGAGGGAAGCCATCGACCACGACCTCGGCGCCGTTTTGCGTCAGCGGTCCGTCCCAGCCCATGACGAGCCTTCCTTGGGATGGGGATTCGTAGTCCACGGTCAGCGCAGAGGCATCTGCCGCGAGCGCTGCGCTCGTGATGGCCGCCTTGAATGCATCGAAGCTGCCGTATTCCGATGCGCTTCCGAGCTCACAGATCCAAATGGTCTTCTCGCCGTCGGCGATGATCTCGTACTCGCCGAACTCAGCGTGCTCGGGGTTGAGCCAGGAAGCGTCCGCCGGTGACCAATCGGCGTCGGGGTCCGAGGTCCAAAGGGCCAGATATCCGTCGCCCTTTCGCGCAAAGAACCAGCCGTCTTCCTTGTATGCCTCGTCGAACTTGGCCTTCGACAAGAAGGCATGCGTGAACAGAAGCTGGCTTTCGACATAGAGCCCAACCGCCGTTTCCACGTCGTAGAGGGAAATCACCACGTTCTTGACCTGAATGGCCCTCGGCATCGTGCCGTAGCCGACCCAATAGCGCGGCGTGGGACCGTCCATCTCGTAGTTGGTGGGGTGGGTGGTGAAGGCCGCGGCCTCCATTCCGAGCGTCGCCTGCCAGTTCGACTGCTGGTCTCCGCCGAAGCCCTTGCGCCAGTCCTGCGCGGTGCTCAGCATGTAGCTCGGCGTTCGGTACGTGTAGATGTTGACCTCGGGCCGCATGTTCCGGGTGATGTCCCACTCGAATGCGGCCGCCAGCCCGGCCGCGAGCGCATCGTCCTCCAGGATCTCGCGAAAGGGCTTGAACGGCGCGAAGTCGTCGTGCTCCCACCATTTGTAGGCGTTGAGCATGTCGACGAACAAGTTGATGGTGAGTGGATGCGTATACGCTTCGAGCGTGAGAAAGGTCATCCCGTCTTCGAGGAGCGAGGTGTCGAGCCCCCAGCGTTCGGCTTCTTCGATCTCGATGCTCATGCGTTGCCGGTTTTCGTACTCCTCGCGATCGAAATCCCGGGCCATATCGTAGATCACCTTCGGGAGCCGGTAGCCGTCGCTCAACGCGAGCATCGTCGAGCTCATGTTTCCGGGTCTGAATTCGTTCAAATCGAAAAGCAGCTTGAACGTGGGCCCGGTGTTGTCGCGGGTGCCGCTCATCTTGTCGTCATAGGTGCGCCCGTGGGTGCTTCCGAAGTTGCCCCGGAAGTGATTCGACGCCATGTCCGCGAAGATCAAGTCCAGAACCATCTTCGACAGCTCGACGATCTCTTCGTCCTCGGCGAAGTCGACCAGGGCCACCAATCCGGGGATGTCTTCGTCATAGTAGACGTTCGACAACCACTCACTGAATCCCGCTTCGTAGCGAAGCGTGAGCCACCGCATGATGCGCGGCCTAAAGGTCTGCATCTTCTGAGCGCCGGTTTCACCGCTCGCCGAGAACACCTCGTCGGGATAGAGCTGACCTGCCAGATAGGCGCCCGACGCGAAGAGAATGAAGTGGTTCTCGGTCCAGTACACCATGCTGTCGGTGTCGACGGGGTCGGGCTCGGTCTCGAGCTCTTCGGGCCAGTACTTGAATGCGAGAATGCTTTGCTTGATCTCTTCTAGGAGCTCGGCGCTGAGCAAGCTCGACCCCGAGTACGCGTAGAGCAAGCGGAGGAGGCCCGGGAGCTTGAAGTCCGCCGTGTCGAGTCGATCGTTCATTCGGGCGAGGTCTTCCCGAATCTTGGACTCGTCGGGTGCGACCTCGTTTGCGAGGCGAATGATTTCCGAATAGGTGTTCTGACTCGGGCTTTGTATGGTCGCCTCGAAGAAGGCGCGTTGCCGTTCCACATACGTCGTCGCCGATGGCTCGCCATCCTCGGAGCAGCCGATCCATGCGGTCGCGAGGAGAACAAAGGCCCAAAACGCCAAGTGTCTCATGGTAGGTCCCTCCGCCCGGGCTCGAGACCCCTACGGCGAGCCTACCCCGGGGTCAAGGCGGGCTCGAAAACTGGCGCCTGGCTCGCCCCCGCGGTTGCCAGATGCGTCGCGTTTGACACCCTCCATTTGAGTTGATTTGCTATAAGTATGGAGGACGCGCGTGATCGCGTGCAGCGCATCGGCGGGAGCGGCTGGCGAAGCCTGTCGTGCTTGCTCGTGCTCGGAATGAGCGTCGCGTGTTGGCAGGGATCGGCACGGGCAGAGAGGTCGGGCGCCAGCTCCTGGATCTTGGTGGACACGAAGACGCACACGCTATCCGTCTTCGGCGGAGAGCGGTTGCTGGCGCGGTTCGACAACATTGCGATCGGTCGTGGCGGCTTCTCTCAAGACAGGATGCGCCATGACGGCACCACGCCGCTCGGAACGTTCCACATCGACCGCATCAACGCGCAATCACGCTTTCGTCTTTTCTTCGGCATCGACTATCCGAGACCGGAGCACGCGCAGCGCGCGTTCGACGCGGGGCGAATCGACGCCGAGGACTACCAGCGAATCGTCGCCGCTTTCGAGCGGAGGAAATCACCGCCGCAAGATACGCCGCTCGGCGGGCAACTCGGCATCCACGGGCTTGGTGCCGGAGACCCGCGGATTCACGAGCTAGTCAACTGGACACAGGGTTGTATTGCTCTCACCAACGAGCAAATCAGGCGGCTATCGCAGTGGATTCATGTCGGAATGCGCGTCGAGGTACGCTGATTCGGCCGCGGTTGTCTCCTCGCAATTCGTCGATATACTCCCCCCTCTAGCTTGATCTTGTTCACCCCATTTAATCCAACAAGAGAGGTTGTGAGTTATGCAGAGCAAATCAGTGACTCGACTCTTGGCGGCAAGTCTGTTGGCTTGTGTTGCGGCGTCGACTGGATGCGCGACGTCCGACATCGACGAGCTCCGCGCCGATCTCGCAGACGTGAGGCAGATAGCCAACGACGCCAAGGCGGCCGCGGACGAAGCTAAACAAGATGCCGAGGCGGCTCGCAGCGAGGCAGCCGAAGCCAAGGCGGCGGCTGAGGAGGCAAAGGCGACCGCCGACGAGGCCAAGGCCATGGCCGAGGCAAACGGAACCAAGATCGACCGCATGTTCAAGAAGGCGATGTCGAAGTAAGTCCGCGGACTCCGGGGCACCGCCGCGCCTGCGAATCCTCTCTCAAGGATTCGCGGCGGTGCCTTTCGTCCCGGCACGGCCGATCGGCATGGGGATGCCGTTCCCCAGCTTCAAGGCCGTCTTCAAGGCGCCGTCATCCAAAACGACTCGACGTCGGCTCGATTCGGCCTCGACCACGTCCAGCACGCGCTTCCTCAGGCTCCCCTTGGGTGTTTCCTCCTCGAGCGGAGGATGGATTTCCACGTAGAGCTGATCGCCGAGCCACCCCACCTTGATCGGTTGATTCACGATCGTGACCGGGGTTCCCACCGGCACCAGCGGATAGAGGAACTCGATGTCCTCCGGGTACATGCGCACGCAGCCATGCGTCACGCGCATCCCTACTCCGTATGGCTTGTTCGTGCTGTGGATCAGATAACCTGGAATGCCGAGGCGAAAGGCGAATCTCCCGAGTGGATTGTCCGGCCCGGGAGGAACGACCTCCGGTAACATGTCCCCGTTGCTCGCGTGCTCGGCGATGATCGAGTCCGGAGGGCGCCAACGCGGATTCTCGGTCTTCTCGACGATCCGAGTGCTGACGAGTGGCGTCGACCAGTCCATGCGCCCGATGCTCACCGGAAAGGTGTGCACGAGATCGGGCTGACCGGGGATACGTGGTGGATAGTAGTAGAGGCGCATTTCGGGCACGTTGAGCACCAGACCTCGACGCTCTGCGCGCGGCAGAATGAATGCCGTCGGTAGCGTGACCTCGGCTCCGTCGGCAGGCAGCCAGCGATCGACGGATGGGTTGGCGAGCAGAATTTCCTGTTGGCCGACATCGAACCGGCGGGCGATGTCCAACAGCGTTTCCTCCTGCGAAGCGTAGATGGTGATGATCTCGCCGATGACCTCGTCGAGCGCCGAGGGCCGCGCAAAGCTCTGCGCAAGCGCGGACGGCACGGCCAGCAACGCCAACATCGAGATGGCCTTAGCGAAAGAGTATCTCACGGGAAACCACTTCAGTGCGAGGGACAGGACTCGAGCCTGAGGCCCTAGGGGCACCGGAACCTAAGCGTACGAGGGAGACTCTGCAAACCCCGAATCTGTCGTGCAAAGGCCGATAGTCATCCCCTCGGGCGAGTGTCGTCGTCTGCGCTTGGAAGCCCCACCGTCAGGCGGACTCTCAGTTCGCGGCAGGTCCTTCTGCGATCGCTTCCGGAGCTAGCTCTGGCGCCGAGGAAAACCGCACGTACCCACGGTAGGTGCCGATGAAGATGCTGTTGCGGGGCCCGAAGGAGAAGGTTCCCCAGATGTTATTGAAGACCTTCCGGCCGTAGTCTTTCTTGCCGAGGGTCTTCTTCTTGACGATACCCGAGACGTTGTCGTCGAAGTCTCTGTCTTCGAAGTACGCCTTGATACTGAAGACCGGCCAGCCCGTTCGGAGGTCCAGAGCGGTTAGCTGCCAGTCGTCGTGGGTTGCGGCATCTTCGTCGACGTCTCTGTGATACACGTAGAAGAGCCCATGCGCCGTCGAGAGCTTCGGCGTCGCGGTCTTGCCATCGAAGTGTCCGACTGCGGGCCACCCGTCGACCTTGACGTAGGTATCCTTTTCCAAATCGTAGTCGTAACGCTCGATCCCACCGGCCGTGGGGTTTTCGACGAAGGGATCCACGTAACCATAGGTGTTGCCAACGACCAAAGAGTCCTTGTAAGCGACAACGGAGTTCTCGACCGCTCCCGCCCCCGCTTGGAAGAGAGGAAGCTTGGTCACGAGCGTGCCGTCCGACTGACGAAAGACGTTGAGGTTGACCCGATCCGAAGCGTTGTCGACGATCGCGACGAAACGGTCGTCGACCAAAGTCGGGGTCGTACCGCTACCATTGTTGAGGTGGCCGGGCTTGACCTTACGATCGTTCGCATAGAAGAGGTTCCCTTTCGCGTAGGTCGGTTTCCAGGCCGGATCGAGCTCGATTTGCCGCGTCTCCTCTTTGAAGAACAGCTTGTAGAGGCCGACGTTCGTCACGATGTAGACCCCGTCGGGACCAACCGAAAAGGAGTTCTGAATCTGCTCGAAGGGTTCGTTTTCGATGTGAATCTCACCAAAAATTTGCTTGCCCTCTCGACGAAGCTCGCCGAGGTGTTCGACCAGGGTGCCTTCGGCATCGTACTTTTCGATTTTGGCGATCCAATCCTCCGCTCCGGGCGGCGCGGAGTCAGGGTAATAGTACCGAAGTTTCTCTGCCAATCCGAAACGAATGATGGCCGTCGTGTAGACCGGCGGGCAGATGCCGGAGCCTTCCTCCAGCATGATCATGCCGACGACACCAAACTTCGAGGTAAACCAGATGCGACCATCCGCGTCCGGCATGATCGCCGTGAGGTGGTTCTCCGGGTGTTTCATCGCATCGTCGACCCAGCTGCCCGCTTCGACCTCGCGGGTGAGATCCAGCATGACCATTTTGTCGCGGTCGACACGGCGGTCTCGGATCGGGATTCGAATCACAGTGTTGTCCGCGCCGGGCACGTAGACATCCCCCTTGGCGTCGAGATACGAGTACGCGCCTCCCGAGGTGTCTCGAAACATCGCCATGCGTGCGGATTTCTTGGCGAGCTCGAGGGCCTTACTACCGCGGCCGGGCAGCGCCACATAGTCGAGCACGCGAGCATGTTCGCCGCTGATGTCGACGATGACGAGCGTTGCCGCATCGCGTCCGAACGAGATCGTGATGACGGTCTGGTCGTCGAGGAATGTGTAGAACGGCGCCATGCCGGAGAGCTTCGTTCCCTTTTCGAGCACGTGGAAATACTCGACCTTCGGGTCGCTTGGGATCGGGCCCGGTTCCCTGCTCACGTCGGTTGCAAAGCTATTCTCGTGCATGGTTGCGGCGTAGCGACTCGAAAGCTTCGGGTGCATCCAGTGCTCGGGTGGCGGCAGTGGCTGCGGAAGGGTCTTGCCGTACCGAGAGGTCCACTCGTCCCACCACTGTGTCTCAACCGTGGCGTACTGGCTGGTGTACTTGAAGGACTTGTCTTTGGTCTTGTAGTGATAGCAATCTGCTCCCGCTCCGCCGATTTCTGCCCCCTTCCTCACCTTGCTTTTTGCGCACCCTGCGAGGGCGGTGGTGAGCACAAGCAGTGGAACCAACGCGCGACCGATTCCTTTGGCGAACGAACGCATGAGATCCCTCCCGGACAGATCGCTGTACGTGCCACGAAAACGGAAAGAATGGAAGCTCGGTCATCAAGCTGCAGGAGATTTAGCTCATGACGTGCTTCTGCACGTGGAACCTTCCCGGAACCTTCCCAGGTTGAAGTCGCTCGCTCGAGGCCGCCGCGGAACCTTCCCAGGTTGAAGTCGCTCGCTCGAGGCAGGTGCTGACGGAATCTTCCCAGGTTGAAGTTGCACGCGGAACCTTCCTAGGTTGAAGTTGTAAGCGGCTCGTTTGGCGGCCACAAATCTCGCGTTTCGAGCGCTGCTACCGAGCACGCGCGTGTGCCGCTTGCTCGAGGCAGGTGAGCAAAGCTCGAATGCCTTCGTCAGCGCGCAAGAAGCACTCTTAGGCCCCACGCGCACGCACGCCTCCCGAGAAGCCCCTCCGGCTCAGGGCGGTAGGCGTCCGTTCGCTAGGTCACCGCCTGGGCCCCCGCGTAACGGACCACCCACCAGGTGCCGAGCGGGAACTCGATGCTCAGCTTGCCCTGACGCCACGCCGCGTACGCTTCGCGATACGCTCTTCGAAACGCGCGAAGCCGTTTCAAGACCTCGAGCCACTTTATCCGCGTTAGTGCCGAGAACGTCGGGCTGAGGCCAAAGCGAGATTTCCGGGTCTTGGGCCGGTCGGTAACGCGGGTCTCTCGAACCCGGGCGTCTCCCAGATAGCCCTTTCCCTCTCGGCGATGGGCGGCCCGCAGCTCATGAAGGCGGCTTTGGACCAGGCCGTGGAGCGCATCGAGGTATGCTTCCTTATGCGCAAAGCCCGGTGGCACCGTCCAGTGGAGCTTCGCCGTCTTCGGTGCGCTGTCCTTGAACCACACGGAGGGCCGCTTGGCCTCGAGCGTGCCCCGCGCAAGCGCAGCGCATGTGCTGAGGAGTCCGGGCCAACGGCGCGGCGCGCGTACGAGCCCCGCGCTCACCGGATTGAGAATCGTGTAGGCGACCTTGTCGAGGATTTCGGAGATCCCGGTGAGCTCGACGGCGCTCGTAGGAACATTCGGCTCCCACACCACTTCGTCCCAGCCTCGGAGCCGCTTGATGCACATCGCCAGATTGCGATGGAGGCCCATCAAGAAGTCGGGGAGGACGCCCCGGACGTCGGTCATGACCAGGTGATGGTGATTGCTCATCACACCGAGGGCGTGAACCTCCACACCGTGCTTTTCGGCTGCCCGGGCAAGGCAGTAGATGAATACCTGATTAAGGAGGGGATCAGGACGGAGGAGAAAGCGTCGCCCGAGGCACCGACGGGTCACCAAGTATGTCGTGTTCGGGAGCACCCGCCGAGGTAGTGTCATGCCTCCTATTCGGTCGCGGCCTCGGCAGGTTTCCTTGTTTTCAACCTGGGAGGGAAGGCACATCCTTGTTTTCAACCTGGGAGGGAAGGCACAACCTTGGGAGGGAAGGCACAACCTGGGAGGGAAGGCACATGGGCATCCGGGCACCTGGCGACATTTCGTCGCAGGCCGCGCCGCGCAGCGCGACGCCCGTGCAAATCGACTTCGAAAGCGACGAGAGCGGGAACGCGGCCGTTCCAGCGAAGAAAGGGACTTGTAAGATGCAAGGAGACGGAGTGGAGACGCAGATGGGCGAGCCAAACGCGGTCTGGCGGTGCGTCGCCAGTCGACATAACCAGCTAGTACCGCGCAATTGGGCGTTTACGATGAGCCCGATGGGCTAAGAGACCGGCAAACAAACGCGGTCTGAGCGCTGTGTTTGCATCCCGAACGGGGGGAAACGGCGTGTTCGAGACCGAGCGGATACAGCTATCCAATCGCTCGAGCCCGCAAGGCGAGCGCGGTCAACAAGCCCAGGCGTCGTCGAGCAGCCGAGTCCGTTCTTTCGGGACACGTTGAAAGTAGTTTCGAGGCACCCACAACCGGCGATCGAGCTAACCCCCCGACATCACTTCAGTGCGAGGGACAGGACTCGAACCTGCACGCCCTAAGGACACTGGAACCTAAATCCAGCGCGTCTGCCAATTCCGCCACCCTCGCTTGCGGTGTGATTTCCGACAGTTAGCACGGCGCTGATGTCTTTCAAATCGGCCAATTTCAAATCGGTGACCGCAAGAGTGACCGGAATTCCGGGCCGGGCGTTCAGGACGGCACGCGTTTGCACGGTTGTAAATCGACAGCCGAGCCTCGGCTCTCGGCACCCCGGCGCCGGGCTCCCAGTTGTCATCGCGCCGCCGCCTCGGCATTGACTGAATCGTGGGGGGCATTTACGCCTCAATCATGACGCTCACGGTCCTATCCGCCGCGATATTGGGCGCGATTTCCTGGACCTTTCTGGAGTACGTCATCCATCGCTGGCTCGGGCACGATGCGCGCACGCGGCCCAACCCCTTCGCGGCAGAGCACGTTCGCCATCACAGCGAAGGCAACTACTTCGCCCCGTCCTGGAAGAAGGCCGTGGCCGCCGTCCTCTTCACAGCCATGCTGATCGGGCCGAGCATAGCTCTGGCCGGAGTCGCGGCTGGCTCGTCTTTCGTGGCGGGTCTCATCACGATGTACGTCGCATACGAGGTCGTGCACCGGCGCGATCACACCCATCCTGGCAGCGGCTCGTATATGAAGCTCATCAGGCGGCATCACTTCTACCACCACTTCACCGATCCCCATTTCAACCACGGCGTCACGACTCCCCTCTGGGACTGGGTCTTCGGTACATTGCAACCGCCGGGGCTCATCCGAGTTCCTCCCAAGCTGGCGATGCCGTGGCTCGTCGACCCAAGCACCGGCGACATCCGCCCCGAGCACACCAAACACTACGCTTTGCTCAAGAAGCAAGACTCTTAGCCCGGCTGCGCGCCCGCAGCTCCCCCCGGCAATTCCCAATGCTGCTTCGGTGCTAGCGTGAGCAGGGCTCAACCGCCGAGCGAAAGGAGCGCGGCCATGGACGAAGCCACGATGTATCGCGTCGCCGAGCACACGCTGGACGCATGGAGTCGACAAAACGTGGAGGAGGTGCTTGCCTGCTACACCTCGGATCTCGTGTACGTCGATCCGAACACCCGCGGCCCGGTGGAAGGGGCCGATGCGATGAGGCGTTATCTGACGAGCTTGTTCAGGCAGTGGGAGATGACCTGGCGACTGAAGGAAGCCCATCTCTTTGGCAGCGGAGATGGTTGTGCAGTCCTCTGGGAGGCGGCGTTGAAGCCCGCAGGAGCTGAAAGACAGGCGATCGTCGAGGGGATGGATCTGGTCGTCGTGCGGGGCGAGCTGATCTGTCGGAACGAAGTCTATTTCGACCGCATGTTGCTCGCGCCTCTGATGGGATAGCGGGTCGGAAGTTGGCCGCGCGGCGATCGTGATCGGCTGTGGTGGCCGCACTTTCGTTGCCGGCGCCGACATTCGAATTCAATCAACCTCCCCGCGAGGAGGCGGGCTCGAGGTTGCCATGGACTGCCACTTCCGGACGGCAGCGTGCAGGATTTGCGCGTCGGAGGGTTGTTTGCGCGTGCCTCGGTGGCTGGGTGTAGGGAATTGCGTCGTGAAAACACGATTGGCGGTGCTGGCACGATTGGTGCAGTCCATCATGCAGGAAGGAGAGGGTGATGTACTTCACGCCCAAGAAGACCATCCCTCCGGTCGCGGCTGCTGGGTTGGCGCTCGCCGGATGTGGCGATGACTCACCCGAGCTTCAACTGGCGCTGGATCGGATGCAGAGCATCGATCCTCTGATCACGGCGTTCTGTATGAAGCAAGTGGAATGCTATCCGGGGTACTACACCGATCTCGATGGTTGCCGGGTGTTTTGGCTTTTTTACGCGGATGCCTACATCCAGCTAGCGGACGATTCGGCGGTTTGTTACGAGGCCGG
Organism: Myxococcales bacterium SG8_38; assembly: GCA_001303415.1. Classification (GTDB taxonomy): domain Bacteria; phylum Myxococcota_A; class Polyangia; order Polyangiales; family Houyiibacteriaceae; genus SG8-38. The sequence continues at coordinate 74,439 of LJTN01000002.1, forward strand.
ACGGTCCTACTTCGAGTGTGTCACCAACGCCGAGTGTGGATCGGCGTATGCTGATTGCCAGGACGAGTACGCAGCGCTCGAGAGCGCCTGTTACCACGAATCCTACGCCGAGGAGCGGGTGCCGTGAAGACGGTGGCAGAGCTTCTCACGATCGTTCTTGCCGCAGTCGCATTCGCGGCGTGCGGGGGCGAGGGTGGCGACATCGGGGTCATCGATGGATTCTGCGCATATCTAATCGACTGCGGAGAAGAGGAGGATTTCGAAGTCTGTCGACAGTTCCAAATCTCGTCGACAGCGGCCTTGAGCCACGTCTACGGCCAAGCATGTGGGAACGCATGGGTCGACGTGTTGGCGTGCGAGACATCCTTGCCATGCGACGACTTCACAGGGTGCTCCGAGGCGTACGACCAGCTCGATATCGCCTGCGGCTGGGGGGACATGCTCCCTCCGTAAAGGCCCTTACGTTTTCACGGCCGTACAACGGAGACGTAGACCGCCTGGCTGGCGAAGGCCTCGTTGACCTCGAAGATGTCAATGTCATCGATGGTGAGATCGTTCTTCCGGAGGAGCTTCTAGACCGCGGGAAGGGAGCCGATGCCCATGATCGACGGGTCGACGCCGACCATGACGAACGACTTGGCGGTGCTAGATGCGATGTCGCGTGGCGCGCGAACCTGAAAGGGCGTTTGTAGCTACCATCAGCCGGGGCTGGAGTAGCGCTCCCGATAAACTCGCTCGAGGGTGTGCTTGCCCCAGACGAGCACGAAGAACGGCAAGACCACCCAGAAGGCGTTCGCCCAGCCAAATTTGATGTACAGGTTGAGGAAGCTGCCGGTGTCTACGTTGGGCAGGCCGAGGGCGATCTCGCTGACGTAGTAGAGAAGGGTGGGGAAAACCTGTAGCGGCGCCGCGAACATCAAATAGTACACGGGGAGGACGCTCGTCTTGCCCGAGCGGAGCCACGCGACCAGGGCAATTGCGCTCAGGATACCGTTGATGTCGGCCCAACCTTCGATGAAAAAGACCAACCAATTGGGCTCGACGTACCGCATGTCTCCGCCGTCGATGTAGGCCCACCAGGTGTACGCCCAGAGCTCCTCGCGTGCTGCGGCGATGCGTTCGTGCAGCAGCATCCACGGGATCTCCCACAGAAGCGCCGTGAGCGCGTACACGATGACCCAGATGTAGACCATGCGCTCGAGCCGGCGATACGAGCTCTCGCCTCGCAGCGACGGAAAAGGCAGCCATGGCGCGACGAAGAAGCTCGTCATGACGGTGACGTAGATGCACGAGAGCACCCCCGCGGTCGCGGCTCGGTCGGCCCCCAACCCGAAAACCGCATAGGAGCACAACGGAAACGCGCCGAGGAGGATCGCGGCGAGGAAGAACAGCGTGGCCCTGTACTCGTTGCGGAAGGGGCCTAGCGGACGCGCGCTCGATGGAGCGCTTGCGGATGAAGACAGCGATGCGGACGTGAGCTCAGACATGGAAGGCACCTCGTGGTTCTCGGAAGCTCTGAATCTTGCAAATGGGCATCATCGGCTTTGGTGAAAACGACCGGCGAACGCGCGCAGAGGCAGATCCGCGCTGGTCATCAACCCGGGTTTCGCGTCGCAAACCGAGGCAATGGCGTTGAGCGCCGGCATGCCCGTGATGGTCATGCCGATCGAGGCCATGTAGGCGGGGTTGCTCCAGTCCATCTGCCCCGAGTCCATGGCGGGCAAGATCATGTGACGGTTCATGATCTGCGGGTTGCCCCGTATGGCGATCAAGTAGCAGTTCTGCACGTTCCACTTCGGTTGGGTTTTGGGGGTCATCTGCCACTCGAGGTGCACCTCGATCTTTGGCTCGCCCTTTGCCTTTCCGATGTACTTGGCCAGGCTCGCACCGACCGATCCTTTCGGCAGCACCCACCATCCGAGGTCCACCTTCTCGGTGCATGCACCGAGCTGGATCTCGAAATCGACGTCGTCGATTTCGACGCCGCAGCAGTCGGCGATCAGGTGGATCGAGTCGACGAAGACCGTCGCGCCGGCTTTGAACATCTGCGGGATCTCCGGGTCCTCGACCGGACGCCCGTACCCGTGTCGCTTCCAGGTCTCGACCGAACGGTGGCACGAAACGTCGACCGTTTCGGTCACGGTGATGTGATCGATTCGCGAAAGGCCTGCCGTGTTCACGATGGCCAGAATCTGCGCCAGACCCGGGTTCATTCCTGTGCCGTAGAACGTCGCGCCACCGCGCCGACAGGCCGCTTCGATGAGCTCGGTCGCCTTCTTCCCCGAAGAGTGCGTGAAGTTCACGTTCCGTGCGTGTCCGGTGATCCAATCCGAAGTCGTGACGATGTTGATCCCGGCTTCGAGCAGTCGGCAGAAGAGGTCGACGTCGGGCCAAACCCCAAAGAAGGTCACGCAGTCGGGCTTTGCCGCAAGCACGTCCTCGATCCGGTTGGTCGCCTCGATCCCGATCGGCTCGATCCCGACGATCTCCCCCGCATCGCGGCCGACCTTTTCTTTGCTGTAGCAGTACAGGCCCACGAGCTCGAGATCGGGATGTTGAACCGTCTTTCGCACCATCTCGGTGCCGACGTTTCCGGTCGCGAACTGAAAGACCCGAAAGGGCAGTCTCCCGCTACTCATCGCGCGAAAATAGAAGCTCCGTTCTCTTTTTTCAACCATTTCACGCCGGTTCCCCAGGGTGCAGTGGCCGAGGGACAACGTGCTGCGGTTGCCGCTCGCCGCGAGCTTCTCCAGGGACAAACGGACAAACTGGGACACGAAACAGTTGCCACCTGGTCGGCCCTGCCACTGCAAGCACGAGGCCCAGGGCACGAGCTGCCAACGAGCGTTCGAGGCTGGAGCGCAGCTCTGGTGAACGAGCTCGGGACCCAAAGTTGCATGAGGGCGCTGATTCCCCGATTCTGTAAGCGGGTGCAAGCGAGGGGGCGGGGATGAACGACGAGGTGCCAAAGGGCGCGCGCTGTGAGCCGCACGGGCTGGCCTACGACCCAACCGTTCATCCTGGTTGTGTCTTGTGCCGCCGGGAGCAAGCGGAGGCGGAGCAGCAACAAGCCAAGCCGCCGTCCCGCAAGCCAGTGGTGATTGTGCTTTCCGTGTCCGCGCTGGTCCTTGCTCTGTTCGGCGTCGGTGCCTACGGCTATCTGGTGCGACAGCAGGCCGCCATCGAGGCGGACGGCCCCTCCGAGCCCGAGGTTGACCCGGTCGTCACCGCGCTGCCAGGCGTGCCCGACCACCGGGGAACGATCATGCTCGGCCGCAAGGGCACCGACGAGTACGGCTACCCAAACGATCTCCCCGACAAGCTCACACTCCAGAGCCTGCTGCGCGAGAAGCGATTTGAGGAGCTCTCTTCGCACATCGAGTCGTTTCAAGCAGTGTTCGAGCAAGATTTCAAGAAGGAGAAATGGCTTTCGGTTGGGATTGAAGCCTTCGACACCGCGGACCGGCAGATTGGCAAGCTGATCGATCAATGGGTGAAGGCGACACCCGACTCGTTCGCGCCATACCTCGCCCGCGCCGAGCACAAGGCGGCGTTGGCGTGGCACTATCGAGGCACCAACTGGGCGCGTCTCACCTCGAGCAAGCGATTCGCGAAGATGCGCAAGATCCTGGTGCCTGCACTGTCCGACCTCGAGCGCGCGCTCGAGCTGCGCCCCAACTTGACCGAGGCGCGGAGCACGCAGCTCGACATCGTCAAGGGTCTCGGTGCCGACCTCGCCACCAAGGCGGAGATTATGGAGGCGGGGCTCCGGCACTGCCCGTACTGTTTCGGGATCCGCGCGATGTATCTTCAGGCGATCGAGCCCCGGTGGGGCGGATCATACGAGCTGATGGATCGCAAAGCTGCCGATTGGCAGTTCACGGAGCAGAACCCCAGGCTGAGAGAGCTCATGGGCTTCTCCGACGTGGATCGTTGTAGTCTCCTCGTCAGTGAAAAAGAGCCCGAGCAGGCGTTGAGCTACTGCGATCGGGCGCTCGCTCATGGCAAGTACGTCACCTTCCTGTCGACCAAGGCCGCCGCCATGGTGCGCCTGGAACGCTATGACGAGGCGATCGAGCTCTTCAGCCAAGCTCTCGAGATCCTTCCGCAGCGGGTGAGGTCGTTGAACGGCCGCGGCCACGCACTTATGGAAGCTGAGCGGTACGAGGAGGCCACACGCGACCTCGTGCTCGCGACGCGACTCGACGCCGTCAACGCGCAAGCCGGCAACAACCTTCACCACATTCTCGCCAAGCTCGTGCGCATGGCGTACTACCAGGCAGAAGCGGGCGAGGTCGAAGCGGCCATCGCCACGTATGACCGAGTTCTCGCGATGCACCCGCGTTATTCCGACGCGTTTTCCTACCGCGGCCACGCGTACGACAAGAAGGGTGATCTAGCGCAGGCCGAGAAGGACTACCTGAGGGCGATAGAGCTCGACCCGACGAACGTCGATACCTATCGGGGGCTCGACCACGTCCTGTTCAAGCAAAATCGGCTCGACGACATCATCAGACACTGGAATCGCTACCTGAAGCGCAGGCCTCGAGACGCCACCGCACTCTTGGAACGGGGCGGGGCATACTATCGCCAAGGCGAACGCGAGCTTGCCAAGCGAGACGTGACCAAAGCCTGCCGCCTCGGAAACGAGGAAGCATGCGATACGGTGAGGCGCTTCTATCCGTCGCCCTAGCGGCGGCGATGTCCTCGCCGCGCTTGTGTCTCGACGAGCATTCGGATACCTCATGCCAAGTGTGTTGGAAGGACTTTCTGAAGAGCTGCGAAGCAAGCTGAAGCGCCGTGCGCAGCCAAAGTGGACGGAACCCATGCTCGCGACCTTGACGGACGAGCGCTTCTCCGATCCCGACTGGATCTACGAACGAAAGCTCGACGGGGTGCGCTGTCTGGTGTTCAGCAAGAATGGGAAGATTCGCCTGATGTCTCGCAACGAGCGCGAGATGAACGAAACCTGGCCGGACTTGGTCGAGGAGCTCGAGGCAAATCAAGAGAGGAGCTTCATCGCCGATGGCGAGATCGTCGCCTTCGAGGGAAAGAAGACCAGCTTTGCGCGGCTGCAACAGCGCATCGGCGTGGAGGAGGCGAGCAAGGCTCGCAAGACACATGTCCGTGCTTATCTCTATCTTTTCGACCTGCTCTACGTAGATGAGCACGACATCACCAGGCTTCCGCTTCGGGAGCGAAAGCAGCTGCTCAAGGAAACGGTGTCTTTCTCCGATCACGTGCGCTACACGCCACATCGGAACGAAGACGGCGA
>LJTN01000040.1:0-29665 GCA_001303415.1 Myxococcales bacterium SG8_38
CAAGCCGGTGGCGCGAAGATGCACGTGCCGGCTGCGGTGCACTGGCCATCGCCCGCACCTGGGTTGAAGTCGCAGACGATGCCGGGTGTAACGACCGTCTCGCAGACGTTGGCGAACGGAGCCGTGTTACACACTGGCGCTGTACACTGCGGGTCCTGTGGAGCGGGTGGGGTGTTCGGGCAATCGCCGTCGACCAAGCACTCGTTGTTCGGCTGACAGATGCCCGCCGCATCGCAGGTGCCGTCGCCGGGGTTGCCAGCGCCCGCACAAGCAGCCCCTGTGTTCGGGGTGTTGCTGCAAGTGGTGGCGGGAGGCGCGTCGCAAGTGTCGATCGTGCACTCGTTGCCGTCGTCGCAGGAGCCATCCGGATCAGGTTGCGCGTTGCAGTCCTGGGATTGGCAGTTGCCCGCGCCGTCACACACAGCAGGCGGCGGTGCATTGGTGCACACCGTACCCCCGGGCGTGTTGCTGCCGACGCAGCAATTGGCGGTCGTGCCGTCGCAACCGGCGTTGACACAGGCCGACGCGATACATTCGGTGCCATCTGCCGAGTCACAGAAGGCGTCCGCGCCACCCTGGGTGCCGCTGCCGCCGTTGGCTTCGTCGAAGGCCTGACAAGGCGTGAGGCCTGGGCAGTTGACGCTGACGGTCTTGACCTTGTTACAGTCCTCGTCACCGTCGGTGGTCACCGCGGTGCAGACCACCGTCGCGCCTGGCGCACCGCCAAGAGCCGGCGGAATGCAAGCGACCGCGAAGGCGCCGTCGCCCGGGGTGTTCGGGACGATGGGACCGAGGACCGGCGTGTTGCCGAGCGTGTCGCCGCTGAAGGTACACGAGGTCTCGGTGGTGAGCGGGTTGAAGTCACAGTCGATGCGACCGTCCACACAGGTGATGGTCGTCGACACGCCACCGGCCGGCTCTGGAGCCGGCACACAGTCGATGCCTTCCGGGGTCACCGAGCAGGTCTGCGGGTCGCAGCTATTGCCGCACTGGCTGTCGCCGTCGCGGAAGCGCACCTCACAGGTGGTGGCCGCGACCGGCGGGATGGGCGGAGGCGCAATCACTTGCTCCACCGGGTTGCTGTCGAGACAGTTGAGCGCGATGAGGTCAGGACAGAAGTTGCTGACCAAGAAGCTGAACGTCGCGAGGGTGTCGAGCATGCCGACCGGAGCCTGGAAGCTCACGTCACACACGAGCACCAAGTTGACCCTGGTCGTGGTGTCGGCGGTGATGGTGAAGGGCTCGGTCGCCGTACAAATGACCTCGCCGTCGTTGTCACGTGCGCGAAGCTGCACGGTGCATGGTCCGGGGGGAAGGTCCATGAAGCCTTGATAGACTTCGGCGCCATCGCCGGGGCGAGGGGTGCCGAACTCGGGCGGGATCGTACCCTGGGGGTCGGTCCGGCCGTCTACGACTTCGAGATTACCTTCAACGCGTACCTCGTCGGGGAAGCTGGCCGCGTTCTCGAGGAACGTGTCGCTATTGCCGAGGCAGTTGATGGTGTACTCGACGGTTTGGATGTCGATTGAACCGGGGGCTGTCGACCCGCCACCGAGTGCAGGCGACCCATTCGGGACGACTACGTTGAGCTCGGTGTTGCCCGCCGTACCACCCTCGCCGCTCGTACAAGCTGCGAGGGCACTGATACAGGCGAGCACGATCCATGGGGTAAATCGTGTCTTGCTCATTCCTTGCGCTCCTTGAATTAATGATTCTGCGCAATGCGCAGCTCGTGAAACGGGATTCACGGAGGAGTGGCTATCTCAACACGAATCGCAAAGTCAACACCTCTGGACACGCTTTGCATCCGCGGTCGGGGTTGTTTCTGCAAAATCTGTGAGGACGCACACAGTGGTGCAAAAAAGCCCACATCGTGCGCCACGTTTTGATCTCGAGGCTCCGCCGACGTGTCGCGCCTTGAATCACAGGAGATCCTGGCCTCGCGTGACTGGAGTGGCGCCTCGATCTGCGCGACCGGTCGACGATTCCGGACCGTGCGACTCGGTTCGAGCGGCTCGACAGAAACGGCTTCGCCTGGCGTTCGGCGACGGTGGCGCGGGCCCGAACGTCCGAAAAGTTCCGATCGGGTGTCAAATCCGGACGCCGACTGCCGTTACCCTCGGAAAACACGACCTGATTGGGACGGGGCCGAGGCGAGGCTCGGAGCGCTTCCGCCTTGCGGGCGTGGCGCTACTTCTTCGGGGTGACTTTGACGGTGCGGTCGGTGAAGACCGCGATGTCCACCTTCCGCTTGCTGTCGCTTTGCACTTGGCGCGTGCCCGTCACGAGGTCGAGGTCGATGTCGGCGGCGCGGGGCGCGAGCTCGGAGAGGTCCCAGGTGAGCGAGCCAATGACATCTCCGTCGAGCGTGAGCAGTGTCATCGACGCGCCGGTGTCGGGGTTGGTGTAGGGCTGCTCCGCAGCGGTTTGCCTTACGGTGAGGGCAAGCTCGACGCGGCTGCCTTTCACCTTCACCAACTCCATCGTCGTCAGCTGATTGACGTGCACGCCGCCTTGCAGGACGCCCTCGTGGACGGTCCACTTGGCGCCCTCACCGACGGGCTCCTTTGGAAACGCGGGGATCATTTGGGTCAGCGCCCAACGGATGCCGTCGATCCGGCTTTGGGTCGACACGGATGCATCGGGCGGCGCTTGGATGTCAAGGTCGGTCATGCCTCCGTGCGGTCCCCACGCATAGCTCCCGGTGACTCGGGTCATCTCTTTCATCTGGTCGGCGCTCTTGGCGTCCTCGGTTTCCGCGGACACGCTCGCGTCCATCGCGGCGCGGTCGACGGTGAATGCGACCCGCACGGTTCCGTCGTCTTCGATTTTTCGAGCACGCATCGTGAGGTCGTAAGAGATCAAAGTTCTCGGGGAGGCCACCTTCATGATCACGACGATCGCCTCGAGCGCATAGCCCACCTCCGCGGTCAGCTTTTGCTCGAAGCCTTTCGCGACCTTCGAGCGCAGCACCGTGCGCGGCTCCTTTCCCGGCTCGAGCAGCTCGACCACCGGGGGTGCGCTGATAGCAGGCGTTTCGCCCTTGAGCGCCTCGGGCAACTCCGGCTTCGGCTCGGGCTCCGCCGCAGGCTCCGTCTCGGTCGGCTCGGCGGCCTGCTCCTCGCTCTTTGCAGATGCTTCGGCAGGCGCCTCGGTCTCCACGCTCTGCTCGGGCTCCGCCGGGGCGGCCGCCTCCTTCTTGGAGCAGGCGAAACTAAGGACGATGAGAGTGAGAATCAACCAACGCATGGGGCAGCTGCTTAGCACAAAAAACTCTGGCGCCGTGAAAAAGAGCGGGCCGTCGATGGCGGGGCCCGAGCGGCCTCCGCGACCGCATGGGCTGGCATGCGAGCGCCATCCGTAGCACCCTCGACATTCGATGCGCATCCCCCTCGCTCGTTTCTGTGCCGCCGTGTGGCTGGTGGCAGGGCTGCCGCTATCGGCCGCCCACGCCCAGCCCGACTACACGTTGTTCGAGTCGGACCCGGTGCGTCCCGTCGCCCTATCCCCGGACAAGACGCGCTTGTTCGTGGTCAACACGCCGGACGGCTACCTCGAGGTGTACGATCTCTCGACCGGGTTGCCCGTCGCCGAGGCATCGGTCCCGGTCGGCTTGGAGCCGGTCGCGGTGGCTCCGCGCAACGATGGCGAGGTCTGGGTCGTCAATCATCTCTCCGACAGCGTGAGCATCGTCGACATGTCCCTTTCGCCGCCACGGGTCGTTCGAACGCTGCTGGTCGGGGACGAGCCACGCGACATCGTCTTCGCCGGCCCCACAGGCAACAGGGCGTTCATCACCACTGCACACCGCGGCCAGAACAGCCCGTACCCGGATGGCCAGTACGAGGTCCCTGGCGTCGGGCGCGCCGACGTGTGGGTCTTCGAGGCCACCTCGCTTGGGAGCTCGCTCGGGGGCACCCCGCTGACCATCCTCACGTTGTTCGGCGACCGTCCGCGCGCGCTCGCTGCCACGCCCGACGGGTCGAAGGTCTACGCCGCGGTCTATCGTTCGGGAAATCAAACCACCGCGGTCGGGGAGTCGTTGGTGTGCAACGTCAACCAATCGGAGCCCTGCAGCATCCAGGGCACTTCGTATCCCGGAAGGCGCCCGCAGCCCTGGACGAACATCGGCGGCATCGAGAGCCGGGAGACGGGCATGATGGTCGGTTTCGACGCGACCTCGGGACAGTGGCGGGACGAGCTCGACCGCAACTGGAACAACGCCGTTCCTTTCTCCATTCCAGACTTGGATGTGTTCGAGATCGACGCCAACGCGTCGGTGCCGACCGAGCTCGGATCGGTGGCGGGCGTAGGAACGATCCTCTTCAACATGATCGTCAACCCCGTGACCAAGAACGTCTACGTGACCAACACCGACGCCAACAACCGCGTCCGGTTCGAGGGCACGGGCGAGTACGTGAGTGTGCTCGGTCCGAAGCCCTCCGGTGATCCAGCCTCCGTTCGCGGCAACCTTCACAAGTCCCGGATCACGGTGCTCGATGCGTCGGGGGACGACCTCGGCACGCCCCGCACCGAGCTCAGCGTGGCGCCCCGTCACCTCAACAAGCACATCGACTACGACCTTCACCCGGTGCCGGCCAGCGTCAAGGGTCGGAGCGTCGCCACGCCACTCGCCATGGCGATCAGCGCCGATGGTAGCACGCTCTACGTCGCGGCGTTCGGCTCCAACGCGGTGGCCGTCTACGACACGACGGAGATCGAGAACGACACCTTCGTGCCCGACGCCGCGAACCTCATCCCCGTGATGGAGCGGCCGAGCGGCTTGGCGCTCGACGACCCAGGCCGCCGCCTCTACGTCGCCAGCCGCGATCGGGTGTACGTCATCGATACGACCGACCATTCCATCCTGCACACGAGCTCGTTCTTCACGCCGGAAAACGCCTTGGTGCGCAACGGGCGCAAGTTCCTCTACGACGCGAAGCTCACATCGAGCAACGGCGAGGCCTCCTGCAGCAGCTGCCACGTGTTCGGCGACATGGACGACCTCGCTTGGGATCTGGGAGACCCGGACGGTGCGGCGGTGCTCAACCTCAATCCCTCACCGCCCGAGGTCGATTTCCCTCCCATCAACGAGCTCGAGCCCTTCGATCCCCTGAAGGGGCCGATGACCACGCAGAGCCTTCGGGGCATGAAGCACGCGGGTCCGATGCACTGGCGGGGGGACCGCACCGGTCCGGAGTGCAGCCCGACGCCGAGTGATCCCGCCTGCGCCAACCGGGCCTTCAACGAGTTCAACGTGGCGTTCCCGGGGCTGCTCGGCCGGGACGAAGGAGAGCTCGCCCCCGCCGACATGCAGGCCTTCACCGACTTCATCCTGCAGCTCGCCTATCCGCCCAATCCGATTCGTGCGCTCGACAATTCGCTCACCGCCCAGCAGCAGGCGGGGCTCGCCCTGTACAACGGCCGGGTCACCGACGGCGTCGCGAACTGCAACGGGTGTCATCTGCTCGATCGCGCACAGGGCTTCTTCGGAACCTCGGGCGGCTCCACGTTCGAGGGAGAGGCGATGGAGTTCAAGGTGCCGCACTTGCGCAATGCCTATCAGAAGGTCGGCATGTTCGGTCAGATGCCTTCGGGCTTTTTTCCGAACGCGCCGGGCGTCTTCACGGGCGATCAAGTGCGCGCCACCGGGTTCCTTCACGACGGCAGCGTCGCCACCGTGGGTGATTTTTTGGCTGCGGCAGCATTCAGCACGAACCTGGGCGAGGAGGCGGGCATCGAGGCGTTGATCATGGCCTTCGAAAGCGACCTGGCCCCCATCGTCGGACAACAGATCACGCTGAACGATACGAGTGGGCCCGCCGTCGACGACCGGATCACCCTGTTGATCGAACGAGCCGAAACCAGCTTCGTGCTGCCGGGCAACATCCAAGCCGAGGAATGCGATTTGATCGTCAAGGGCGTCGTCGGCGGGCGGATGCGCGGCTGGGTCTATCAAGGCGCTGACACGTTCAAGAGCGACCTGGCCACCGAGGCGGCGTGGTCTCGGAATCAGCTGGAGACTGCGGCAGCCGTCCCCGGTCAGGCGTTGACCTTCACGTGCGTGCCGCCGGGCTCGGGCACTCGCGCGGGGATCGATCGAGATCGGGACAAGCTTCTCGACGGGCAGGACTCCGCCCCCACGGTGCCGTTCGTGCCGAGAAGCAGCAGCGACTGCCGCGTGGGGCCCTCGTCGTCCCCGGGGGCAGCGTTCGATGCGCTGCTTCTCTTGGCTTTGGGAATGCTGGCGGGACGCATCGGAACACGGGCGGGTCGCCGACGTCGAGCCTAGCCGCGTCGCTCGATCAAGGCGCCGGCGTCACAGCAAAGCGCACGGAGAATCCCACCAGCGTGGGGGCGAGGCACTCGACCGGCACTTCGAAGTCGCCGAGCACGAGCGAGATCTGATCCATGGTGAGACGGAGCTCAACTTGATCCGCGCCTTGTTCCGCGGAGCTCGTGGTGGTGATGGGCTCGAGCTCCAGTCGGTGCGGACCGGGCCGCCCGTTGCGGTCTGTGTCCGCCTCGAGGTCGAAATCGTTGATCGGGGCGGAGGCGAGCGAAGCTTGCAACACGTCCGGGGTCGCCCCCTCGACGGAGGTCGCAACCTCCAAGGAGATGATGTCGACGTTGCGAAAGCCCGCGTCGACGAAGGCGACCGCGGAGTCTTCGCTGAAGGTCACCGCGGCGGAAAACGTGAGCTCGGAGGAAGCGCCCGCCACGTACGGACGATCCAGCGCATAGACGAGCTCGATCGGAAGCTCGAGCAAGAGCGTATCGATCGTGCAGCTGAGAAGGTAATCGGTCTGTTTCGATAACGGGTCTCCGCCGTCACCACCCGCGCCTCCGGTGCCTCCCGTCCCCATGAGCCCACCGTTGGCCTCGCCGCACGCGGTGACGGCGCCGAGAAGAAGCACGAAGCACAGGGGATGCGGGCTCATTTCCGGAGCTTGCGCGGCTGCACATATCCGGGCAATGACCAAGCCTGCAAGCCGGATGACCGTTTTCAGCGATCGGATGGATCGATTCGGACTGTCGGCCTCTGTGGCACGGTGTGTGGGCATGCTCACAAAAGCCTCAGAAGCTGTCGGAAACTCCGCGGGATTGAATTGATCTCGCGCGTGGATGCGAGTTACGTTCCTCTCCCCCAAACGCGAATCTGGGCCCACGCCCCGGGCCTATACCCTTAATGCTGCATCCGCCCGTCATTCGAATGGTTGTGCTGTCGTGCATCGCTCTTAGCGTGGCGTGCGACGGCGGAAGCCCGGTCATCGAGGACGGTGGCGGTGGGGGATCTCGGAGCACCGAGGTCAGTCTCGTCATCGAGGACCCCGCGACGGCGCCCGAGGAGCTCGCGATGTTGATCGACTTCGTGAGCTACCGGATCACTTGTCCAGGCAGCACGCTCACACCGTACGACGACTCGATCGACGTCACCGGGAACTTGGAAGTCGACGCCAATGCGAATCCACCGGTGTGGTCGATGTTCATGGACCTTCCACTTTCGTTCTGCTCGATCACGTTGTGGGTGTTCTACGAAGACGAGGTGATCTGCTCGGGAAACCAATCGCTCCCGGTTCTCGACGACAGCGACCCCTTGGCACCCACCAAGTTCGACATCGTTCTCGAGTGCTCGCTGAGCGTCAATCCTCCAAGCGGCGACGCGGACATCGACGGCACGTTCGACGTGGTGCATGGCAACTACTGCCCGCAGCTCTTCTGGCTCGGCGCCGTGCCGACCGTGGTTCCCGCTGCCGTCCCGGCGGTCACGAGGATCCAGACCTCTTCGTTCGACATCGACAACACCTGCGGCCAGAACTGCGATCCGCAAACCTGTGACTTCGGCTCGAACCCTCCGTCGTGCTGGCCCGGGCCGGACCCGGGTTTGACGAGCACGCTGTACGCGCCCGCGGGGCACGGCACCTTCGGCGATCCGAATGGGTTCGACACGACGTACACGTGCGATCCGCTCTATCCGGGTCCCACCGAGATCTGCGTGCGGGTCAGCGACGGAGACGAGGACTGCGACCGGATCCGCTGCCTCACCATCGAGTGCCCCGACCTGTGCGCGGGCGTCGACTGCGACGACGGCAATGAATGCACCCGAGACCGCTGCGGCTTTGCCACCGGTGTTTGCATCAACGATCCCGCGCCCGACGGCATTGCCTGCGACGACTGCAACAGCACCTGCCAGGCGGGCGTGTGCGACCCGGGCGTTCCCTTCACCGCGGATCAGAGCGCGAGTGTGATGACGTTCGTCGGCACCTTCCAGCCCTACAACGCGACCTTGTTCAATCCGTATAGCGGACTGTCGACGCTCGTGAATGGAAACTTCAACGTCAACACCTCGTCGTACACGAGCTTCGGTCCAAACGATTTGCTTCAGGGGACCAATTTGGGCGATGTGCTGTTGGTTCAGGATCCCATCGGCACGCAACGCATTTGCGGCGTGGAAAGACTGGCTCCGCTCAATAGCCTGGACGTGATGTTCTTGGCGGACAGCTTCATCATTTTGAACGACATGGATATCGACGGTGGTAACGCCGGGGATCTCATTTGGGCCAACGCGGGCAATGATACGATCTATGGGAACAACGGGGTCGACACGATCGACGGCGGGCCTGGCAACGACCTGATCGACGGCGGCTTCGGCAACGACACCATTACGCTTTGGCCTGGCGCCGGCTTCGACAGCATTACCGGCGGCCCAGATACGGACCGGGTTCGGATCACGGCGATCCGCAGCCAAGTCTTGATCACGCCTGCAGCCGACCCGAGCTACGAATTCGACCTTTTCTATTTGGGGACGCCCTTGGCGCAGATTCGGGAGGTCGAGTTGCTGATTTTGAACGACACGTTCATCGACCTCCTCACCTGCACCGGTCCCGCCACGGATGTGTGCAATCTCTGCGGTGACGACGCGCTCAACGGCGGCGAGGGTTGTGACGACGGCAACAATGTGAGCGGCGACGGCTGCGCGGCCGATTGTACGGCGGAGTACTAAGCAAGTGATTTCGAGCCCCAGACATGTGCGTGCATCTGCCACCCGTTGGATTCGGGCTTGGCAAGGTCGCGCGTTTGCTGCGATAACCGGGGCTCCCGTTCGTGCGAGCACCCGTTGCGCTCGCGCCTCGACCTATGGGGTCAACGCATGAGTTCACGCTTCATAGCTTTGATCGCGCTTTTGCTTGCTTTTGGGGCGGCCTGTGAACAATCCGGTTCATCCGACCAGACTCCCACCGCGGCCGTGACCGTCACGGTGGCGCTCACGGCCTCCGAGGTCGGCGCGGCCACGTTGCAGTACACGGTCAACCACCCGACGGCGCTCCCCGCCCCAATCCAGGGCAATGTCGGCGTCGCGGATCCGGTCACGACCTTTCGGCTGACCCAGCTTCCCGTCGCCACGGGTTATTCGCTCTTCATGGTGGCCTACAAGGCCAACGACCCGAATCCCTTCTGCGAAGGGTCCGCCACGTTCGACATCGAGGATGACACGACGACGATCGTGAGCTCTACGCTCACCTGCCCGACCAGCGATACGCTCCCCAACGGCGAGGTGGGGGTCGACATCACCTTCCAGCTCAACTTCTGCCCGGAGATCGAGCAGGTGTCGGCGGACCCGGCGACCACGGTGTTGATGGATCCGGTCACGTTGCAAGCGCTGGCGACCGACCCGGACGACACCGCGCCGGTGACCTATCTGTGGACGGCGACCGGGGGCACGATCACCGACGGCACCGCCGCGACCACGACGTTCCAGTGTCCCACCGTGGGCGACTATACGGTGACGCTGAGGGTCAGCGACAGCGATACGCGCTGCGATCAGCTCCGTCAGCTGAGCATTGCTTGTACGCCCAACGCCCTGTGCGGCAACGGGATCCGCGAGGTCACCGAGCTGTGCGATGATGGCGTCAACGACGGCGGCGATCTCGAGTGCTTGAACTGTAACGAGTTTCAAGTCTGCCTGAACGGGAACGTCCAAGGCACCGAGCAATGTGACGACAGCGGTTGGAGCGCGGCTTGTGACGTAGACTGTACCCCGGCCGAGTGTGGCGATGGCTTGCACAACGTGGCCGCCGGCGAGGTCTGTGACTTTGGAGGCGAGACCGCGATCTGCGACGCAAACTGCACGGCGGCGTATTGCGGAGACGGGACGCTCAACATCACCGCGGGTGAGATCTGTGACAGCGGCGGGCAGACCCCGACCTGCAACGCGAATTGCACTCTTGCAGGCTGCGGCGATTCGTTCATCAACGTGGTGGCCGGCGAGCAGTGTGACGACGGCGGCGAAACAGCAACCTGCGACGCGAACTGCACCGCGGCCCGTTGTGGTGATTCGACGCTCAACTTGAGCGCCGGCGAGGAGTGCGACACGGGCGGCGAGAGCACGACCTGCGACGTCGATTGCAGCCTCGTCGTGTGCGGAGATGCCGTCTTGAACACCACGGCCGGCGAGATTTGCGACGATGGGGTGAACGACGGCACGGGGCCCGGGCTTTGCGAGCCGGGCTGCGGAGCGCCTGCGACCTGCGGCAACTTCAGCGTCGAGACGTTCGAGGACTGTGACGAGGGCGGCACGGCCACGGCGACCTGCGATGCGAACTGTACGTTTGCGGTCTGCGGTGACGCGACGTTCAATGCGGCCGCCGGCGAGGAGTGCGATGGCGGCGGCGAGACTGCGGCCTGCGACATCGATTGCACCGAGGTGATTTGCGGCGATGCGCTCGCGAATACCACGGCCGGGGAGGCTTGCGACGACGGGGGCGAGAGCGCCACCTGCGACGTCGACTGCACGCTTCCCGTGTGCGGTGATGGCCTGCGGAACCAAAGCGCGGGTGAGGCGTGCGATAGCGCAGGCGAGAGCGCGAGCTGCGACATCGACTGCACCACGCCGGTTTGCGGCGACGGTTTGCTCAACGTGACTGCGGGTGAGCAATGCGACGACGGCGCCGAGAGCGCGACCTGCGACGCCGACTGCACGCCGCCGGTTTGCGGCGACGGCCTGCTCAACGTGAGCGCCGGTGAAGTTTGCGATGACGGCGTCAACGATGGCACGGGCCCTGGGATGTGCGAGCCGGGCTGCGCCGCGCCCGCACAATGCGGCAACGGCCTCAACGAAACCACCGAAGAGTGCGACGACGCCGGCGAGAGCGCGACGTGTGACACCGATTGCACGGTTGCGCTGTGCGGCGATGGCACCCTCAACGTGACCTCCGGCGAAATCTGCGACGGGGGCGGCCAGACCGCTGCGTGTGACAACGACTGCACCCCGGCCGCTTGCGGCGACGGCCTGACCAACGTGGCGGCGGGCGAGACCTGCGACGACGCTGGCGAGAGCGCGACCTGCGACGCCAACTGCACGGCGGCGCTGTGCGGCGACGGCCTGACCAACGCGACCGCGGGCGAGGCGTGTGATGGCGCCGGCCAGACGGCGTCCTGTGATAGCGACTGCAGCTTGCCGAGCTGCGGGGACGGTCTCTTGAATCAGCTGGCGGGCGAGCAATGCGACACCGGCGGCCAGACCACGACCTGCAACGCCGACTGCACCCTCGCGGGTTGCGGCGACGGGATCGTCAACGCGGCCGCGGGTGAGGAGTGCGACGACAGCGGCGAGAGCGCGACCTGCGACGACGACTGCACCTTCGTGGCCTGTGGAGACGGAAACACCAACACCACCGCGGGCGAGCTCTGCGACACCTCGGGTGAAAGCGGGTCGTGCGATCCGGACTGCACGCCGGCGGCCTGCGGCGATGGGGTCGTCAATGCAACCGCGGGCGAGGTCTGCGACGATGCGGGCGAGAGCGCGACCTGCGACGTGGACTGCACCGCCCCGGCTTGTGGCGACGGCGTCACCAACGTCACCGCCGGCGAGACGTGTGACGCGAGCGGAGAGAGCACGAGCTGTGATCTCGATTGTACGGCGGCGGTTTGCGGCGACTCGACGGTGAACGTGTCGCGCGGCGAGGACTGCGACGAGGGCGTTCAGACGGCGACCTGCGACGCCGACTGCACCGCGCCGATCTGCGGCGACAACGTGTTGAACACGGCCGCGGGCGAGATCTGCGACGACGGAGGCGAGAGCGCGCTTTGTAACTCGAACTGCACCTTCGCGGCTTGCGGCGACGGGATCGCCAATGCCGCTGCCGGCGAGGACTGTGACGAGACCACCCAGACCGCGACCTGTGACGCCGATTGCACGCTCCCGGTGTGCGGCGACGCACTTCTCAACACCTTGGCCGGAGAGGTGTGCGATTCGGGCGGCCAGAGCGCGACCTGCGACGTCGATTGCACCGCGCCGCTCTGCGGTGATGGAATTGCCAACGGGGCGGCGGGCGAGGCCTGCGACGACGCCGGTGAGAGCGCGACCTGCGACACCGACTGCACGGCTGCGGTGTGCGGCGATTCCACCATCAACGTGACGCGCGGCGAGATTTGCGACGACGGCGGCCAAAGCGCGAGCTGCGACAACGATTGTACGCCTGCGGCTTGCGGGGATGGCCTGACGAACACCTCGGCCGGCGAGACCTGCGACGACGCCGGTGAGAGCGCGACCTGCGACACCGACTGCACGGCTGCGCTCTGCGGCGACGGCCTGCTCAACACCACCTCCGGTGAGACCTGCGACGACGGGGGCGAGAGCGCGACCTGCGACACCGATTGCACCGCACCGGTGTGTGGCGACGGCCTCTTGAATGCGGCAGCCGGCGAGGTCTGTGACGACGGCGTCAACAACGGCACCGGCCCCGGCTTGTGTGAGCCTGGCTGCGCGGCGCCGGCACAGTGCGGCAACGGTCTCATCGAAACGGGCGAGACCTGCGACGACGCCGGCGAGAGCGCGACCTGCGACGCGGACTGCACGGCGGCGGCGTGTGGCGACGGCGTGACCAACGCGACGGCCGGCGAGCTGTGCGACACCAGCGGCGAGAGTGGATCGTGTGACGCCGATTGCACGCCGGCCGCATGTGGTGATGGCACCATCAACGGCACGGCCGGTGAGACCTGCGATGACAGCGGCGAGAGCGCGACCTGCGACGCGGACTGCACGGCGGCGGCGTGTGGCGACGGCGTGACCAACGCGACGGCCGGCGAGACTTGCGACACCAGCGGTCAGAGCGCGACCTGCGACGCGGATTGCACGGCGCCGGCTTGTGGTGACGGCGTGACCAACACGGCCGCGGGCGAGACCTGCGATACCGGCGGGGCAAGCGCGACCTGCGACGCAGATTGCACGGCGCCGGCGTGCGGCGACGGTGTGACGAACACGGCGGCAGGCGAGACCTGTGACACGGGCGGGGCAAGCGCGACCTGCGACGCGGATTGCACGGCGGTGGCGTGTGGCGACGGCGTGACGAACACGGCGGCAGGCGAGACCTGTGACACGGGCGGAGCCAGCGCCACCTGCGACGCGGATTGCACGGCGGTGGTGTGCGGTGACGGCGTGACCAACACGGCTGCGGGTGAGACCTGCGACACCAGCGGCGAAACGGCCGCCTGCGACGGCGATTGCACCGCGGTGGTCTGCGGCGATGGGCGGGCCAATCCTTCCGCGGGTGAGCAGTGCGACACGGGCGGCCAGAGCGCGGCCTGCGATGCGGATTGCACGCTTGCGATCTGTGGTGACGGCACGGTCAACGCGGCGGCAGGCGAGGTCTGCGACGATGGTGTCAACGACGGTACGTCGGGCAGCTGTGCACCGGATTGCTCCGCCGCGATTCCATAGGGATCCATCCGCGATGTGTGAGCTGGCTTACACGTGCACACCAAAACGAGCGAAACACCCTTCTTGTGGCCGAAAAGTGCTAACGCTATTGCCGAAATTGGTTTAGCTTCGAAGTTCCCCCGTATGCCCGTTGAACAATCCGAAGATGTTCAGGGAGCGTCCAGTACCGTCTCCCGTGCCCTCCGCCTGATCGAGGATGGCGTCCTCGACCATGCCAATATCGACGCGTTGTGCGAGCGACTCGGCATCGGCGCGCGCCAGCTTCGGAGGCTATTCCACAAGCACCTGGGCAAGTCCCCCGTTCAGGTCGCGCTGATGCGCCGGGCGGACTTCGCGCGCCGGTTGATCGAAACCACCAGCCTTTCGATGGCCCACATCGCGCGGGCCGCCGGCTTCGGCAGCGTGCGGCGCTTCAACGCCGTGATCAACGAGGTGTACGGCTGCCCTCCGACCGCCCTTCGGAAGAATCCAAATCGAGTCGCGAGCAAGCTCGAGATCCAGATTCCAATCGAGGGCCCCTTCGCGTGGGGAAGAATGCTCCAGTTCATCGACCCATGGACGGCCTCGGGTGTGGAGCAGGTAGTATCCGATCGATACTGCCGCACCGCATCGTTTGGCAGGGCCACTGGGGAGATCTGTGTGACCTACGAGCCTAGCGAGCAGGCCCTGAGCGTTCGGGTGAGTAGCTCTCTCGGCTCGCATTTGCTCGACGTAGTCTCCGGGGTGCGGCGTTTGTTCGACCTCGACGCGCCGCTGCACACCATCCTCGATCATCTCGACGGACACCCGCTCCTCGATCGGAGCCTTCGGGCAAACCCGGGGCTGCGCGTGCCCGGCGCGTTCGATCATTTCGAGACTGCGGTCATGATGCTGCTCAATCAGCACATCACTCCCGAAGAGGCATCTGAGCTCATCGATCGCATCGTCGAAAAGTACGGCAAGCGGATCGAGACTTCGCAGCCCTCCCTGACGCACGTCTTCCCGAGCCCGTACGTGTTGAGCAAAGCGCGGCTCGAATCGGTCGGCATTCCCACTCGCCGGAGCCGTTCGATTCAGGCTCTGTCCAAGGCGGTCCACGAGGGGGCGCTTCGTCTCGACGGCGCGCCATCGCTCGATGCGGCGATCGAGGGGCTCCGCTCGATCGCGGACCTCAACGCCACCACCGCGCAATACATCGCGATGCGCGTCTACCGGGAGCCTGACGCATTTCCGCCGAATGACCCCTGGCTGCGCAAAGCTTCGGCCCGCGACGCCGGCTCCATCTCCTCTGTGGAGCTCGAGAGCTTAGCTGAACGTTGGCGACCCTGGCGCGCCTACGCGGCGATGCACCTTTGGGACGCCTTCGTTGCCCCAGAGACGGGCACGCGCCCGGCTGTCTGGCAAGAGGGCCGGGAGTCGAGCCCACCAACGGCGCACCAGGTGGCTTGACCTCTCGCGCCGCGGGGAACTTGCACCGTGATACTTTCACTCCGATGGTGACCCACGAGACGAACGTCACGATCGATGCGCCGCCGCAGGCCGTGTGGAGGCATTTGGTCGACTTCGAGAGGCACGGGGAGTGGAGCCGTTCCTTCAAGCTGAGGGGCCAGGCCGTCGTCGGAGAGCGCGGACGCGTTGAGTTTCCGTTGTTTGGGCGGGCATTGGGCTCTCCGGTGGTCATCGAAAGAGCAGACGAGGCGCGCGAGCTTCGTTGGCGTGGCGGGCCGAAGGGGCTCATCACGGGAAGCCATTATTTCATCTTGGAGCCGCGCGATGGCGGGAGGCGGACGCACTTTCGTCACGGGGAGAGGTTTTCCGGGATTTTGGCACCTTTGGTCTGGGCGCTTCTGCGGGCGGAGCTCGGCCCGTCGTACGCGGGCTTCAATGAGGACCTCAAGGCGCAGGTCGAGCGGGGCTGACCTCGAGCCATGCCGCAACTTCGGTTTCCATCGAGGCTCGATGATCTGACGCCCGAGGTGGTGACGGCGTTGCTCGCCGAGCAGCACCCGGGTGCGCTCGTGACCGGCCTCGAGGTGTTGCGCAGCGCCCACCGTGGCGATGGCGTGGCGTCGACGGCCGACCGGGTGGCACTCGAGCTCGAATACGAACGCGACGTCGGGCTTCCGTCGCGGATGTTGCTCAAGACGGTGCTCTTGCATCGGGGCCTGCGCTTTGGGCCGTCGGCGATTCAGCTCACGGGCAAGACTCTGCGCGCGCTCGGCTCGCTGCCATTCGGCTCCCGTCTTCGGCCGTGGGTGTTTTCGGCCATCGGCGCCTATCAGCGGCGCTATCCGCACGCGCCCGATGCCATGTACGTGAACGAGGTGCGGTTTTATCGGAGCATCAGGCCCGAGCTCTCGATCGAAGCGCCCCTGTGCTTTGGGAGCATCTTCGACGAGGCGAATCGGAGCTTCGGCGTGCTCATGGAGGACCTGACGCTTCGCGGGGCGCGGTTCCCGAACGCGATGACGAGCGTAACTCTCGAAGAGATGCAAGGGTTGATGAGCACGTTGGCGGCGCTCCATGCACGCTACTGGGAAAGCCCGTGGCTCGATTCCGAGCTTCGATGGCTTGCCACGCCGCTGTCGGGCGGTATGGCGCCGGTGTTCCAGGCGCTCGGGCTCGACCTGATTCGCAATCAAGTCGAGACGAACGAGTACAAGGCTGCGCTCATCCAGCCGCTCGGCAAGACGGTCGACGCGCTTTGGGAAGCCTTGTGGAAGGGGCAGCGCATCCTGGCCGAAGGCCCGCAGACGCTGCTTCACGGGGACCCGCACATCGCCAATACGTATCTCTTGCCCGATGCGCGAGGTGGGTTTCTCGATTGGCAGCTCATGATGAGGGGAAGGTGGGCGCACGACTTCACCTATCTCGTCATCACCGGCTTATCGACCGAACAACGCCGCCGGCACGACCGCGCCTTGCTCGAGCGCTACCTCGAGGCGCTCTTGCAGCATGGCGTCCGGAGCGCGCCCAGCCCGAGCGAAGCATGGCTCCGATATCGGCAGGCTGCGATCTGGGGGCTGGTGATCGGCTGGCTGATCACTCCGACCGAGAACTATGGCGAGGCAATCACCGCGGCCAACATCGCGCGTCTCGTATCCGCCGTCCAAGACCTCGAAACCTTGGCGGCGCTCGGCCGAGAGGGCTAGGGGTGGCTCAGGGGTGGCGCCCGGCGAGCGGGGAGGCCATAGAGGGCTTCTATGAATCGGCACGTTCCTTTGAAAGGGCAGCCCAACTTTCGCGACCTCGGCGGCTACGAGGCGGCGGACGGCCGGCGTGTTCGATGGGGCGCCGTCTACCGCTCGGGCGAGCTCAGCCAACTCAGCCAAGACGATGTCGACAAGTTGGCGGCGCTCGGCATCAGGACAGTCGTCGATTTTCGATCGCCGCAGGAGATCGCGGCGCGTGGGCAAGGGCGCTTGCCGCCCGGGGCGAAGCTCCGACCGATGCCCATCGCCTCGAGCGACGTGTTCTCGAAGCTCATTCCGATGTTCTTGAAGGGCGACTTCTCGCAGCTGCCGCCAAACCTGCTCGAACGGGTGAATCGGCTGTTGGTGAGCGACTTCGCGGAGCAGTTTGGGGGCTTGTTGCGGACGCTTCGCGAGCCGGCCAGCCGGCCGCTCGTGTTTCATTGCACCCAGGGCAAGGACCGTGCGGGGTTCGGCGCGGCGATCGTGCTGAGCGCGCTCGGCGTTCCGTGGGAGACGGTGCTCGAGGATTATCTGCTGTCCAACGAGTATCGGAAGGCCGAGAACGACAAGCTGCTCGACATGGTTCGGGCGTTTGCGGCGAGCCAGGGCAAGGCGGGCGCTGAAGAAGTTGCGTTCGAGCGCGTCGAAGGCCTGTTGTACGTCAAAGAGCAAAGCCTCCAGGCGGCCCACGACGAGATCCTCGAACGCCACGGCAGCGTCGAGGCGTATCTGATCGAGGGTCTTGGCGCTTCCGAAGAGGCTTTGCAGCAACTTCGCGACGACTTGTTGGAGTAACCGATGCGCCAAGCAGCAAAAAAATCTCGGCTCGTGTTTGCGTTGGTGGCGGCCTCTGTGCTCCTCGGGGGCTCCGGCGCCCGCGATGCCGACGCCGCGGGTAAGACGGTGATCCGATACGGAACCCTGGCGCCGGCGGGGTCCGCGTTCGGCAAGGTGCTCAAGGCATGGAGCCGCAGCCTGACCAAGGAGACCGAGGGGCGAGTGGAGCTCCGGGTGTACTCCGGAGGCGCTCAAGGGGATGAGCGAGACGTGATTCGGAAGATCCGCGCGGGACAGATGGATGCCGCCGGCGTGACCACGGTCGGCTTGAGCCTGGTCGTGCGACCGGTCTTGGTTCTGTCCGCGCCCGGCGTCATCGAAAGCTACGAACAGCTCGCGCGGGTGCGGGAAAAGCTCAACGCGCGCTTCGACGAGATGTTCGCGGAGGCGGGCTTCGTCCTCTTGGCGTGGTCGGACGCGGGCAAGGGGCGGCTCATGTCCACGTTGCCCATCACCAAGCCGTCCGACCTCCGCACCAGCCGGCCCTGGGCGTGGAAGGACGACCCGATCTTCGCGGAGTTCTTGAAGGTGGTGGGGGCCAATCCCGTGCGTCTCGGTGTCCCGGAGGTGTATCCGGCGTTGCAAACCGGGATGGTCGACGTCGTCCCGGCCTCGGCGATTGGTGCGGTCGCCCTGCAGTGGTTCACGAAGCTGAAGTACATGTCCAAGGACAGCTTCGGGATCGTGCTCGGCGCGACCCTCATCAAGAAGGAAAAGTTGGAGGAGCTGTCCCCAGGGGATCAGAAGGTCCTGCTCGACACGGCCAAGCGGGCGGGCCTGGCGCTCGATCAGGTCGTGCGGCGCGACGATGCCCGAGCGTACGACGTGATGATCGAGCGCGGCATCGAGGTCGTCGACACCACCCCGTTCCGGCCCGAGTGGGAGGCGGCGGGCAAGGAAACCCGCGAGCGGCTGACGGGGCGAATCTACAGCGAGAGCCTGCTCGCGGAAGTTCAGGCGGCGGCCGGCTCGAGGTGATTGCCGGACGGGCCGGATAGTGAGCCCCGTGGGTGGCGGCTTCGGCTACTCGTCGAAGTTGTACTTGTAGATGTCTTCAATGCGGCCGGTGTCCGACATGGTCACGCCCAAGTCGCGTAGGATGCCATCGGATAGGTCATAGACCCACCCGTGCAGCACCGGAGACCCCCGCTCGGCCCATGCGTGTTGGACGATCGAGGTTTTCGCGAGGCCGCGCACGCCTTCGATGATGTTGAGCTCGACCATGCGCCGCTCGAGCGAATCGCCGTCGGTGTACGCAGCGAGCTCCCGCTCGTGCAGACGGTAGACGTCCTTGATGTATCGCAGCCACTTGTTGATGAGGCCGAGATTTTGGTGGGTGAGCGCGGCTTTGATGCCGCCGCAGCCGTAATGCCCGCAGACGATGATGTGCTGCACCTTCAAGACCTCGACCGCGAACTGCAGCACGGAGAGCATGTTGAGGTCGTCGTGCACGACCACGTTCGCGATGTTTCGGTGCACGAAGATGTCGCCCGAGCGGGTGCCCGTGATGACGTTGGCGGGAACCCGGCTGTCGGCGCAACCGATCCAAAGCGAATGGGGGCTCTGTCCTTCGGCGAGCTTCTTGAAGTAGTCGGGGTCGCCGGCGAGCTGCTCGGCGACCCAGGCCTTGTTCCGCTCCAACAGAACTTCGGCGATGTCGGCGTGGGGGTCGTGGGTCTTTTCAGTCATGCCGCTCCATCATAGCGGCAAACGGCCGCAACACCCGGACCGACGCTCACGGCAGCGCCTGGAGCCCGTATGATGGGGAAGCGTTCAGGAAAACACCCGCCCGGCACTTCATGCGCACCTCTTCGAATTGGACGTCCTCGGTCTGGCATCGGAGGTCTTCGTCGGGATACGTCTCGGGCGGGTATTCGGCGAGGAACGCAGCCCGGTCGTCCGCATCTTCCACACAGGACGCCCGAAGGGTGTAGTCGCCGGGCTCGGCGTTGAGGATCAGCACGCCGCCGTCGATGGAGGAGTAGCTGCGACTGCGATCTGGAAGGACGTCGTCGTTGAAGTAGATGGGGCCTTCCTCAATGTCGAGCTCGGCCGGCTCGATGGTCAGCACGGCGCCTGCCTGTCCGTGGGCGCCTGGGTCCCCAATCGTCTTTCCGACCCGCGTGAACGTGCTCACCATTTGGCAACGCTCAGGGTCGCTGGTGATGCCGAGCCCGAGTTCGATGCCCGCGTACAAGCCGTTGTTGGGGATCTGGAAGGTCAGGTCGTCGATGCCGCCCTCGGGGATGATGTGGGTTTTCGTGTAGGTGAGTGGATAGTCTGGATGCTCGAGCACGAAGGTGGCTTCGGAGCCCACGGGGACTCCGTCGAGCCTGAACCCGCCGTCCGCGTCGCTCATGGTGGTCAGCTCGGGCATCTCGAGGACCGAGATGGTGGCGTCGGCGATTCGATCGTAGCCGCCAACGTCGTCGGGCAGCGTGAATCCCCAGGCGATGCCGCTCACCGTAGTGGTTTCCGGGCTACCGTCGTCGCCGCAGCTACTCGAGGCGAGCAAGGCCAAGGCACAAAGAAGAGTCCAACCACGACGCATCATCCACATCCTCCGAGCTTGCCGATTAGCAACAATCGCGCGCCAAAGCCACACCGAACTTGCGGCGCGGGGTGCGTGGGCCCAATTGAAAACGTGCCGGGTGCGCGAGGCACACCGGCACGTTCGTGGGTCCTTCGCGCCGCCTTCGAAGCAGCGCGGCGGTCCTGACTATTCCGTTCCGATGTCCGAGAGGTCCGGCAGCTCGTCGAGGCTCGGCTGAAGCGCGATCTCGATGCGGCGGTTCAGCGCGCGGCCCTCTGGGGTTTCGTTATCCGCAACCGGCTGCGTGTCCGCGTAGGCGGCGGCGGAGACGCGGGTCGCGGGAACGCCGTACTCGATGAGGAGCTTGGTCACCTCGATACCGCGCGCGCCCGAAAGCTCCCAGTTGGAGGGGAAGCGCTTCGTTCGGATGGGCTTGTTGTCGGTGTGGCCGCCTACCTGGAACTGGCGCTCTCCGAGGCTCGCGAGGACCGGTCCGACCTCGGCCAGGACGCGGACACCTTCCTCTTTGAGCTTGGCGCTGCCGCTCGCGAACAACACGGCCTCCGGAAGCTCGACCACCATCTTGTTGCGGACGATGCGCACCGAGAGCTTGCCCGCGTCGATCATCGACTTGAGCTGCTTCAGCATCGACCTGTACTCCTCGAGACGCTTGGCGGCGCGTGCTTCGCGCGCAGCGGCCTCGGCGAGCGCGGCCTCCATCGCGTTGATCTCACCGGTGTAGCCCTTCACGAGGGTGTTGAGGTTGGCGCGATCCTCTTTGCACTGCTCGAGCGCGGCGGCCGTGTCTTGGCCCTGCGCCTCGAGCTCCGCGATGCGAGCGTCTTTCGCTCGAAGCTCGTCTTTCTTGCAACCCGCAGTCAGCATCAGGCCGACCGCGAGCACGAGTACCCAGCTAGCTTTGTGCATGTATTCCCCTCCGGTAAGTGTTGTTCGAGTCAATGGGTCGGGCACCTTATCAAGCGCCCCGAACAAGGCAAGTCCCTCCGTGACGCAAATCACTGCAAAGTTTGCGCCCGAGACTTCACGGAACCGTCACATGCTGTTCGAGGGGGCGATCGGTGTGGTATGCGGGCTCCATGCGCACCCCGTGCACAGGGCGGGCCCTCGTTTTGGGCGCGATTTTGGGGTTCTTCGGATGCGGCGATGGGGACTCCAAGCCGACGCCTCGCGAGCGCTGGTCGGCGGTGGAGGCCGAGGCCTGGTACGCCGGTCAGCCGTGGATCGTCGGCGCCAACTTCGTCCCCAGCACGGCGGTCAATCAGCTCGAGATGTGGCAGGCGGACACCTATGACGAGCCGACCATCGATCGCGAGCTCGGGTGGGCGGCAGACCTGGGGTTCAACACCATGCGCGTGTTCCTGCACGACCTGGTCTACGAAGCGGATCCCGGGGGCTTCCTCGACCGCATCGACCGGTTTTTGGCGGTCGCCGACCGGCACGAAATCCGGATCATGTTCGTCCTGTTCGATGGCGTCTGGAACCCGTTTCCCGTGGCAGGCCCGCAGCCCGATCCGATCGAGCACGTTCACAATTCGCAATGGGTTCAGAGCCCTGGCGCTGAAATCTTAGGCGATCTCGAAAGACACGACGAGCTCGAGCCCTATGTGACGGAGGTGATCGGACGCTTCCAAAGCGACCGGCGCGTCCTTGCCTGGGACCTCTTCAACGAGCCCGACAACCCAAACCTCATTTCGTATCTGGAGGTCGAGCTTCCAGCGGCGGTCAAAGCGCCGGCAGCGGAGGCCCTCTTGAGGAAGGCCTTCGCCTGGGCCAGGTCGGTCGGTCCGACGCAGCCGATCACCGCCGGCGTGTGGCAGGGCGAGTGGGAAGACCCGGCTGCGCTCTCGCCCCTGAACCAGCTCATGCTCAGCGAGTCGGATGTGGTGAGCTTCCACAGCTATGCCCGTGCCGAGGTCGTCGCCGAGCTGCTGACGGACCTCCGGCAGTATGGGCGCCCCCTCTTATGCACCGAGTACCTGGCCCGGTCCGGCGGGAGCACGTTCCAGACGATCCTGCCGATTTTCGAGGCGGAGGGTGTCGGCGCGTACAACTGGGGGCTGGTCAGCGGGCGCACCCAGACGATTTACAGTTGGATTTCCTGGGTGACGATGGACCCGGCCGCGGCGGACCCCTGGTTTCACGACGTATTCTACCCGGACGGCACGCCCTACGACCCCGAAGAAGCGGCGTTGATCCGGCAGCTCACCGATCGGTAGCGGCTCGTCCTCGGGGAGGCGGGCTCAGTCCTTGCCGAGCTCGCCCCGCCGAAGCTTGCGGTACATCACTAGGGAGTCGCGGAGGATGTGGAGCGCCTCGTCTCGTTCTTGCATGCCGTCGACCACGACCTCTTTGTTCTCGAGCGCCTTGTAGTCTTCGAAGAAACGCTGAATCTCCCGCAGCTTGAGCTTGGGGAGATCCTCGAGCTTGGCGTGCGTATTGTAGAGGGGGTCGTTGACGCTCACCGCTATGATCTTGTCATCGATGCCCTTGTCGTCGCGCATGCGCATCACGCCGATGGCGCGCGCATGCATGATGCAGAGCGGGACCACCGCCTCCTGGCCAAGCACCAGAGCATCGAGCGGGTCGCCGTCGTCGCAGAAGCTCCGTGGCACGAAGCCGTAATTGGCCGGGTAGTGGACCGCGCTGAAGAGCACCCGGTCGAGCTTCAAGAGGCCGCTTTCCTTGTCGAGCTCGTATTTGTTCTTGCTTCCCATGGGCACTTCGATGACGACCGGAAAGGTGTCCTCGAGTTGGTCCTCGTCGATGTAGACGTCGTGCCAGGGATGCATCGCGTTCCTCCGATGAGAGGGCTCCTTATAGCACCCGCCGCTTGCCCCCAACAGGATCGGTTTCCGTTCTGTTTCGACCAGGTAAGAAATGAACACAGCCGCGAAGTTTTGCTGGTTCGGCGCAACGGGTGATCCCATGCTCTGGCATGATGCCAGCGGAGCTCGAGCAGACCGTTGGCCTGGCCGGGGACACGACACTACTCGACGGTTACGCGCCCCTTCCCAGGACCTACGATGAGCTATTTCGATGGGATGGAAGCCCGCGCGAGGAGGTGGCCGAGCTGGTCGCCGAGCTGAATGAGCTCGGACGCGCGGAGTTCATGACCCGGCAGAAGCTGGCCGAGGACGCCCTGTTTCGAGGCGGGGTGACGTTTTCGGTTTACTCGGATGCCCGGGGGCAAGAAAAGATCTTCCCGTTCGACTTGATTCCACGCGTGATTCCCGCTGCCGAGTGGGCGACCGTCGAGCGGGGTCTCATCCAGCGGGTCACGGCGCTCAACATGTTCTTGTCCGACCTCTATCAAGAACAGCGCATCCTCGCGGAGGGGCGGATTCCCAAAGAGGTCGTCTTCGGCACTGCCGGCTACCTCGAGAAGCTTCGCGGGATCCTTCCCCGCGAGGGGGTCTTCGTGAACATCGCGGGGATCGACCTCATCCGCGGGGCGCAGGGCGGGTTCTTGGTGCTCGAGGACAATCTGCGCACGCCTTCGGGGGTGAGCTACGTGCTCGAGAACCGGGTCGTGATGAAACGGGTGTTTCCCCGCGTGTTTCGCAGGAGCAGAGTGCGGCCTGTGGAGGCCTATCCCGCGCGGTTGGGGGATGCGCTGATGAGTGTGTCGCCGCGGCCGCCCGAGGAGAGCCGGATCGTGGTGCTGACACCCGGCCCCTACAACTCGGCGTATTTCGAGCACAGCTTCTTGGCGCGCCAGATGGGATGCGACCTCGTCGAGGGGAGCGACCTGTTCGTGCACGACAAGCACGTCTACGTGAAAACCACCTCGGGCCCGGAACGGGTCGACGTGATCTACCGTCGCATCGACGACGACTTCTTGGACCCCGCGGTGTTCCGGGACGACAGCGCGCTTGGCGTGCGCGGCCTGGTCGAGGCGTATGCGGCCGGCAACGTGAGCCTCGCCAATGCGCCGGGGAACGGGGTTGCAGACAACAAGGCCGTGTATCCCTTCGTGCCGGAGATGGTTCGATTCTACCTCGGCGAGGAGCCGATTCTCGGCCAAGTCGAGACCTACATCTGTGCGCGTCCGAGCGAATGCGACCACGTGCTTTCCAAGCTGAGCGAGATGGTGGTCAAGGCCGTCGATGGCAGCGGGGGATACGGCATGTTGTTCGGCCCGCGAGCCACCCGTGCCGAGCTCGACGAGTTCGCCGAGAAGCTCCGCGCAGACCCCGAGGGCTACATCGCGCAGCCGGTCATCGAGCTTTCCACCTGTCCGACCTGGGTCGATGGCGAAGCCGCGCCCCGCCGCGTCGACTTGCGCCCGTTCGTGCTCACGGGAAAGACGAGCTGGGTGCTGCCCGGGGGTCTCACCCGCGTGGCGCTCAGGGCCGGATCGTACGTGGTGAATTCCAGCCAGGGCGGGGGCTCGAAGGACACCTGGGTATTGGAGGGACCGCCGACATGATCTCGCGAGTTGCTGGCAATTGTTTTTGGTTGAATCGCTACATGGAGCGGGCGGGCAGCATGGCGCGCCTCCTGCGCGTCAACCGCGCCTTCGTGCCGGGTGTCGATTTGCCCCAGCTCTCGAGGTGGCATCCGTTGATCGTAGTCGCCGGAGAAGAAGAGCGATATCGGCGCCACTTCGGCGAGGACGAGGACGGAGAAACGGTGCAGGAGTATTTGACCTGGGATCGGCGAAACGCCACCTCGATCGTCGAGTCGGTACGGTGGGCGCGCGAAAATGCGCGCACGGCGCGCGAGACGGTCAGCTCGGAGATGTGGGAGACGATCAACTCGCTTTGGCACTGGCTTCAAGGAGGGCCGGGCCGCCGGCTCTACCGCTCCGACAGAGACCACTTCTATCAACACATCCGTCAGATGGGCGAGCTCTTCCACGGGCAGGCCGATGAAACCATGCTCAACGGCGAGCCGCTCGCCTTCATGCGGCTCGGACGGTACCTCGAGCGCGCCGGCCAGACCGCGCGGCTGATGGACGTGCACTACCACACCTTCCCGGACGAAGGGCCGATCGACGACCCGGTGCGCCTCGCCCAGTGGTGGGCGCTGCTCGCATGCTGCTCGGCGACCGAGCCGTTTCAGAAGCGTTCCTTCGGCACCCCGACGGCGCGTGACGTGGTGAGCTTCTTGCTGTTCGAGCCCGACCTTCCGCGCTCGGTATCGCACTGCCTGCGAGCGGCCCGCCATGCCTTGGTCCACGTTCGAGGGTTCGGGTCGAATCGCATTGGAATGGTGTCGACGGCGCTGATGGAAGCGTTGCTGAGCCACTTGGCATTGCGGGAAGGCCATGCGCTGGTGGGCGACGAGCTCCACGAGGAGCTGACCTACTTGGTCGATTCGGTGACGGACCTTTGCACGTCGATCGAGCAAGAGTTCTTCCAGTCGACGGAGTTGCAGACTCGCATTCTGGCGGAGGCAAGCAGTGCAGCAGCTCAACAGTGATCTGCTCGCGATCTGTTACGACAGCCCCGCGTCCCCGAAGATCCACTTCAAGAAGGGCAACCGGCCGGACGGTTGGGGCTTTGCCTGGTATCCGCGGGATGGGGTCGGCGCATCGGTCCTCAAGGACCCGCACGTCGAGTACGACATGGCGGTCGCCACCGCGGTGCAG
Organism: Myxococcales bacterium SG8_38; assembly: GCA_001303415.1. GTDB lineage: Bacteria > Myxococcota_A > Polyangia > Polyangiales > Houyiibacteriaceae > SG8-38. The sequence goes on from LJTN01000040.1 coordinate 25,878, forward strand.
CGGTGGGATCGATTTCGCTCGAGCATCTTCATCTGCCACAGCGGAACCCACCGGGGCCGCTCGTTCACCGACACACACCCGTTCGTTCGCAGCCACGCTGGAAGGGACTGGATCTTTGCCCACAACGGCGACCTCGGCCGAAACCTCGACCGAACGCTTCCCCTCGACGAAACCCTCGGCTTCGAGCCCGTTGGACACACCGATTCGGAGCACGCCTTTTGCTGGCTGATGGGCCAGGTGCGGAGCGCGGGTGCGCGTCGCTTTTCGGACCTCGGCTGGGATACGGTTCGAGACTGGCTTTACCGTCTCAACCAGCTCGGGACGCTGAACGTCATCTGGAGCGACGGGCTCCACGTCGTCGCCTACCACGATCGAGGCGGCTTCAATGCGCTCCATCACCTTCGGCGCGTGCCCCCGCCGTCTCCGATCACGCTCGAGTCGGACTTGCTCGAGCTCGACGTGTCGAGCTCGGTCGACGAGAACCGTACGCTTGCCATCATCTCCACACGGCCGCTGTCGGACGAGCCCTGGAGCCGGCTTGCCCCCGGTGAGATGCGGGTGATCAGTCGGGGCCGTTCGATCGAGACCGGCCTGGTCATCGCTCCCCCGATTCCCGCCGTGGTGGAACCGGCGAGCTCGTCGTGGACCCAGTCAAGACCGGACGCGCCGCAGGTGAGCGTGAAGCCGTATCCTCGTCCCAAGCCCTCGGTGCCGGGGCCTGCCTTGCCGCCGCTCGATTCGCGGCATGGGAGCTCGCGCACCTACGAGATCATCCACGAGACCGTCTATCGGTATGAAACCCCGGTGGAGACGTCGACTCACACGGTGAGGCTGCAGCCCGTGCGGGACCTCACTCAAGACGTGTTGGAGTATGTGCTCGAGATCTCTCCGCCGGGGCAGTCGTATTCCTACGAGGACGTGTTCGGAAACCACGTGCTCAGCTTTCAAATCAACCAGCCGTACACGGAGCTTTGGGTTCGGGTGCAGGCCAAGGTCACGACGTACCACGTGGAGACGCATTCTTCGCTACGGAGCACGAACATCCCGCTCGTATGGATGCCCTGGCAACGTCAGATGATGAATCCGTACTTGTTGCCGCCCGAGCTGCCCGAGTCCGAGCTTCGGGAGCTTTCGGGATTTGCGATGAGCTCTGCCGCGCGCCGGGAATACGACCTGCTCGAAACGCTGATCGACCTCAACGAAACGCTCCACCGCGACTTCAAGTACATCCCCGGCGCGACCACGCTCGAGACGTCTCCTTTCGAGGTGTACACGGAACGGCGCGGGGTCTGCCAAGACTTCGCGAACCTCTTCATCTGTCTTGCGCGGCTGCTCGGCGTGCCCGCCCGCTATCGCGTGGGTTACATCCACACCGGCTCGACGTACCACAACCAGATCCAATCCGAGGCCTCGCACGCTTGGGCGGAGGTGTACCTGCCGTCGGTGGGTTGGCGAGGCTTCGACCCCACGAACGGCTGTCTCGTCGATCTCGATCACATTCGCGTGGCCGCGGGACGCAACTACCGTGATGCGACGCCGACCGCAGGCACTCTCTACGCAGGGGGCCATGGGGAGCGGCTCGACGTGTCGGTGCGCGTCACCCGGGTTGACCCGGAATCACCGGACGGAGCACAGGCGCAGCAGCAGGCGCAGCAATAGGGCCCCGGCGAAGCAGCGCCCGCCAGTCTTCGATGCTGTGCGAGTTGGCGTTGGTGCTGTCGTAGAAGTCCCGGAACACGCGAACAAAGCGCTGCGGCTCGTTTTGGTGGGGGAAGTGACCTGCTTCGGCGAACACCTCGAGCCGGCTTCCCGGCATGGCGGCATGCGCCTTGTGTGCGTGCGCAACCGGAATCACGGCGTCGCGGGCGCCCCACACCAGCAGGGTCGGCATGCCGTGCGTGAGGTAGCAGCGGTCCAGCATGGTGATGGCCTGCCCTCGCCAGTCGACGACGGCTCGAAGCGTGCGGACGAAGGCCCGGCGGGAGGCGGCATCGGGTAGGGCATCGAAGACGCGACAAAGAGGTTCGGCGTCGTGACCGAGGTCCGTGTCGAGCGCCTTCAGCACGCGAAAGGCGGCCTTGCCGAAGAAGCGTGCCCCCGGCGCTGCGAGCAGGGGAAGCACGAAGTCCGCGTTCGGCGCGGAGGTGAACCGGAGCACGGGGTGCACCTCGTGGCTGACGCCGCCCCCCGTGCCGACGAGCACCAGCCGCTCGCAGCGCTCGGGGAACTGGTAGGCAAACTGCATGGCGACGCCGCCGCCGAGGGAGTGACCGATCACGGTGACACGCTCCACGTCGAGGACGCTCAGCAGATCCCGCATGGCATTGGCATAAGCGGCGAGGGAATAGTCCGCGCGCGGCTTGTCCGAGTCACCGTGCCCCAATAGATCCGGAGCGATCACGGTGTGGTTGCGCGACAAGGACGGAATGACGTCCATCCAGCTCTCGGCGCTGTCGCCGATGCCGTGGATCAACAAGAGCGGCGGCCCGCTCCCGGCGTGGATGAACGCGCGTCGGTAGCCGTGAATCCTCCGATATCGCTTCGAATCCGATGCCGCGGAGCGCGCGGTGCGTAGCTGCGTGGGAAAACGGATGACGTTCTTCACGACGAGCAGACCATACCGCCGCGCGTTTCGCTTGGCACGTGCGGACGACGGGCGTTAGCGGATGTTGCGTTGCCGACATGGATCGGAAATGAGTCGGAAACCACACCTGCCGGTAAAACCTGCTAACTGATGGCACATGAGGATCTCGGTCGACCATCTGACCGAATATCGCTACGAGCAACCGGTTGGTTTCGGCGAGCACTCGCTCTACTTGCGGCCGCGCGAGAGCCAAACGCTGCACGTTCGTAGCTTCTCGCTCCAATGCCGCCCCGAGGTCAGGGTGCGCTGGGTGCGCGACTGCTTCAACAACATCGTGGCGGTGGTCAGCTTCGGCTTGGTGAAGTCGTCCGTCCTGTCGTTTCACTGCCAGATGGTGTTCGACGTGGCCGAGGAAAATCCATTCGACTTCATCTTGGACACGCGCGCCGCCGATTTTCCTTTCAGCTACGACGAGAAGGAAAAGAGCGCGTTGCGGCCGTATCTCGAAGCCGAGGAGTCCGAGCGCTGGAGAGTGCTCGACTGGGCTCGAAGCATGCTCGGAGATTCCACCCGGGGTCGCGAGACCATCGGCTTTTTGACGGACCTCAATCTCGCCATCCATCGAAACATCGCCTACCGGCGCCGGGAGGACGAAGGCGTCCAGACTGCGAACCAAACCCTCGCAACCGGCGCTGGATCGTGCCGCGACCTCGCAGAGCTCTTCGTGGCGACGAGCCGTCAGTTGGGCTTGGCAGCTCGCTTCGTGAGCGGATACCTGTACGAGCCGCCGCCGCCCGAAGGCGTGAGCGCGTTCAACCGGGCGGCGGGCTCGATGCATGCATGGGCCGAGGTCTATTTGCCCGGCGCCGGGTGGCGAGGGTTCGATCCCACCAACGGCATCTTGACCGACCATCATTTCCTGCCGGCTGCGGTCGCGAACCGCCCGCAATGGGTGAACCCGATCCAAGGCCGCTATTTCCACAATGGCGATGTCCGCTCACACATGACCGTGGACTTGCACATCAAGGAGACCTCCGTGTGACCATGAGCGTCGACGAGCTTGCCGACGCGGTGGAGGGCCGTCTGCAGGCTCGAGGCTTGGCGCTCACCATGGGCGGAGAGCCCACGTTCATTCCCGAAAACCCCGAGGCGCCCGAATGGAACCAAGAGGCGATCGGGCCTGAGAAGCTCGGCTACGCCCGCC
>LJTN01000040.1:29698-31444 GCA_001303415.1 Myxococcales bacterium SG8_38
CCCGGGCGGCGTCGCGATGCAGGTCTTCGGCAAGCAGTATCCCGGCGAGCCCCTTCCGCGATGGGTCGTGCGGATCTTGGATCGCGACGACGGGGTTCCGTTGTGGACGCGTCCCGACATCCTTCGATTGGACGACGAGCCCGGCGCCAATACCGATCTCGAAGCTCGAAAGCTGATCGGCGGCATTGCCGCCGAGCTCGGGCTCGGTCGCTACGTCCTGCCTTGCGTGGAGCGGGGAGAGGCCCCCGATCGGCCGCGAGGTTGGGTTCTGCCGCTCGACCGGACAGGCACCGGTTGGGCTTCGGACCTGTGGCCGTTCTCGCCGCACGACCCGGTCGTGCTGGTGCCGGGAAAGACCCCGCTCGGGCTTCGGCTCCCGCTCGCCGAGCTCGACGAACGCCACTTGCGCCGGGCGCTCACCGTCGAGGCGAAGAGCGGCGGGCTCCATCTGTTCATCCCTCCGCTCCGCTTCGAGGCGTTTGGCGCCTTGCTGCAGGTCATCGAGCGTGTGGCGGCCAAGGCGGCCGTGCGCGACTTGGTTCTTTGCGGATACGAGCCCACGGGCGGACCGTCGAGGAGCGGCCTCGGGCTTGCCGCCGACCCCGGCGTGCTCGAAGTGAACTTGCCGCCGTGCAGGAGCTGGCGCGACTACGACCGGGTGCTCGAACGGGTCACCCGCGCCGCCCACGCCGAAGGCCTACGCACCACCCGCCACAACTTCAACGGGCAGATCCAAGGTACGGGGGGCGGAGCGCACGTGCTGTTCGGCGGGCCGAGCCTCGAACAAAACCCGTTTTTCGCGAGGCCCGATTTGCTCTGCAGCATGATTCGGTACTGGCAGCGGCATCCGGCGCTTTCGTATCTATTCTCGGGGCAGTACGTGGGTCCCGGCTCGCAAGCCCCGCGAGCGGACGAGACGCTCATGGGCAGGCTCTACGAGCTCGAGACCGCGTGCCAGGGGATCGACGCGCTCCGCGAGGTCGACGGCGCCGCCGTTCGCGGCTTTCTCGATCGTCTCTTCCGCCACCTGATGACCGACAGCAGCGGCAACACGCACCGCGCCGAGATCTGCCTCGACAAGCTTTGGAACCTCGATGCCCCCGGTGGCGCGCAGGGCCTGATCGAGCTTCGAGCCTTCGAGACCCTGCCCGAGGTCGGCGTGCAGTCGCTAGTGGCGCTCTTGCTTCGCTCGATCTTGGCGATGCTTGCAGACCGCCCCTGCCGGGAGGATCTCGTGCGTCATGGGCCTCTGCTGCACGATCGATACATGCTCCCCACGGCGCTCTGGCAAGACCTCGGCGACATCTGTGAAGATTTGGCCGACGCGGGCTTGCCGTTCGAGCGCAGGTGGCTCGAGCCCGCTCTCGAAGCGCGCTTTCCGGTGCTCGGACGCCTTCCGTTTGGCGGAGGCGAGCTGGTGATCCGCCAAGCGCTCGAGCCGTGGCCGCTGGTCGCGGAGGGCGAGGCGGGCGGCGCCACGTCCCGTGTGGTCGACAACTCCACCGACCGCTTGGAGCTCTCGGTCTCGGACGCCGCGCTGCTCGATCGGGGTCAGGTCCTGGCGCACGGCGTACGCGTCGTGTTTCGAGAGATCGGGGGCAAGGCAGTGGCGGGCGTGCGCTACAAATCGGCGGGCGGATGGCCCGCGCTCCATCCGCACATTCCCGTGCAGTCGCCTGTCGAGATCGAGGTGCTCGGCGCTTCGGGCGAGGGGACGGCCCGAGGTTGCTACTACCACTGGAATCC
>LJTN01000092.1 GCA_001303415.1 Myxococcales bacterium SG8_38
AACCGAGTAGCCAGAGTGCGCAGGCGACCGCGGCCCAATGTGCTTTCCGGCCGGTCATCGAGTCGGTCTACGCTTATACTACTCCTCGTTTGGGCCTGCTAGCGTTGGGTCGTGGCACGACCGGCTGCAATCCCGTGCAGAAGCTGGTGCTCGTCGGAATGGGCCCCGAACGGGAACAGATCAGTCTCCCACTCCTCTCGATCCACGCGACCGACGAGCTGGCTGATCTCTTCGCCGCGGCTAGGGTTTTGACGCGTATTTGACGCGGAGATGTGGAATGGCCTGATATGGGGAGACGGTCCCGAGCGCCGGCCATTGCGTCTAAGTCTCAGTTATCGTTTGCAAAGTGTGTCGAATGTTGGGGTTGACTGAAACTAAGAAATTGGTCGTTGCAGAGCTCATAACCCGAAGGTCGTCGGTTCAAATCCGGCCCCCGCAACCGCGAAAACGCCGGCCGAGAAATCGGCGGGCTTTTTTTTCGCGGTTGCGGGGGGCCGGATTCAGTACGAACGTACTCCGCCGACTCCGTGGACTAGCGTGCACTCCGCTTCGGCCTCGTACAACCGCATCAAATCCGGGTCTGCCGCGCGCTGACCTTTGGTCCGGCGGGAGTTACTCCTCGTCCCGAGGGCAGCCGCCCGGGACTGCGGTCCGGGTCGGACGTCGAGGGCTCTCCAAGGCGTGACCCATAGGTGATGAAACAAGCTTGGCGCGACTACGGCCGTCACCGGCCCCACCGAATCGATTTCTGCCTTCAGTGTGGCGTCGAGCCAAAGGGGAGAATGGACGAACAAGCCACCATCCCGAAGTCGAACGATGGTCATTCGAGCTCCGGTCTCCACGCCCCAGAACCGAAGCGGGACGGCCGTCGTCCAGAGGCCGTCGTCGATTTCGCTCAGTGACGGCATCGGACCACGTCATCACCGCACTGAAATCAAGTGTGGCAGCGTGGCACGAACCCTCATTGGGCCTCCTGTTCGCAGAGCGCCGCATCATAGGCTTCGCAGTCGAGCGCGCACACCTGAAACCGGCCCTCGCAGGTGCCTTCGTATTGGCTCTGAAGCGGCGCCGAATCGTCCAACACCTGGTCGATAAAGTCCCTGAAATTCATGGTCCCGCTGTCGGTTTCGATCTCGGTACCCACCCAGGTAGCGGCGCCGGGGTCCTCTTGAAACGCGTTGATGAAGTCGAGCTCGGAGGAGCCGATGTCTTCGAGGCCGGTGACCGTCAGGCAGTGGCTGGTGTTGGTGTTGCGGTAGTAGGGCATGTAGTAGGCGAGGTTGTCGATGTCGTCGATCAGCTCGCGCAGGGCCTCCAAGTCTTCGGAGGCCAGGCGATAGATCTCGGTCCTTCCGGCGCCCGTATCGACGGAGGTTTCCGGATCGGAGAAGATCGGAAACGTCTTTTCGTAGCTTGCGACCGTGAAGTTGTAGTCTCGCTCGAACATGGAGATTGCGAGCCGGTCTTCGGGAAAGGACTCGGCGACCACGCGGTTGACCTCGCCGCGGTCCGACTGGATGGGCTCTCCGCCCGGGAGCGAATCGAGCATCACGTCGATGCCCCACGGCTCTCGGACGGTGTCGTGAAGCCTCGAGGAGTTGCTCGGCTCGCCGCTGCTCAGTTTCGAGGGGATCGCGGGCCCGCTGTCGGCGATGAGGTAGGCCTTGTCGACCCCCTCCATCCCTCTGCGGATGAAGGGGTAGTTGTTGAGCGAGCCCACGCCTCCCGCGCTGCAGCCGCTGACCATCATCTTCGGCACGCTTCGGAACATGCGGTTCAGCTCCTCGATCACGAGAAGCATGTTCTGATGACCCATGTGATGGAACTCGACGTCGGGGCCGACGTCGTCCGGATCGGAATACGTGGCAACGTTGCTCCCGAGATAGGTGTCTCCCGTGCAGTATGGGATGAACACTCGATTCCAGTCGCCCATGGGATTGATGTCGGTGTTTCCACTCAGCATCGGGTATGCGAGCTCTACCGGGACGTCGCCATCGATGACGCCCAGCGGCTCGGTGATCGCCGTAAACGGCTCGAGCGCGTCCAAGTGCAGATAGACGGCCGGGTAGTCGTCGCGGATGCACTCGGTCCCAGCCGGCTCTTGGATGCAGTCGGTATTGAAGGGGCCTCCGCTTGCGCAGTCCTCGTAGTCCCAGCAGGCGCCGCCCCCTTCGAGGAAGACGACGACATTGCTGGATGTCTCCGAGAAATTGACGAAGAACTTGTACTGCGACCCATTTGCACAGACCGCCCCTTCGGGCGCGAACTTGAGCCACTCGCCGTAGGCCTCCGGAACGAAAGGTTCGGGGTCCTGCTGTGAGTTGCCGTCGCTGCCGCATGCTGCCGCGAGCGCCAAGAAGATGCTCGAGGACATACACGCGAGCACGCGCCGATGCTGGGGGATCATCATCCTGCACCTTTCCAATCGGTCGCCAGCGACGATAACGCAACTGAGAGGGAGCGCACAAGACGCACGATGCTCTGCTCAGAGGGCCGAAGCGAGTACCGCCACGATCAAGCTCCAAAAGCCGCCGTCGATGGTCATCATGTCGGCCGCTGTTCGCGTGGAAGCTTCTTGCGCCGCCGCTTTCGTACAGACAAACCCGCTCACTCCCAGGGTCACGGCCAGGAGCGCTGGTGAGGACTTAAAATGCAGGTCACACCTCCCTTTGGGCGCGCCGCCTCCCGACGCGCTTCTCTTGGTGTCACGCACCGCTGCGCGTGCATCGGGCGTGCCAACGAGACAAAGCCGATTCTTCCTAGATACCCGCGACTGGAGTGCGCAATGGATGCGTCGGACGACCGAATCGCGAATCCCGTGCGCGGCGGAACGATGAAAGGGCCCGTGTGGCTCGCCACCGATTGTCCAGGACCATGGCGTCGCGATGTTACGCTTCCAGCGCTTTCTGTGGGGGCAAGTAGTCTGAAATTTGGCGGGGACCGAAATGATACCTTTGCCGCAGATAGACAATCTTCCGGACCACGTTCTGGGCGGTGGACCGAGGCGAGTGCAGCGGAGCACGGGACCGGTCGCATAGACCCGCTTCCCCGTGCTCTTCGTAGCGTGCCTTCCACTCGTAGAACGTCTTACGGGAAATCCCGAAGTACCGGCAGGTCTGAGAGACGTTCTTCGTTCTGCGCCGGATTCCGTACGGACGTGCTCGTGCAGCTTCGGAGACTGCCGTCCTGCGGCTTCAGGTGTAGCTCAGTTACTGCGCGGCGTAACCGTCTCCGCAACGCCAACCCGGGTTGGGTCGCGCCAACCCGGGTCGAGTCGTGTGTGCCAAGTTGCCGAGGTCGCTTCAGCTCACTGGCACGACGGCGGAGTCCAAGGTGGCGGCACTCCAATCGTTGCGTCGAACAGCGAGAAGAAATACGCGTCCTCCGGTTGATTGTTCTCGTAGCAGTTTCGGTGGTACGGGGTGTCGTCACCGGGTAGCCCAACGAAGCTCGCCGGCAGCGTGAGCAAGGTCAGCTCAGCCGCGAAATCCTGGAATGGGCCGGGATCCGGCATCGTTCCATTGTTCACGAGCTCATTGTTCGCGATGCGATTGTCCTCGGCTGCCTGGTCGAGAAGGAATTCGAGCGTCACGTTGCTGTCGCTACCACAGGCATAGGGAGTCCCTTGGAAGGGGAGACAATAGTCGACGACGGCGATCCCAACGAAGTTGTTGTTCTCGATCAGATTTCCCGACGCCACCGACTCGTCCACTCCCACGTAGAGGACGCCCTGTCCCCTGGGGATGAAGGAGAGAATGGAACCCGGCCGCGCGCCGTTGGTGTTGTTGTTGTCGTGAATCCAGTTGTTGTGGAGGTCGATGCGTTTGGCGCTGTCTTTGTTGTCGTAAATGTCCGGAAGGAGCAGGATGGCCGCGCCAATTGCATTGTTTCGCATCTCGTTGTCGACCACCAGAACGTCGTCGCTGTTCGAAACTTCGATGCCATTAGTGCTGTTTTCGACGAGGTTGCCTTGGACCAAGACGTTCTCCGAAGTCTCGACCCAGAGTGCGCTGTCCAAGTCCGAACCCGTGGAACGGCTGTTCTTGATGACACCGTTCTTCGAGAGGACCGGGAAGATTCCATAGTTCCTGTTGTTGATCGATTCGACGTCGTCAAACACGAAGCCATCGACGTGCTCGGTGAAGATTCCATTATTACTGAAGCCTTCGACCGTGATGCCTTCGATCACGATGTCGTAGAGCCAGGGATCGGTGTCCATCGGGATGACATCCGGCACGTCTGGATGCCGTGGGAAGGGCGGTCCCATGTCTGTGTGACAGCCCATGCAGTCCGTCCGCTTCAGCAGGGGCGAGCCAGGTCGGATAGGTTGGGCCGCTGCCGGAACGTCCGGCGGTACAACCACGATACCATTGCGCTGCCCGTTGGTAGCCAAGAGGCGTACGCGCTTCTGCGAGTTGCTCTGCCCGATCAGATGGATGCCGCTCTTGGTGATGTTGAGTCCATTCGTCGTGTTGTCGGGCTCTGTGTAGTCGCCGGCCAGAATGTAGATTCGGGTGCCTTCTTGCGCACGATCGATGGCCTTCTGGATCGACTGGCCCGGGCTGACAACGACGATCGTGTTTCGCTTGTACTGGCCCGGTGGAAACATTTCGTCGCCGCCCGTGCCGCCTTGGCCACCCATGCCCCCGGTGCCGCCGGTGCCGCCCGTACCGCCGGGGTCGTACGGGTCGATGCCTGCCGGCGGTTCCTGATTTAGGATCTCCGCGGTTAGAGTGAAGATGGTGTTGTTCGGGCCATCGGTCCAGCCGGGCTGTGTGCCTAGCTCGATCTCCCCTAGATTCGAGAAACTGCCCGGATCAAAGTCGGAGTCTAGTGCCTCCACACAGGGAACCGCCTCATCGTAGGTGACGATGCCATCTGGTATGGATCCGTCGGCGCCGTCACAGGTCAGGTCATCTACTGCCAGCCTGATATCCCAGCCGTATCCGTTCCATTCGTTTCCCCCTCCCTGGTCTTGGTGGCACAGCTGACAGTTCGCGCCCCCGGGGATCGGGATGGGATCATAGAAGTCCAACCATGCTTGCCTAACCCCCGAATTCGCACTTGCGGGTGCCCCGCTGACGAAAAAGACGGCAAGTAACGCGCTAAGGACCACCACGCATGAAGCGCACGGCCTTCTCAGAACAGCATAGATGCCCATGATCCACTCCAATCCTTAATCGACCACGAATCCCGGAGGAAGCCTGGCCGGTCTCAACAAAACAAGCGCTGCGAGTATCACAAAGCGGCTGATGTACTCAATCGCCACTTTCGGACAGGAATTGCCGCGGCGCGCCAAGGACCTTGCGAGGGGGCATTTGCCCCGCCGCTTCCGCGCAGCGCCAGTCGCGTCTGCAGGGTTTGTCTGCCCTTCGCTGCGCCCTACTGCGAAGCCCAGGCGTCGTCGAGCTTCGGGGGCGCCCAGGCAGGCGTGAGCTCGATCCGGTCTGAAGCGAGACTGCGATGGCGGAGGATTAGGCGGATGGCGCTCGACAGCATGATGGCGGCCACGGCAGTCCGAGCACTCGAGCACATGCAGCTCACGAGCTTTGCCGCGCCATCCCTTCGCGGGAGGCGGGATCTGGAACACGAGTACGGCCACGTTGACGCTGACGAACAGCATGGTGTCGGGCAATACAGCGCTGATTGGCGGCGGCGGCGTCGACAACAAAGGCACGCCGACGTTGACGAACAGGTTGGTCGATGGCGACTGCAATGTAAGCGTGGCACGACGTTCTCCGGGGGTAGCAACGTCGGAAGTTGACGCATGGTTGACATGAGGTGGCGCGGTGGCCGCCCTCGCCTCTATCTATCGCACCAAGAACCAGAGCTGGGGGAGGCTGCCCACGGTCATGCCGCCGGCGAGGACCGCGTAGTCGCCTGTGGGAGACACGGCACCCACGAGCGTCGTCGTCGCGAGCGTCACGCTCAGCGTGCCGTCCGCTGCGACTGTGTACGAGTCGTTCGTCATGGCGGCGGGAAACGACCCCACAACGCCGTCGATGTTGATGGTGCCGCCCGCGTTCGTGGTCACCGTGCCCACGCCATCGGCGCTACGGGTCCCAGTGAACGAGCTGAAGTGTGGTGGCGGAGCACCTGCGTCGGCGAGGAACGCACCGATGTGGTAGTTGCCGGAGAGGACGGATGCCGAGGCCGAGTCACTGCGCCGAATCAAGACGAGGAGGCAGGGCGCTTCACCGTCGGTCGGCCCAGACAGCAGGAGGAGGTCACCGCCCATCAGAATACCGCCCTGAGTCGGACTATCGAGTGCCCCCACGGTATGCGTAACCGTTCCATCAGCGGCCACGGTGTACGTTTGCACCGTGCTAGGGGTCGGCCCCACCACCAGGCCATTGGCGTTTCCGGAAAGCTCTTCGGTCGCTCCACCGGACCCGTCAAACGTGACCGTTCCCTACAGGGCGACGTCGTCACTGTCATCGATACAGAAGCCGTTCAGGTGGTAGGTGTCATCGAGAGACTCACGCCGAGGGTGCTGATCCAACACCAGTCGTGGAAGTTCCGCGATCGACTCATCGATGCTGTCGGCGAACTGTTAGGTAGAGCGCGCACCCAGCCCCGTCTCAGCGCAGAGCCCTTCATCGATCGAGCGGTCGAGTTCGCCAATCAGACCCTGTGGGGAACTCTGTGTGCGACGATCATCGCGTGCATCCCAAATCGTTGCATGACCTCCGCCGCTTCGCCTTCCACGAATCCTTCGCGACGCGAATGTAGAGCACCCGGTCGATCGGGACATAGACGATGCCAGAGGAGCGGGCCCGGCCCTTGGGATTCACGTAGGAAAGAACCGCGAACGAGTGCTTTTCGATCTCTCTCCAAACGAGGTCCGGGGTGACGGGAGCTGGCATGGAACCGTGGTAGATCTTCGCTGGCTCCCGTCAAGGCGAGCTCCGCGGGCAAAGATCATGCGGTCTACAGTCGCGTTGACGCGCCGCTGCTCTTGCGGTTAGCTGAATGCCGGGTCCGGCTCTGAGCAGGGCTCGGGGAGCACCAATGAGCGAATTCGATGTCATCGTCATCGGATCGGGCATGGGCGGCATGACGACCGCGGCCGCGCTGTCCCGGTTGGGGCACAAAGTCCTGCTTCTCGAGCAAGCGCAGTCGATTGGAGGGCTGACCCACTCCTTCTCTCGAGAGGGCTTCAGCTGGGACGTGGGTCTTCACTACTGCGGCTTGTTTGGTCCCGACCAGTCCGCAGGTCGGATCTTGGACTGGCTCAGCGGTGGCACCATCGAGTTTCGCTCTGTGGGAACGGTCTACGACACCCTTCACTTTCCGGATGGCTTCGACATCTCGGTGGCGCGCCCGGAGGCCGCATACAAGATGGAGCTCAAGGACCGGTTCCCGGACAACGCGACCGAAATTGACGCCTACTTCGAGGCGTTGGAGTCGGCGGAGACGGTTGCACACATGGTCGCCGGTGGGCGGTCGGTTCCCGAGCCCTTCCGCTCCGCGCAGCGCTGGTTGAACAAGCGCAAGATCCAGCGGTGGTGCGGTCGGACGACCGGGGAAGTCATCGCAGACATCATCACCGACCCGAAGCTCGCGTCGGTGTTGTCGGCGCAGTGGGGCACCTACGGCGGCAAACCGAAGGAAGCGAGCTTTGGCGTGCACGCCATCGTCATGCGCCACTACCTCGACGGTGCGGGCTATCCCGTGGGCGGCGCGAGCGCCATCGCGGCGGGGCTCGTACCGGTGATCGAGGAGGCTGGCGGAAGCGCACGCGCGGCCACGCCCGTCACCGCGATTCTGTTTGAAGAGGATAGAGCCGTCGGCGTCCGTACGAGCGCTGGCGAAGAGATCAAGGCGCCCGTGATCGTCTCGGCGATCGGAGCCGGCGAAACGGTGAAGCGATTGCTGCCGGAGGAGATTCGCGAGCAGGAGTGGGCCCGCGAGATCGCTTCTTTCGAGCCGTCGATCTGCCACTTCGACATGTTCCTCGGGTTCGAGGGAGACATCGCTCGACACGGAGCCACACGCGCGAACCATTGGTTCTACGAAAGCTGGGACACCAACGATGGCATATGGGTAGACACAGAAAGCAGCCCTGTCCCGATGATGTTCGTCTCGTTCCCGTCGCTCAAGGACCCCGAGCACGATCCCGGCCCATCGAACAAACACACCGGTGAAGCGCTGGTTTGGGCCGATTGGTCGTCAGTCGCTGGGTTCGCGGACAGCGAGCCCGAGGAGCGCGCCGCCGAATGGGCGGCGTTCAAGCAGGGCGTCGAGGCGAAGATGATGGCGTTCTACGAGGAGAAGTTCCCGGCGCTGGCGCCGCTCCTCGTCTACCATGAGCTCGGCACCCCACTCGCAACTGCGGCATTCACCCGCCACGAGAAGGGTGGGTTCTACGGCGTCGAAACGACGCCGCGCCGCTTGACGTCCGAGGCGCTCGCCGCCCGTACGCCGGTCCCAGGCCTGTTCCTGACGGGTCAGGACGTCATGATGCCGGGCATCGCTGGGGCTCTCGCGGGCGGCATGCTTGGCGCCGCGGCAGTCGATCCTCGGGTCTACCGGAAGTTCGTCTGGTGAGAACGCCAAGGCGCGTCCAGAAGAAAGCCGACCACCGCGCATAGACACGCCACCACATTGAAGCGCCAAGGTGGCGAAGCAGGTGTCTCATGAAGCACACTCAGGGTGGCAAGCAGTGTGGGGACGTAGAAGAGCAAGAGAGCGGCTGGTGCAGCGAGCCGCGCCCAGCGCTCACCGCGCCGAATCGGAAACGCAACGCGCTCCGAGCGCCAGCCAGCCGCCCGCCGCAACTTCCATGAGGGCCTTGAGGAGCGTCTGAGTCGCGGGGCCGAGCTCGGTCCAACTCTTGCCCAAGGCGGCCGCGTGATACGGCATAAAAGAATCGCGAAACAAATAGATCGTGCCAAGCACCAAGCTGACGATGGCCATGGCGGCATACAGGAAGGCAGCGACACGGTGACGGCCCCGGAGACGCGGTCGCTGAGAAACCATCGCCACTACCCCTATGACCCCTCGCTCACGTGGGTTTGTATGCCCAGCTCCTCGAGGACTTGCAACAGGCTTTCTGGGTTCGATTTCTCAATGCAGAGCGCAAATCCGGCCTCTGTGGGCTAAGCGGCGCTTTCTTTGGTCACGTCCCAGCCTGGAAAAAGCAACACTGCGGGATGGACTCGAAGAGCACGCGCCAGGGTCTTGGCACGTTCCGCACCGAGCTGTGTCCGCCCGTTCTCGAGGTTCGAAATGGTCGATTGTGTGAGGCCGGTACGCTCCGCGAGCTGCGACTGCGTCAGCTCGTTCTTCTCTCTAAGGATACGGACCATCTCAGCGGGCGAGAGCTTGACTCGAATGACCGACTTCGTGAACCGCTCGCCCCGAAGTGCCTCCTGAACCTTCTTTCCGCGCTTAGTAGTCATGGGGATTTACCTCCAGCACGAGAACCTCGAAGCGGTCGCCTTCGACCACATAGAGTACGCGCCATTTCTTCGTGAGATAGCTCGACCGAGCGCCTTTCCACTCGCCCTTCAGCGCATGGTCTCGGTAGCCAGGGATCAATCGGAGCGCTCGTGGCCCAGACGCTTGAACGACTTCCTTCCATGCCTCGTACTGTTTGACGACCTCTTTGGGTGCCCTCTTGAGCTGCCTCTTGCAAAGCCTGCTCTCGAGGACCTCCCACATTTTGTATTAGTAATATGTTCCTAAGGTAATGTCAATCGCAAAGCTCCCGGGCCGGCGGCACCCGATCTGCCGTTGTGAGGAGCGCCGAGCCGAGACTCGCCCAACACGAGGCGTCTTGGATCTTGACGCGCATTTGACGCTGAGATCTGGAATGGCCTGATCTGGGTTGACGGTCCCGAGCGCCGGCCATTGTGTCTAAGTCTCAGTTATCGTGCACAAAGTGTCTCAAATGTCGGGGTTGACTGAAACTAAGAAATTGGTCGTTGCAGAGCTCATAACCCGGAGGTCGTCGGTTCAAATCCGGCCCCCGCAACTAAGTCAAAACTGTGAAATCCTAGGACAGGGCGTGACAACTCGGCTCTCCTCAGAGAGAAAGCCCAAGGAGGAGAGTTGGATTACGAAGGCAGAGCAGGTTCGGCTTGCGCGATGGCGGATGAGAGTTCTCCGGCACGCTCGAGACACCACGCAGAATGTCTCGCAAACATGTCGATATTTCGGGATTTCTCGGAAGAGCTTCTACAAGTGGAAGGCTCGCTATGAGGAATACGGGGAAGCGGGCCTATGCGACCGGTCCCGTGCTCCGCATCGCTCTCCGAATGCCACGCCAGCGAACGTGATCCGTAAGATTCTCTATTTGCGCAGGAGGTACCATTTCGGGCCCGAGCGGATTGCCGGCTATCTGCAGCGGTATCACGAAGTCTCGATTGCGGCATCGTCGGTTCATCGAATTCTTTGCCGACACGGGCTCAGCCGCCTCCCAGCAAGTCAGAAGTACCAACGTCACAAACAGCGTTGGAAGCGCTACGAGAGGCAGCAGCCGGGTCACCGACTGCGGGTCGACGTGAAGTTCCTGGAGCGCATCCCTGGGACTCGCAAACGCCTCTACCAGTTCACGGCCATTGACGACTGCACCCGAGTACGGGTCCTGAAGATCTACGACGCCTGCAACCAGAAGACCGCAATTCAGTTCATGGACGAGGTGATGCGACGGCTTCTCTTTCGCGTACAGGTGGTCCAGACCGACAACGGCGCTGAGTTTCAGTCCAAATTTCGTTGGCACCTGCAGGACCTCGACGTCCGGCACGTCTACATTCGACCCCGAACGCCGCGACTCAACGGCAAGGTGGAGCGGTCCCATCGAATCGACGACGAGGAGTTCTACCAGCTCCTTGAAGACGGCCCTGTTCGCGAGAGCATCCAGCTTTGGGAATGCTCTCCATCGGAATGAGCGGGACTGTCTCGATCGGTTTCCGCTTCCGACAGAAGTGGAGAACCGCCCGGGCGAGCGCCAAGCGGTTGTTGACAGACTTCTTTCCCAGATGGTCCGGAAGTGCCTTTTTCAAAGCGTCGAAAGCCACCGCCGAAAGAGCGTGCACCTATACCCGGCCTTGCGCAATACGCTTCCCCCGCTCGCTGGATCCGACCCGAGGTCGGCGGTCGGCTCTGCATCGAGCTCACGCTTGATCGAGGGCGCAACACGCCCAGATCGGTTTGCTTCCGCTGGCACGAAAGGGGAGAGTTAATCGCTTGGAGGAACCCATGGCTCAGACAGCTCAGCTCCGCCGCATCGAGGTCGTCGAAAACGAGGCCCAGCGCATCTTCAAGCTCCAACGCGAGGCCTACCTGCGCGATCCCTATCCAAGCCTCGAGGAACGTAAGGCGCGCCTGCGCGCGCTCGAGCAGATCCTGCTTCAGCGGGCTGACGCAATCATCGACGCCATCCGCCAGGACTTCGGACATCGCTGTCCCGAAGAGTCGAAGATCCTCGAGATCTTTCCGTCGGTGGAAGGGATCCGCTATACGCTGAAGAGTCTCTCCCGGTGGACGCGGCCACAGCGCCGGCACGTTTCGGTGGTGTTCGCGACGGGATCCAACGAGGTCATTCCGCAGCCCAAGGGCGTGGTGGGCATCATCTCGCCCTGGAACTACCCGCTGCTACTCATGGTGAGCCCCCTCACGAGCGTCCTGGCCGCGGGCAATCGCGCCATGATCAAAATGGCGAGCCACTCCCAGCACCTTTGCCAGCTGCTGCATGAGGAGTTCAGCAAGGCATTCGCGGAGGATACCGTCGCCATTCTGCCCGGGATCCGCCCACAGGACTTCTCCACGCTGCCCTTCGACCATCTTCTCTTCACGGGCTCGGCCGACGCAGGCCGCGAGGTCATGCAGGCCGCGGCCACGAATCTGACACCGGTCACCCTAGAGCTTGGCGGGAAGTCGCCCACCATCTTCTGCGACGATTTCGACGTCGAGGAGGCCGCAGCAAGAATCCTTTACGCGAAGCTCATCAACGCTGGACAGAGCTGTCTCGCGCCAGACTATCTCTTCGTTCCGGAGGCTGTGCGGGATCGACTCGTAGCGTCCGCCGAGCGCATCGTCCCCATGCGCTATCCGGACACGAGCGACCCCAGCTACACCTCGATCATCAACGACAAGTCGTACCGCCGCCTACGGGCCACGCTCGACGACGCCGCCGCGAAGGGAGCCAAGCTCGTGTCGCTCGTGCCGGGTGCGTCCTTCGACGACGCGCTTCGGAAGATCCCGCCGCACCTGGTGCTCGACGTCACCGACGACATGACGATCATGCGAGAAGAGATCTTCGGTCCGCTTCTTCCCATCAAGACGTATCAGAGCCTCGACGAGGTCATCGCATACGTGACCACGAGGGATCGACCGCTCGGCTTTTACGTGTTCACAAACGACCGTGCACGGCGCGAGAAGCTTCTCTACTCTACCATCTCCGGGGGCGTCACGATTAACAACTGCATGATGCACATCGCCCAGCACGACCTGCCCTTTGGCGGCGTCGGAGCGAGCGGCATGGGCCACTACCACGGCTATGAAGGGTTCCTCGAACTCAGCAAGATGCGGCCAGTCTTCACCAACCCGCGCCTCCCGTTCCTGTCCCTCTTCTACCCACCCTACACCGGGCGGCAAGAGCGGCTGATCGATCTGCTGATCAAGTGGATCCGCTAGACAGACCCTGGGACGCCGGTCCCACAGCTGGATCTCCTTTTTTTGAGAAGCGCCTGTCCGTCACTTCGAGGCTCTTCGAGCTCCGTGGTGACCGGTTCGAAATCGGGCAAACGCCACGTCGGTACAAAAGCAAGCCGCTACCGTCAACGCCGCCCAGGCGCGCAAGCACGCGCAGCTCATGCTCGACGTTCGTTGTGAAGCGCAGACCCTCGCTCAAGCTGCGACGCGGGTGCAACGATGATGCAGCCCGCAGACCATCGGGATGGCGAAGACCTTCCCTTCGTCGGTGGACTCACGCTTGCGGATTTCCGGGGCGTCCCTGTCGAGCGCGAGGTGGGTGCGGGAACCATGATAGTACTCGAGATACCTGCGCAGAATGCGCCGTAGGTGCCGCTCTCCGAGGACGATGACGTGGTACCGGCACTCCCGCCGAAGGGTCCGTATCACACGCTCGCAGTAGGGATTCTGTCACGGAGACCGGGGCGCGGTCGGGACCTGCTCGATTCCCATCGCACGCACGCGACGAACGAAGGCCGCGTCATCGGCCGTTAAAGCGGACATGATAGCGGCGAAAATGCTGTTACAAGAAGAGCTAATTGCATGCTAGCGTGCATTTATGGGCAAGCCCAAAGCGGACATTGATCCGGACATAGAGCCGGCCCTAGATCGGGGCGAATCCATCGGACTGATGGAGCCTATGCTCGTGCCCGAGGGCTCGCGGCACAAAGCTCGACTCGACGACCTCGCCGTAGAGCTCGCCTCCCGCTCAGCGGGGTTTCGGCGCAGCCTACCTGAGGGCGTTCTCAAGCCACTGGCCGACCTCGTTCGCGCCATGAACTGCTACTACAGCAACCTGATCGAGGGTCACGATACGCATCCCGTCGACATCGAACGGGCGTTGAACAGCGATTACAGCGCGGAGCCCAAGACGCGCAACCTGCAGCTCGAAGCCAAGGCCCACATCGCGGTCCAGCAGTGGATCGACGAGGGCGGGGGCTTACATGGAAAAGAGTTCTCGGCGGACGGGATCTGCGAAATCCACCGACGCTTCTGTGAAGGTTTGCCGGAAGCGCTGCTTTGGGTGGAGGAGCTCGATACGAAAGAGCGCATCGAGGTCGTTCCCGGCAAGCTGCGCAACAGGGAGGTCACCGTCGGTCGCCACGTTCCCATCAGCCCCGGTGCGGTGCCTCGTTTCCTAGACCGCTTCGACGAGGTCTATTCGAGCACGGGTAGGGCAGGCACGATCCTAGGCGCTGCGCCAGCCCATCACAGGCTGCTATGGATTCACCCATTTCTCGATGGCAATGGCCGCGTGGCAAGGCTCGTGTCACACGCGACGCTGCTTGAAGCGCTCGACACCGGCGGCGTCTGGTCTGTCGCGCGCGGCCTTGCGCGACGCGTGGCCGACTACAAGAGCCACCTTGCTGCCTGCGATCTCGAGCGGCGCAACGATCTGGATGGCCGCGGCCATTTGAGCGAGGAGGCCCTTGCTCGCTTTACGCAGTTCTTCCTCGAGATCTGTCTTGATCAGGTCTCCTTCATGGAGGGGCTGGTCGAGCCGAATCGGTTGCGCGCGCGTATCCTGCTGTGGGCAGAGGAGGAGATACGCCTCGGTGAGATCCCGGAGAAGGCAGGCAGCATCCTTGAAGCCGTGCTCTTCCGAGGACAGCTTCCTCGTGGCGAAGTCGCACACGTGCTTGGCGTCAGTGACCGCCATGCACGGCGCGTCGTCTCGGCCCTGACAGAACGCCGGGCGCTCACCTCCGAGAGTCCGCGCTCACCTCTCCACATCGCGTTCCCAGCGGAGCTCGCGTCCCGCTGGATGCCAGGTTTATTCCCGGAGAAGGCGACCTGAGCCCGTTCATCAGCATTGTTCCCCCTTTCTTCTTCGAGCAGCTACGCCTCGATCACCACCTCCATCGGCACCCCGATTTCCACCGGACAACGCTGTGCGTAGCGGGCCCCCGCAACTGAGGAAGTCAGGCACTTAGCGAATCGGCTGGGTGCCTTTCTTTTTGCCTCGGTGCTTGAGGGTGCCATGAGGTGCCACGGCGGATTGAAGACTGGCGCGCGAGCGAGGTACGGATCGCCCGAAAACGTTGGGTTTCCGATCCTGAATGCACGACAACGACGCGACGTTCCGGGTGCATGACCCGAAGGTCGTCGCGCCTTGTTGCATGCTCTTGACATTCATCAAGTTCATTGGGACCCATTAGCAGTACGACCGAATCGACGGCGCAACCTTGGGAAGAGCAAAATGAAACAGATTCAGCCTATTCGAAACAAAAAGGATTGCGACGCAGCAACGCGTGAGATCGAACGCCTCATGGTCAAGGAGACGAGCAAGAAGCTCACGAAGGCGGAAGCGGCCCGGTTGGAGGTTCTCGCGACCTTGGTCGATGCATACGAGTCCGCGCTGGTTCAAGACGTTCCCCCGGACCCGGTCGAAGCGCTCAAGTTTCGCCTCGAGCGGTTGGGTCTACCCCTTGCGGACTTACGGAGAACACTGGGCAGTCGTCCGCGCGCCAGCGAAATCCTCAGTCGAAAGCCTCGG
Organism: Myxococcales bacterium SG8_38; assembly: GCA_001303415.1. GTDB lineage: Bacteria > Myxococcota_A > Polyangia > Polyangiales > Houyiibacteriaceae > SG8-38. Next base: position 15,197 of record LJTN01000092.1, read on the forward strand.
ATGAGACTGCCGATGATTCGAAAGGTTCATGAGGAGTGTGGCGTCCCGCCCGGCCGCAATCCATCGCATTCTCGTGTGAAATCCATGCTGGCGACCGCCGGGAGTCCTGGCGCGAGGCAGATGTTCCCTGCGGGACGGGCTCTCTGGGCTGCCGGTCGCTCACCTATATGGTCACTGGTTCCGGCGACGGGAAGCCTGTAACTTGGGCACTTGGTTTTCACAGCGCGGGAAAAGCACCATGAAAAAGATCGCCAGCATCAGCCTGGGTCCCTTCAGCCTCGACTGTAACTTCAGGGCCAAATTCCTCGGCCACGATTTCGAAGTCGTGCGTATTGGCACGGATAACGATTTCAAGGCAGCCGAAAAGCTCGTCATCGAGTGGCGGGACAAGGTCGATGCCATCGGGCTCGGTTTGGTGCACGACCACTACTCTGTGGGAACCCGCTATTTTCATCAGCGCGACACCGCCAGGCTCGAAAAACTGGCAGGTGATACCCTGGTGAGTACCGGCGCGCGACTTCGGGAGATCGTACAGGAGTGGTCGTTGCGCTCGGCCCAGCACGAGCTCGGCAATTTCTTCAACAACGCAAAGGTGTTGTTCCTGTCGGGCGCAGCCAACTATCGCCTGGCGTCCGTAATGGGGGAGTTCACCCAGAACCTGTCCTTTGCCGATCCGGTTCTCCAGTTCGGCGCTCCGGGCCTGCTGCACTCACTGCGCGCCCTGGAGTTGTATGCGGCGGGCAGTCATCCGGTGCTGCGAGTTGGTCCCGAAGACCACTTGCCGTCGTTGGCGCCCGCAAGGCGGTTCAACCGATCCCTGCTGAAGAAAGCGGTACGGGATGCGGATGCCATCGTCGCGTCTTACCACCAGCTCGAGCGATATGGTCCGGACGAGCTGGAAGGGAAGGTCGTGCTGACCTCGACGATTTCGCCCGACCGGCTGCAGGCCCTGAAAGAACGTGGGGTTCGGGTCGTAATAGACTGCAGCATTCAGTTATTCGAGCAGACCGTCGGCCTCAACGTCGTGGAGGCAATGATTCTGGCTGCACTCGGCAAGCCTGCGAAGGAGATCGCCCACGACGATTACCTCGAGATATTCACCGATCTGGATCTCAAGCCGAGAATTCTCTATCCGATCGAGGGCAAGAAACAGATCAATCGCTTCGCGTTTGTGATTCACCCGCTCTCGCAAAAATACCTGACGAACGTGAAGCCCCTGGAGCTACTGGCGAAGGTGTCGCCGCCGGCGGTCATGGATGTGGTCGAGAAGGCCGCCGCGTACTCGCCTCCCATGGTGTATTCGGAAGTGGAGGGCATTCGGTCTCCCACTGGGGTGGAGGCCAAGGGATGGCTGATTTTCGTCGGGGGCACGCCCAAACAGATCATGTCTCATAGCCCCGAGTTCACGTATCGCCAACTGTTGGCGGCGGCGGACATGGCCAAGAAATTGGGCGCCCAGATCATGGGTCTCGGGGCCTTTACCAAAGTGGTCGGAGACGCGGGGGTCACCGTGGCCAGGCGCGCTCCCTTGCC
>LJTN01000003.1 GCA_001303415.1 Myxococcales bacterium SG8_38
GATGTCTACGTCTTGCGGCGGCGCGGTCTGCAAGCACTCGAAGCGAATGCGCGCACCGCTCACCGGAGCCGCCCCCTCGGTGAAGCTCACCCGTTGCCGCTCCTCATTGAACGAGCAGGCCTCCTGTACGCCCGTCTCCTCTAGGTCGTCGTAGTACCAACCGAGGCCGTCGGGCACGCCCGTGGCGCTCGAAAGCTGTGTGACGCGGCACACCTCGCGGCCGTCCTCTTCTCCTACCGGTCCGGGCTCGCGGCCGCGGCCCGCAGATGCGCAGGTCTGGCCGTCAGGTTGGACCTCACGCACTTCACAACCCACCAGGCCATTCGCGTCGCGATTCAGCGGCCGGGGCAAGCAGAGCTGGCGCAAGGCCGCCGCGATGCGGTCGACGATCGCATCGAGGGCCGGGGCATAGTCGGCCGCGCAGATCGACTCGACGACGGTTCCGACGCCCATCCCGCTTTCAGCAAGGCCCTTGGCGACCTCGACGATGCGGCGCCCCGGAGCCGCGGAGCCGGAGCCGTCGGTGGCCGTGCAGGCGGGTCTGAGCTGCTGGCCCTGGATTTGATCTAACGTCGGATTCATCGGAAGCGGCCCTGGCTCCTCTACCATCTCCGGATCATTGAGGATTGCTTCGTAACGGTCCGCATCCGACACGCAGTTCGGACAGTCGATCTCCTCGGGGATGCCCGTGATTGCGGCAAAGACAACCTGACTGGGGTCGGCTTTGAGGGCTGCAATCCCCGTCACGTATCGCTCGATCAGCTGAAGCGCCCCGCTGTGCGCCCAGCAGCGCAGGTTGAACTGTACCCGCGAATTCGTCGGGGGATCGGCGAATGGCCCTTGATACGGGTTGATGGACGGATCGCGTGGCTCGACGTCGAAGACGCGTGGGTCCGTCGTCGAGCAGTCGTCTTCGTCCGTGATCAAGATCACCGCCAACAAAGCATCCTCGCGGTTGAAGCCCCCGTTGGCGCTGTTTCTCTCGGAAGCCAAGATCGCCTCGAGCTGCTGCTCAAAGCCGCAACCGTCGGTCTGTCCCGTCACGCACTCGACGTCACTGACCAAGTCGGCGGCAGTGAACGGCGGCTCCGGAAAGTTCAGATAAAGCGTTCCGTCCGGCGGGGTTCGTGCATCACAAGCCACACGCGGCGTCCCCGCATTGTCATCGTCGTCGATGAGACCGCTCGTCTGCATGAAGCCCGCTTTGCCGGCGCCGTTGTTCACCTCGCAAGCCGGCGTCGGGTAGAAGTCGTCAGGAGGCGTGTAGTTGGTCGGCGGTTCGGTGGAGTAGCCGAGGTCCGGCGTGATGATGCCGACGTGAAGGCTCTCGACCGCGGGGAAGTCGTCGACGGTCGGGTCCGCCTCACCACCCGTGAGCAACAAGTTCACGAGCCTCGGTACCTGCTCGGCGAGCTTGGCCTGCTCCTGCTCCATGGAGGGCGAATCGTCGATGAGGATCAACAGGTCCAACGCCCGCTGCGGGTTGACCGGCACGTTCTGGACGACGCCATTGATGGTGCACGGATTGAGCGGGCTCAAGGACCGGTTGTCACAGCTACTGGTCGTCGCGATGAACCCCACCATCACGAGCGCGAAAGCAAAGCGGATCTTCATGTCTTTTCCCCCCTACAGACACCGAAAGGATACCCTAACCGAGCCCCCAAAAGCCAATCGAGCGGCAACTTTACACCCATCATCCCACAGTCGCCCACCAAATCGTGAAACTTTTTTCAGGGTCGTTGTTCTGCTATGCAGAAAGTATAGGGCTGGGGGATGCGCAGGGTTCTAGTCGTCGACGATGAAGAAAACATCCGGGTCGTGCTTCGCACGCTGCTCAAGAAGCACGGCTACCAAGTCGAGGCGGCCGACAGCGCGGAGAGCGGCTTGGAGCTCCTCGAACGTTTCGATCCCGACTTCGTGCTCGCCGACGTTCGGATGAACGGAATGACCGGCCTCGAGCTTTGCGCCGAGCTCAAGGCACGCTCCTCCCTTGCCACCGTGATCTTGATGAGCGCGTACGGCTCGTTGGACCTCGCCATCGAGGCCATGAAGGCCGGCGCATATGATTACATCTCGAAGCCTTTCAAGCAGGACGAGGTCTTGCTCGCGCTCACCAAGGCCGAAGAGCGCGAATCGCTCCGCCGCGAGAACCGAGCTCTCAAGGAAGCGATGCGCAAGGAGCAGACCTTCCACGGCATCCTCGGCAAGAGCGAGGCCATCGCGAAGGTCTTTTCGACGATCGCCAAAGTGGCCGACTACAAGACCACGATTCTGATCCAAGGCGAGAGCGGCACGGGCAAGGAGCTGGTCGCGCGCGCCCTGCATCTCGGAAGCAGCCGAAAAGACAAGCCGTTCGTGCCGGTCAATTGCGGGGCGATCCCCGAAACCCTTCTCGAAAGCGAGCTATTCGGGCACACCAAAGGCGCGTTCACCGATGCGCATGCCGAGAAGAAGGGGCTTTTTTCGGAAGCCGACAAGGGCACGCTTTTCCTCGACGAAATCGGCGAGCTCCCCTTGAGCTTGCAAGTCAAGTTGCTTCGTGTGTTGCAGGAGGGCCGCATTCGCCCACTTGGCGCGACGCGTGACCAAGCCGTCGATGTGCGCGTGATCGCAGCGACGGTCCGCGACCTCGGACGAGAGGTCGAAGCAAACCGGTTTCGGGAAGACCTGTACTACCGGTTGAATGTCCTGCAGATCGTCGTCCCGCCGCTCCGGGATCGTCGCGACGACATCATGTTGCTCGTGGAGCATTTCATCGAGCGCAACAATCGACGTCTCGGCACCAAGATCCGCGACGTCGATCAGCGCGCACGCAGGCTCATGCTCGACTACGGCTGGCCGGGAAACGTGCGCGAGCTCGAAAACACCATCGAGCGCGCCGTGGTTTTGGCCGAGGGCGACGTGATCACGACGGCCGATTTGCCCGAGCGCATGCGCGAGCCGGCCGATCCAGTGGCTGCCAGCCTTGCCAACGGGGAGCTTTCCATCAAGAAGACGGCGCGCTTCATGGAGGAGAACCTGATTCGGCGCGCCCTCGAAAAAACACGGGGCAATCGCACGGCGGCGGCCAAGCTCCTCGAGATCAGCCACCGCGCTCTCCTTTACAAAATCAAAGATTATGGGATTCAGTAGCCGCCGATGCAGAATCAGGAATGTCGGGGGAGCAAGGAGCGTTGGGTTCGTGATGTGCTGTATGCTTAGGCCGCTGGCCGTCGCTGCTTGGTGCGCGTTGCTGATTGCGGCCGCGGGCTGCACGAAAAACATCCCGAACACGACCGTGAAGGACACCCCCGAAAATCGGGAGGTGATCGCCTTCATGGAGAACTACCGCAATGCCGTGGAGGCCCGGGACGTCGGCGCATTGCTCGCCATGGCCCACCCGCAGTATCTGGACGACAACGGCACCCCTTCGGGCGAGGACGACCTCGACTACCGCGCCCTCCAAAAGAAGCTCAGCCGCTGGCGCGAGCGGGTGACCGACGTTCGCTACGAGATCAAATATCGCACAATCACAAGGGAAATGGACCAAGTGCTGGTTGCATACCGCTACAGCGCCAGCTTCCGGATCGCCTACGATGAAGAGGACCAGCGCTGGTCCCGTCGCATCGGGGAGAACCGCCTCGTGCTCCTCTACGATGACCTCGAGCGTCGCTACTACGTGCTTTCCGGCATGTGAACTTTTTCGTTCTCGTTGTATAAGTCCACCAATTCGCGCTACGATTTCTACGATGCCAAGCTGGAAACGGCGCAAGTGAGTGTGTTCTCCCACAGGCGATGAACCCGATGAGATTCGAGTGCGATAGCTGCCACGCCCAGTACAAGATCTCCGATGAGAAGGTACGGGGTCGCGTCGTGCGCTTCCCCTGCCGGAAATGCGATCACAAGATCCTGATCGACGGTCGGCAGGTGAATACGGACGTCACCGTGCCCGGTGGCGCGGCGTACGGGTTCGATGAAATCACGCGGCGGTCCGAGCCCGTCTCCACCTTTCAACACGAGGCGCCGACTGCGCGCGCGCGCCGCCCATCGGCTCCGGTTCGCCGTCGGCCTCCTTCGGTCATGCCGAGGCGTCCGGCTGCTGTCTCGCGCAAGCTGTCCTCCGCGCCGCCCATCCCGAGCGCGCCGAGGGAAGGGCAGCACCCCGGGCTGGCGCCTCCGGTTCCGGCTGCTATCGGCAGGTCGGCCCACGTCGGCACACGCGAGGTGCCCGAATGGCACGTGTCGATCCACGACGTCCCCGTGGGTCCGATTCGGCTCGAGGAGATGGCGCACAAGATCGACGCAGGCGCCGTGAGCGAATACTCGCTCGTTTGGCGCGACGGATTCGAAGAGTGGCGTCCGTTGGCGACGGTTCCCGAGCTGATGGCATTGCTGCACGCGCGCCGAGTATCCGGCTTGCCGTCGCGCACCTCCTTCTCGTCGGTCCCACCATTCGTCGAGACCAGAAACTCGAAAGATTCTTTGAGCGACCTCACGCCGCTCGCCGACTCGTTGCAGCCGGAGCCGAGCTTCGAGGCGCTGAACGGAATGTCGCAGCCGCCTGCGCCCATCGGGCCCGACGACATCTTTCAGTCGTCGCCGTCACTGGGCGCGTTCTCGGGCTTGCCGTCCTTCGAGGACGAGTCGGTTTCGGTTCCCCCGATCCCGCCCGAGCCGGCTCAGGCGACCCTCGAGCCGCGGCGTGGGCCGTCGCTCGGCTTGGTGGCGCTGATCGTTTCGATCGCCGTGTTTTCCGGCGTGGTGGCGTTCCTCGCATTCGAGCGGTTTGGCGATTCGTTGTGGACCCAATGGGCAGAGAGGGGGCGGTCCGCGCAACCCGCGGCGTCCGTTGCCCCGGTGAATCGCCCCGCCAAAGCCCGGCCGGCTCCCCTGGCGAACCCGGCGAAACCGGCGCAACCGGCGGAACCGGCGACCCCGGCGCAACCGGAACCGGAAGCGGCCGCAGACTACGAAGCCGTGGCCGCGGCACCAGCAAACGAAGATGCAGCGCCTGCCGAGGCATCGGCGCCAGACGAAGCGAAGGTGCCCGCCGAGGACGATGCCGCGAAAGCGGCCGAGTCCTTTGCGATCCCTCCGCCCAACCCGGCCGGTGACGGTCCCACGATTGCACCTGCCCGCAGGCGCCGAGCCCAAGCCCGACCGAGCTCGAGCCCCGAGCCTACGGCCAATGCGGCCAAAGACGATTCGCTGAGCGACGAGGACGAGAAGACCCTGCGAGAGTTCCGCTCGAGCTCGGCTGCCGGGCCGGCCGCGATCGACGTTGAGCCGTCGCGCAGCGCACAAAGCGACAACCCGCCGCTCGATGGCGAAGGCGTGCGCGCGACCGTAACTGCCAACAAGCCAAGGCTCCAGCGCTGCTACGAACGCGCGATTCGCGGCCAGCAATCCGCACCGGCGGTGCGGCTCGACGTGACGGTGATGGTCGCGCCTTCGGGTCGCGTCAAGAGCGTGACCGCGGAGGGTACAGGCCCGGGCGGGCTCACCGAATGCGTCGAAGCATCCGTTCGGCGTTGGCGTTTTCCCGCGTCTTCCGAGGGTGGTCCCGCGCAGTTCCCGATCGTATTCTCGGCAAACTAGCGAGGTTCGGATGCCGCTCAAGCCTCTCATCGATGCCGGTACCATCGCGCGCCGGGTGGCGGAGCTCGGTCGCGCGATCACCGACGACTACCTCGGAGAGGATCTAGTGTTGATTGCCGTGCTCAAGGGGAGCTACGTGTTTGCGGCGGATTTGGCCCGTCACATCGACTTGGATCTGTCGATCGACTTCCTCGGCGTTCGTAGCTACGCGGACGACCAGCAGAGCAGCGGCATCGTTCAGATTACCGCCGACTTGACCCAGTCGATCGAGGGCAAGCACGTCATCGTCGTGGAAGACATCGTCGATACGGGGCTTACCGTCTCGTACTTGTATGAGAACCTGGAGACGCGCCGCCCGGCTTCGATCAAGCTCGCATCCTTGTTGCACAAGCCCGCCCGCACGCAGGTCCCGGTCCGGATCGACTACCTGGGTTTCACGATCGACGATGTTTTCGTCGTAGGATACGGCCTCGACTACCGCCAGAGGTTCAGGAATCTGCCATACCTGGCGGCGATCGCCGACGGCACCGCGTGAGCGTTCTATACTCCCTGCGTGACCGACGAAGCGCCACCTCGGGACCTCGGCGAGCGAATCCGACGCATCGCGTCCTCGATTGCCGGCGAGGACATGTCTTCCGGTGAAGACTCCTCTTCGATCTTCGACAGCGCGGCTCGATCTCTCGGCGCCACCATCGAGAGATGGGGCCGCAACCCGAGCCTCAGGCGCTTTCTCGGCGGCGTGCAGCGCGACGATCTGACCAGCCCAGACGAGTACGTCGAGCTGTCGGCCAATCTCGGGGTGTCTGCCAAGCTCGGCACCTGCGTTCGGTTCTACGTCGACGACGCGGTTGCAGACGAAGTACCGATCGGCAACGGCAGCGAGGTGCGAACGGTGATTCGCGCGCCGGAGCCAGGGCTGTATCGAGTGGGCGTCAAGATCTGCAACGACCGCGGTGAGACCGTATCCGACCTCTTCGGGCACCGTCTTCTACAAGTCGCGAGCGGTCGCCCGGTCGCGTTGGTCGATGCCACGCTGGTCATTCCCTCTACGCTCACACAGCCCGGGGCGCCGCTGGTGGACCTGCTTCGGGAGCTCGTCGATCAGGGCTTCGAGCTCGCCTACTTCGACATCCACGAGAAGAACCGCGATGCGTTGCTTCACCAGGAGGTCTTGAAGCAGCGGCTGCCTCCCGCCGCCATTCTCACGTACTCCGCGGAGGAAGAAGAGCTTCGTAGCTTGGGCGTCGACTTCGTGAAGATGTTCGCGAAGACCGCGATTCGGCGGCTGCGCGCCAAGGGCGTGCCCGTGACGACGATCCTCACCGAGCGTGACGACGATTCGGAGCAAACCCGCGCGGAACGAGTGAGGGTCGTGTCGCCTGCCACGATGGCCAGCCGCCTCGCTGGCGGAGAGATCGCTGAAGAGGAGCGGCAAGCTCGGCAGCTTCTGGAGGATCGAGAGCACAGCACCTCGCTCGACTGGCGGCTCGATCAAACCACCGAGTCGCGGCTCGTTCCGGGTAATGCCTTTCATGCAGAGCTCGACAATCACGAGGCGCGGCGGCGGCTGTTCGCCGCGATCGACGAGGCGCGCTCCTCCATCCACATCCAGCTCTACATCGTCCGTCCGAGCCATTTCGCCGAGCAGCTCGTCGTCAAGCTGGTTCAGCGCGCCCGGGATGGCGTGAAGGTGAGGTTCATGGTGGACGCGCTCTACTCCGATCAAGAAATCTTCGGACGCGTCAACCCGCTCATCCTCTCTTTGCAGCAGGAGGCCAACGTCGAGGTGCTGGCGGTGGGCCCGATCGAATCCCGCAAAGAGGTCGGCATCTCCAGCCTCAAGAAGCGGGACCATCGCAAGCTCCTAATCATCGACGGAAGGCACGCGTTCGTGTCGGGCCGGAACGCGAGTGACGAGTACTACGTGGGATTTGACGAGGTCGTCGTGCACGACAACACCAGGCACGAGCGCATTCCATGGCTCGATGCGCACATCGAAATTTCCGGGCCGCTCGTACGGGAGGTCCAGCAGACTTTCCTGCAGACGTGGGAAGAGCACGGCGGAGCTGCGATTCCGCCTGGGGAGACCGTGCTGCCCCCACTCGAGCCCCAAGGCTCCGCCGCCGGCCGCTTGGTGGTGCACCACGGCCTTGCGGATACCAACGGGCTTTCGATGTATGAGGCGATGTTCGACGTGGCGGAAGACCACGTCTACATCGTCAACGACTTCCCAATCGTGCCTGCCCTAGAGCGCGCGATCTACCGAATGTTGATTCGGGGCGTCACCGTCAAGCTCCTGACCGGAAGCGCGACCGCTCGGCGCTCCGACGGCAGCTTCTTCCCAGCCCCACTTCACCGCACGCTCTTCGAGTACATGGTCAAGGCCAAGCTGGAGCCCCTCTTGGAAGCCGGTGTGGAGGTGTACGAGTTCTCTCCTCCGCCTTCGCCCATGGTCGTCGCGCGCGGCGGTCGCATCCGCCCCTACGTCCACGCCAAGATCGTGTCGGTCGACGGTGTCGCAATCAGCATCGGCTCGGCCAATCTCGACGCGACCGCGAGCTTTTGGGAAAGCGAGTCGAACGTCGTCGTCCAAAATGCCGAGTTCGCAAGCGGGGTCGAACAGCGATTGCAGAAGCTCATCGACGATAGCGTTGCGATCGACCCCGAGTCCGACTACTGGAAGCGGGAGCGGGCGCAGCGTGCCGTCGTCACGACCCTCTGGCCCGGCTCTCTCTATTCCTGAGCCCTCCGCGACCTATTCGGCCTCTTCGGTGACCGCTTCTTCGGGCAGCTCGTACGTCACGGTCATCCGAACCTGAAACGCGCGGTCGATCTCGAGCCTTTCCGAGCCCTCGACCGTCTTGACGTTCAGCAAGGCCGAGGATTCCCCGCCTGCCGCGGCATTCGCTTCGAGCGCGTTCAGGTTGGCGATGACCTGGCCGGAGGCTTCCATCTCGAGCGAGCGCAGATCGATTTCGACGCCCTCTTCCTCGAAGGTCACAGTCTGCGTGGGCGCGGTCTGGCGAATCGACACGCTGAGCTTGAGCTCGTTGCCGACCTTTTCGTTCAGCGTGTACGTGTCGACCTGATTGACCTCGAAGCCGTAAAGCACCAGGTCCTTGCGTGCTTCCCAGCTGGCGCCCACCCCGACGGCCTGCGCAGGAAGAATCACCCGAGCGAGGGACGTCCGCGCGTTGATGAGCATGACGAGCAAGCGAACGGGGACGTCGGAGCGCTTGGCGGCCTCGTTGAGCTCGGCTCGTTTCACGGTGCCTCGATCGTCGATCTCGACCCAACCGCCCACGTTGTTCAGAACCGAAGCGCTCTTGTTCAGATCTTGTGCGATCACGGGATCGATGCCCTCTGGGACAATCGCCTCGGCCTTGATGATGCGGACGTCGAAGCGTGTGGTCCCACGCTTGCCTTCGAGCGTCGGTCCCGAGACGATGTGGAGTCTGACTCCAGGGGTGACAGCAAGCGCGGCGCCCTTTCGCGTCGTGGCGAGCGATGCGAGACCGTACTCCATGGTCGAGCTCATGGTGGTTCCACGTGTGATGTCGTAACGAAGCACCTCGCGTGGCTCTTGACCGGCATCGAGGACCAGAACCGGGTCGCCTTCCTTGGCGTCCTTGGCGGTTTCGGACTTGCACCCGTCCAACACGAGCAGCGCGGTTAGCACGATCGACGCGCGCACTAGCAGTTGCTTGATCATCAGCTCTCCTTTCGGCGTTCCCCTACATCGCCGTCCAGGGCGTATATCGCCCGGGGTTTCCTCATCGTCAAGGTCGTGGAACGGCAGGGCCTTGAACGCGCAGATAACCCTCGGGAAGCTCGAACACCTTCGCCGGCACCGGAGCTCGTTTGACCTCTTTGACCAGGAACACCACCGGTACGCCGCCCGCTTGCTCGACCCGCATCTTCATCGAAAAGCCCGGCTTCACGCCGTATTTCATCATCGCTTTGGTGCGCTCATCGTCCGACATCTCGAGCCCCAGATGCCGGCCCCGGAATGCGCGGGTCCAGAGGTCGGGAGGATATTTCCGTGTCAGCCAGAGATCGATGACGGCATCGTTGTCCTTGTCCAAGATGCGCACGTGCTGGGTCTCCACCCCGCTTACCATTTCCTTGCCGAGCTTCTCGACCTCGAGATCGGCGTCTTCGCCCGATCCGGTCACCTGATGGCTGGTGGCTGCCAGCGCGGAGTAGGGCATCTCCACGATGACCTTCTGCTGATGAGCGATCGTGTAATAGCTGCTTCCCTCGGACGGCATGATGGTCGTCTGCAACACCGGCTTTCCTTCGGCATCGCTCGATTGCAAGTCCATTCGGACGTCGCCGTTTCCGCCGTACCGTGCCCTGACCTCGGCCGCGATGCCTTGAGGGCTCGACAAGGTCGCCCGCAGCTCGCCCTCGAAAGCCGCCGCAGTCGACGACCAGACGAGCACCGTCAGAAAAACCAAAAACACCCGCATCGTGGAGCGAGCTTAGGCCGTCATCACGACCAAGCCAAACCCATCGTCCTCGTAGAGGCGGTCGAAAGTCTCCTTGAACTTGGTCTCGATGTTCTTGCGCTTGATCTTCAGCGTCGGTGTGAGCTCGTCCTGCTCGACGCTGAATTCGCGGTCCAAGATGTGGATCTTCTTGATGGTCTCGACCCGCGAGAGCGCTTCGTTCCCACGGCGGACCGCGGCCACGACGCGCTTTTGCACGTCGGGGTCCTGCGTGACGCGTTCCATCAGCGATTGCAGGTCGGCTGAACGCGCCAGGGGGTTCTCGGTCAGCGTTTTGATGTGCTTTTCCGCCGTGGCTGGGTCGACCATTCCGCGCTGCCGGGCCCAGTCGACGGCCTCCGCCGCCCCGATGGTGATCAGCGCAACGAGGTAGGCCCGCTTGTCGCCATGCGCGTGGGCCTGGCTGATCAAGGGGTCCGATGCCTTGATCTCGTTTTCGATGTTTGCCGGGGTGAGGTTCTTGCCGCCCGCGGTGATGATGATGTGCTTCTTGCGGTCGAGGATGTACACGAAGCCGTCTTCGTCCTTCTTTCCAACGTCTCCCGTGTGCAGCCACCCGTCGACGATGGTGGTGGCGGTCGCTTCCGGGTTCTTGTAGTAGCCCTGAAAGACCACCTTGCTCCGGATCAGGATCTCTCCGTCCTCTGCAATGCGGTCCTCGACGATGCCCATCGGACGGCCGACCGATCCCAGCTTGACGTGGCCGGGCACGTTGGCGTGCGTGATGACCGTCGACTCGGTCATTCCGTACATCTCGTAGATCGGAAAGCCCGCCGCCCAGAAGAACCCCAAGATCTCGGGTGCGATCGGTGCGGCGCCCGTGATGAAGTAGCGCACCCGGCCGCCAAACACGGCCCGCAGCTTCGAGAACACCAGCCGGTCGGCGATCTTGTGTCGAAGCTTCAAGCTCAAGGGGACGGGCTTGCCGGCTTGCCAAAGACGCACCGCCTCCCGTCCCACCCGCTCGGCCCATCGGAAGATGCGCTGCTTTGCAGGCGGCGCTTGCTCCACCGTGCTCATGATCTTCGCGTATGCCTTCTCGAATATTCGAGGCACGCTGCCAAAGATGGTGGGGCGCACCTCGATGACCTCGTCCAAGACCTTGGCGATGCTGGAGGCGAAGTACGTCGCCATGCCCGTGTTGATCCGTCCGTAGAAGGCCAATACGCGCTCGGCCACGTGCGCCATGGGAAGGAAGCTCAACCCGACGTCCCCCTCGTCGATGGAGAAGGCTTCGTCTTGGTTGCGCATGACGGCCATGATGTTCGCGTGCGAAATCATGGCGCCTTTCGGGGGCCCGGTGGTGCCGCTGGTGTAGACGATGATGGCGGTGCTCTCAGGGTCGACCGCAGAGACGCGCGCCTCGATGCCCGCTCGATCGATGGGGGTTCGAAGCACCTCCTCGAAGGGCACCAGCCAGTCGTGGGCCCTCATGAGGCCCTCGGCCCCGGCGGTGTTCCAGACGACTACTTGGTCGAGCTTGGTCAGCTCGTCCCGGCGCGCCAGGATCTTTTGGATCTCTTCGAGACCCTCGACGAAGGCGACCTTCGTGTCGGCGTGATCGAGGATGTATGCGAGCTGCTTCGGAGTGAGCGTCGGATACGCTCCGAGCGTGACGGCCCCCGCCAACTGGCCGCCCACGTCGCAGTAGCACCAGGCCGGGCCGGTGCCGCCCACCATGCACACCTTGTCCCCGAGCCGCAGGCCGAGCCCCAGCAGATGGGACGCGATGGCCGAGGCCCGCTCGTGGAAGTCCGTCCAGGTGACCACCTGCCACTCGCCGTTGGCCTTGAAGTAGAAGGCCGGCCTCTCGGTATCGCGTTCGACGCGCTTGAGGAACATCTCCCCGATCGTGTTGCTGCGACGGGCGATGTACTCGGCCGGATGGCCTGTGGTGGCGTTGGTATCGAACATGCTCGCGGGTTTACACCGGATCGAGGGGCCGAATCTAGGGCCTCCCGCTGCCATTTGACCGGGGCTCGGGCCCCGCTACACTGCTGCCCCTTCGGAGCCCGAAAAGGCAAGGCAATTCCATGCGCGACCTCATCAAGCTGAGCTGTGAAACCTGCGGCAAAGACAACTACGTGACGGACAAGAACCGGCGCACCATGCCGGAGAAGCTCCACATCAAGAAGTTTTGCCCGAAGTGCCGCAGTCATCAGCCGCACAAAGAAGGCAAAATCAGCAAGGGCTGACGGGGGAGCGGAGTCCCACATGGCCCGAGGAGACACCCACAACCTAGGTCTCGGCTACCTGTTGTGGATCTTCGGCTTCATGGGCTCGCACCGCTTCTATTACGGGCGGCCCGTGACGGGCACGATCTGGTTTCTCACCCTGGGGCTGCTCGGAATCGGGTGGCTGATCGACCTGTTCTTGATGCCCTCGCTCGACCGCTCGGCGGAGCTTCGATACGAGCCCGGGCCCGTCGATCACAGCCTCGCCTGGATTCTGCTGACTTTCACGGGCGTGTTCGGCATCCATCGGATCTACATGGGGAAATACCTGACCGGGCTCTTGTACTTCCTCACCGGCGGCCTGCTCATGATCGGCGTCCTCTATGACTACTGGACGCTCAACGAGCAGGTCAGCGAAGTGAATCTCAGCCGGGCCTGAGCCGAGCCACCAACGCGCCGACGCCGCCTAGGTGCCTTGGCGCAGTGCGGAAGGCCAGGACGAAGCGGGCGGGTGCGCCCTTGCTGAGTGCGTCGATCACGTGGCTCTGTAGCGTTCCCTTGCCGCCGGGGCTGTGCAGGCCTTTGCCGACGATGATCAGCACCCAGTGCTTTCCCGCCTGCTCGCATCGCTGAACGAAGCGGTGCACGTCGCGCTCTGCCTCTGCGGCTGTCTGCCCGTGAAGGTCGCATTCGGCTTCGACCTCGAGCCTCGGGTCTTCGAGGGCATGGAGAATGCTCGGGTGCACGCCAGGCCGGCTTCCCGTCACGATTCCGTTGGCTTCGCGCTCGACGACCAGGCGCTCGTCGCCGGCTGGCTGTCTTGTCGGCAGGGATGCGGCCGGCGCCACGTCCGCCTCCCGCCGTACGCGCTTCGGGGACTTCGCGCTCAGCGGCCGCACGCCCGCAAAAGCCTCGCGAAGCGCTTCCCGGTCCGCCTTCGAGCGTCCGGGCTCTGCCGGGTCACGGCCCTTGCCCTGTTTGCCAGTCACGACCCCGTCATGATGACCTGCTCCCCGATCGATGTCAGGTCAGCAGGCGCCGCACCACGCGCCTAGCCTTTCTTGACCGGCGCCTCTCGCTTGGGCCGGCGGTTGCATTGCAGGATGGCCTTGCGCACCCGAACCGCGTCTGGGGTGACCTCTACTAGCTCATCCTGATCGATCCAGTCGAGCGCGCCTTCGATGGTGAGCTCGCGATGTGGGCTGAGAATGACGTTCTCGTCACGACCGGCGGCGCGGATGTTGGTGAGCTTCTTCTCGCGTGTGCAGTTGACGTCGAGGTCGCTCGGTCGGTTGTGCTCGCCGATGATCATGCCCTCGTACACCCGGGTCCCCGGGCCGACGAAGAGCCTGCCGCGCGGCTGCAAGTTGAAGAGGGCGTAGGGCGTGGTCGTGCCGGCTCGATCCGCCACGATGGCGCCATTCTTGCGCCGGAGAAGAGGGCCCGCGTAGGGGTCCCAGCCTTCGAACATGGTGTTGAGCAGGCCCTCGCCCCGGGTTTCGGTCATGAAAAGCGAGCGAAAGCCGATGAGGCCGCGCGAGGGCACGCGGTACTCCACCCGCACGCGATCGGTGCCGACCTGCGTCATCTTCCCCATCACGCCACGACGGTCTCCGAGGAGTTGGGTCACGGTGCCGACCTGATGTTGCGGAACGTCGACCACGACCGTTTCAACGGGCTCGCGCTTCTTTCCCTCGATCTCGCGGACGACGACCTCGGGCATCCCCAAGGCGAACTCATAGCCTTCACGCCGCATCGTCTCCGCCAAGATGGCAAGCATGAGCTCGCCCCGGCCGTAAACGATGAAAGCATCGGGCTCGTCGCTCTCTTCGACGCGCATCGCGATGTTTCGCTGCGCTTCTTTCAAAAGGCGCTCGCGCACCTGCCTCGAGGTCACGTAGTCCCCGACGCGGCCGGCAAATGGCGACGAGTTGACCATGAAGCGGATCTTGATGGTTGGCTCCTCGACGGAAATGCGCTCGAGCGCCACCGGATGGCTCGTAGAGGCAATGGTGTCCCCGATGTGCACCTCTTCGATGCCCGAGATCGCGACGATGTCACCGGCGGCGGCCTGGTCGATGCGGACCCGCTCGAGGTTTTCGAACCCCCAGAGCCCGCCGACCTTTCGCTCGATCACCGCGTCTTTGCCCACGATGGCCACGGTCTCTTGCGGTCGAATGGTGCCGTTTCGGATCCGGCCGATCGCGATGCGGCCGACGTAGTCGTCGTGGATCGTGTTGTGAACCAGCAACTGAAGGGGGAGCGAGGGGTCTCCCTTCGGGGGTGGAAGACGCTCGATGAGCGTTTCGAACAACGGCGTGAGGTCCTCTGATTCGTCCGAGAGCTCGCGCTTGGCGATCCCTTCTTTGCCGATCGCGTAGACGTGTGCGAAATCGGCCTGCTCGTCGGTCGCGCCGAGGTCGCAAAACAAGTCGAACACCTCGCTCAGCGCCTCGTCGGGCCGTGCATCGCTTCGATCGATCTTGTTGACGACCGTGACGACCGGGAGATCGAGCTCGATGCACTTCGACAGCACGAAGCGGGTCTGGGGGAGGGCGCCTTCGGCCGCGTCGACCAAGAGCAACGCACCATCCGCCATTCGGAGCGTTCGCTCCACCTCACCACCGAAGTCTGCATGGCCCGGCGTATCGATGAGGTTGATCTTGTAGTCTTTCCATCGGATGGACGCGTGCTTGGCCAGGATCGTGATGCCGCGTTCGCGCTCCAGATCGTTGGAATCGAGGACCCGGTCGCGAACGGCCTCGTGGGCCCGGAACACCCCCGTTTGACGCAACATCGCGTCGACCAGAGTCGTCTTTCCGTGGTCGACGTGCGCGATGATCGCCACGTTTCGAATCTTCTCCTGCACCCTCAACCCCCGCGCTTTTTGCGCAAGCGCGCCTTCTTGGCAGATCCCAGCGGCTGCTGCCACCCGGACCGCTTTGGCGGCGTGTTCCCCGAGCCGCTATATTGAGCGCGGGGGAAACGACATGTCTTGGCTGCGATGGCTCGGGCCGGGTTTGAGCCTGGCGCTGATTGTCTCGGGGTGCGGTGATTTCGCCGGGACGGACCTGGGGACCGATCCGGGTGCGGACCCGGGTACCGATCCGGGTGCGGACCCGCGGACCAATCCGAGCGAGGGACCTCCGACCGGCAACGGCGACGGCACCTGCACCGTGCCTGACGAGGCGCGGGAAGAAGACGTTTCCAATCCAGACACGGTCGTCGGCGACGGAACCGCGCAGAGTTGCACGGCCGACGCGTTCATCGACGCCGTGGCGCGCGGTGGCGTGATCACGTTCGACTGCGGACCGGAGCCCGTCGTGATTACGCTCGATCGGACCGCCAAGGTGTTCAACGATCAGAACCCGGACGTCGTCATCGACGGCGGCGGCAAGGTCACGCTCAGCGGGGGCGGCCGCGTCCGGATTCTCTACCAGAACACCTGCGATCCAGATCAGGTCTGGACGACCGGGCATTGTGACGACCAGGATCATCCCCGACTGACGCTGCAAAACGTGACCTTCGTCGATGGCAACGCGAAGTCCGAGGACGAGGGCGGCGGAGCGGTCTTCGTGCGAGGCGGGCGCCTGAAGGTCATCAACTCTCGGTTTTTCAACAACGTCTGCCGTGAATCCGGGCCCGACGTCGGGGGCGGGGCGATTCGCGTGCTCGACCAGCACCAAGACCGGCCGGTGTACGTCGTGAACAGCACCTTCGGCGGAGAAGGCATGGGCAACGTATGCTCCAATGGGGGCGCGCTGAGCTCGATTGGGGTGTCGTACACCGTGATCAACAGCGCGCTCACGCATAACGAAGCGATCGGCTACGGGGCCAATCCGCAGCGGTCTGGGACGCCCGGAGGGGGCAGCGGTGGCGCCATCTACAACGACGGCAACACCTTTTCGTTGTCGATCTGCGGGACGCGAATCGCGCACAACAGTGCCAACGAGGGCGGCGGCGCGATCTTTTTCGTCAGCAACGATCGCACCGGAAGCCTGATCATCGAGGATTCCGTCTTGGAAGACAACCCGAGCGGCGGCTTCGAAACCGCTGGTTATCCGGGCATTTTCGTCTTAGCCGACGGGGATCCCCAGGTGACCAATTCCGTGATCGAGTGAGACCGGGCTCGGCTTTTTCGCGACCGTTTCGGCTTTCGCTCCGTCTCGAATCAAGGGACAGTTCGGCCCATGAGCAACCCCACCATCGATGCTTGGCACCGGCTCATCGAGGAGCGAGACGTAGCCGCCCTCGATGGGATCCTGGCGGACGACGCCGTCTTTCATTCCCCCGTGGTGCACACTCCGCAGAAGGGAAAACAGCTCGCCAAGCTCTACCTGAGCGCTGCGATGGTGGTGCTCGGCAACAGCAACTTCAGCTACGTCCGCGAGGTGGTGGGCCTCTCCGATGCGGTCCTCGAATTCACTGCGGAGCTCGATGGCATTCACATCAACGGCGTGGACATGATTCACTGGAATGCCGACGGGAAGATCGACGACTTCAAGGTGATGGTTCGGCCGCTCAAGGCGGTGAATCTGCTGCACGCCATGATGCGGCAGATGCTCGAGCAGATGGGCTGATCTCGCCCGCGACGCCTGCGGATCGGCGGATCAGCGAAGGGTGGACAGCTTTTCGCGATGCTTGGCCTGGATCGCGTTGTAGTCGTCCTGAGTGAGACTGAGCGACTTCGCGATGCGCCGGAGCTGCACCTGCTCCTCGTGCTTGAGCACCTCGTCTGCCACCGCCATCTCCACGAGCACCTCCAGCACCTCGAGCCTGAGCTCCCGGTCGGCAAGCTCCCGCAGATCACGCGTCCAATCGTGATCGCCAAGCAGCGCGACGTTGCTGATCTGATCGGCCAGGAGCCCGCAAATGGCATCCACGCCCGCTTGGCTTAGACCATGCACCCGGCTGAGCTCCCTTTGGATGTTGGCTTCTTCCTCCACGGAGTAGTGACCATCCGCGTAAGCGACCTTTGCGAGCAAGCCGGCCACGGCAGTCACGATCCGCCGGGTCGCGTCGTCGGCGTCGGTCAGGTAGCGCGCGACGATCTCCGCCAGGTGCTCCCGGGCCTGCGGGGTCAGCTCTCTTGGTGGTTCTTTTCGTCGGAAGATCAAGTGGATGCTCGGATTACCCGGGCTTGTATGCCACGGCTGCGGACGAGGGACCCGCCAGTGGAATGATCTCGAAGCTCGAAAAGCCCGCTTCGCCGCACCACGCCTTGAAATCGGCTCCCGTATAGTCGAATGCGTCCCCGAATTCGATCAACATGTTGAGGGACATCAACAGGCCGAAGGCGTTCTCGCGCCGCGCATCGTCGATGAGCGCTTCGACCACGATGAACGCGCCTCCGGGGGGCAGGGCGTCGTATGCGAGCTTGATGAGGTGCTTCTTCTTCTCGAGATTCCAATCGTGAAGGATCATGCCCATCGTGATGACGTCGGCCTTGGGGAGCGGCTGCGAAAAGAAATCGATGACTGCCGTCTGCACGCGATCCGAGAGCCCGACGCTTTCGATGCATCGCTTTGCGATCGGCTCGACATGCGGAAGGTCCGCCGAGATGCAGCGCATGTGGGGGTGAGCCGCCGCGACCATGCATGCAAGCTGTCCGGTCGCGCCCCCGGCATCGCAAAGCGTTTGGTAGCGGGAGAAGTCGAACTTCTCGGCCAACGCTCTGAAGTTGCCTGCCGAAACGCCCGCCATCGCATTCATGAACTGCTCGAGACGGTCTGGGACCGAATAGAGCTTGGCGAACATCGGCTCGCCGGATTGCTTGATCTCGTTCTGCGGTTCTCCGGTTCGAAGCGCTTCGGTCAGGCTTCCCCAGAAGCCGTAGAGCCGATCGCCTGCCATTTCCAATATCCCGCCGAGATAGTGCGGGCTGTTGCGGTCGAGAAAAACCGCTGTCTCAGGGGTATTCGAATAGAGCGCTTTGGGGCCTTCGCCATCACGTTCCAGCACGCGCAGTGCGACGAGCGCATCAGCAAAGTCGGGTACCGCCCTCGGATGCAAGTCCAAGTGCTTTCGGATGTCTTCGGCCGTGTGCTTGTTTGCCCCGAGGTAGGTGAAGAGCTCGAGCTCGACTGCGCTCAGTAGCGCGCGCGAGCCGAAAAAACCCATGCCGATTTGCATGATGTGTGACGGATCTAGCTCGGGCCTGTTCATTGGGGCTCCCGGTGTAGCCCGAATTCGTACAATCGAAACGGGCGCGCACGCAAGATCGAAAGAGGGTGCGCCAGTGCCCGCGTTTGGGAGCCGCCGCTACGCGCGGTTAGCGAAGCGGTATCGCATCGCGCCTTCGCGCGCACGGAAGGCCATCATGCCCGCGAAAAAGGCGACGGGGAATGCCAGCCAGCCGCTGATGATCAGCGAGCCCATGAAGACGTTGAGCCCGGTCTCGATGGGCGTCACGCTCATCGCAGCCACTTCCATCGCAAAGAGGATGTACGCGCAGAGCGCTACGAACACGCCTCGTCTGCCCGCGAGACACTCGTCGGGGACCTGATGGGGATTCCCAATCCCGGCGCCAAAGAGGCTGCCCGAGAAGAATGCGGCCACCACCGGAAGCAACATGAACATGAGCCATGCGTCGTCGATTCCCTTTGCCCACGCCACGATGCCGAACGGCATCGACGCGACGAGCGTGATCCGGGCCGACCAGAGCCCGGCACAGGTCCGCGACTTGAGCTCGCCCGCCTCCCAGTCGGAGCTCGGGTCGATGCGCCCGTCCCACCGGCGGGTTGGCATTTTCGCCCTTTCGGGCGTCGCTGGCGCAGTGGCTGCTGCGGGGTGTATACTGTTCAAGCGTTTGATATCCATCGTCAATCCCCGATACTCAATGCTACTGTTTCCGTAGCGGTGGTGCAAATTTTTTTGCTACGGTATTCGAAGCGCCCATGGCCAAGCGACAGCACGGCTCGAAGGAGCACCCCATCGTCGAGCTGCTCGACAGCTTGGGGCGTCGCTGGAGCCTCAGAATTATTTGGGAATTACAAGACGGCCCGGTCAAGTTCCGTGCCTTGCGCAAAGCCTGCGACGGCGTTTCCCCGAGCGTGCTCAACACGCGCGTCCGGGAGCTTCGCCGGCTAGAGCTCATCAGAAAGACCGATCATGGGTACGCGCTGACCTCGGACGGCAAATCGCTGGCTGCCCACCTGGTCGAGCTCGATCGATGGGCTCGCCGTTGGAGAAAGCGCCACCCCGACACCTGAGCCGCTGCTAGCGCTCACCCGTGGGCAGGGCGCCGTCCTTGCTATGAAGGCCCATCCGGGCCTTGTTTCGGGTCAGCAGGGCATCGCCTGCATGCACCACCAAGAGCAGCCCCAGAAGCGGGAGCGCGAGCAGGATGCCTTCGGCTCCTTCGAGCCTCACTGCGGGCCCCAGCGTGCTCACGAAGACGCCCCAGAGAATCGCCGCGCCGACCATCTCGAGCAACGCATACTTGCGGTAGCCGAGATAGAAGTCTCCGAGGCCGGGAAAGATCAGTGAGCGAAGCGCTGCTTTTTTCGGGCTCTTGAACTCTTCCCCACAGGCGGGGCACGAGGGAGGCGCCCCGTCGATTGCCGTGAAGCAACGTGGGCAGAGGTTCTGCCAACCCCCATCGCCGGTGTCGACCGACTCGAGGAGGTTCCTGAGATATCGCGCCTCCGATCGCCCCACGCCATGAAACATCAGTTGCTCGCGCCCGCTTCGGATGAAGACGTAGCTGTTTCGGCCCGCCGTGGCGCGGATGCGATCGAGCGGCAACTGACTCGCGAACATGCAAGGACGCTGACACCAGTCGGTATGGATCAGCAGCACGCGCTCGTCGGTGAGCACCAGCGTCGTTCGATTGGCAAACGGGTTCATCGAGCCTGCCGTCAGCAACCACCACATCACCTGGCGCACGCCGTTGGTGGCGAACCGGACTACCTCGAGCGGACCCAAAGCCCGCTTGAGCACGGGCTCTGCGCGGCCGAGGATCTTGGCCCGTTTGCGATCGCGGCGGGAGAGCTTGCCCTTGCGCACGCTCGGGAACATCTCGTCGAATCGCACGGCGATCGACGCCGGCAGCAGCGCCCTCAGCTCCTCTTCTGGCGAACCCCTCTTGGGCATACGCGCTCGGGAACGTAGCACGATCGGGCCGCCCCGATTCAGCGCTGCGCAAACCGTCAGGATGATGCTAGGATGGGCGCAAAGCTCGCGCTTTTGGGGGATTGGGAGATGGAAGCTCCACTGTTGGTGGCCGCGACGCTCTTGCTCGCAGCCAACCTCGTCACGACGCTGATACTGCTCAAGAGAAGGGCGGGCGATTCGGCAGCGCATGCCCAGGCCGAGGCCGCCGCCCGCGCCGAATCCATTCAGCTGCTGCGAACGGAGCTTCGCGCCGCGCGCGAGGAGGCGTCTGCGAGCGCGAGCGCGCTCCGGCAGGAGGTATCGCGCACGCACCAGGCTGGCACCGAGACCCTGGTCAAGACGATCGCGCAAATCGGCGAATCGCAAACCACGAAGTTTCAAGCGTTTACCGCTCAGCTCAAAGCTCTGACCGACTCGAACCAGCGGGGGCTGAAGCACCTTCAGGAAACGGTCGACGGGCGTCTCCAAGAGTTGCGCAGCAGCAACGAGCGCAAGCTCGATCAGATGCGGGAGGTGGTCGACGAAAAGCTGCAGAGCACGCTCGAGAAGCGTCTAGGCGAGTCGTTCAAGCTGGTGGGCGACCGGCTCGAGGCAGTGCAGCAGGGCCTCGGCGAAATGCGAAGCCTGGCCAACGGCGTGGGCGACCTCAAGAGAGTGCTCACCAACGTGAAGACTCGCGGCACCTGGGGCGAGGTGCAGCTCGGCGCGCTGCTCGATCAGATCCTCACGCCGGACCAGTACGGCCGGAACGTGAAGCCGTGGCCCGACTCGCGTGAGGTGGTCGAGTTCGCCATCCGGCTGCCTGGGGCCGTGGACGATCCCGATCAGTGCGTATGGCTGCCCATCGATTCGAAGTTTCCGCAAGAAGACTATCTGCGCCTGGTCGAGGCAAGCGACAACGGGGATCTCGCTGCGGTGCAGCAGGCGCAAGGCGCGCTCCTCCGTTCCATCCAGGACTCCGCCAAAGACGTGAGCACCAAGTATCTGAACCCGCCTCTGACCACCGATTTCGCCATCCTGTTCCTGCCGACCGAAGGTCTCTATGCCGAGGCGCTACGTCATCCGGGCCTGGTCGAGCGATTGCAGCGTGAGCATCGCATCGTGGTGGCGGGTCCGACCACGCTTGCAGCCGTCCTCAATAGCCTTCGTATCGGCTTTCGTACCCTGGCGATCGAGCAGCGATCGAGCGAGGTGTGGAAGGTGCTCGGCGCCGTGAAGACCGAGTTCGGCAAGTTCGGCGACGTCTTGACGAAGGTGAAGCGGCAGCTCGATGCGGCGGGCCGCACGATCGATGAAACCGGGGTCCGGACCCGGGCCATGGAGCGCAGGCTCCGCTCGGTCGAGGAGCTGCCGGCGGAAGCAGCATCGGCAATGCTCGATCTGCCATCCGAGGGGCCTCTAGAGCTCTTGGACGCCCAAGAAGACGGGGCCGCTTAGAAGTCCGACTGTTTCCGTTTTCGGTCACCATGTGGCGTGCTACATGAGACCGTCTGGAGAGCGCATGCCCCGTTGGACCTTTCGAGCCTTTGCCGTTTGTTGCCTGATTGTCACGGGCGCCGCCTGCTCCAACGACACGGCCTCCGCGCCGGCGGCCTATCGCGATGCCGGCCCCTTCGAGGCGGGCGTCACCACCATCATGCTCGCCGATCGCATGGTCGAGGTTTGGTACCCGGTGGACCCCGGGGATGACGCGGGCCTCGAGCCTGATGCGTACTTCATCCGCGACACCCTGCCTGATGCCTTCGACGCGATCTTGCCTGCGGACGTCAACCCACCCTTCGTCACCGACGCCTATCGAGAGGCACCGGCCAGCGATGAAGGCCCGTTTCCCTTGGTGTTGTTTGCGCACGGTTTCGCGAGCTACCGCAATCAGTCGACCTTTTTGACCACGCACCTCGCGTCGTGGGGATTCGTGGTCGCTTCGGTCGATTATCTCGAGCGCGGCCTCGCCTCGGTCCTCGGTCAGCCGCCCGACCCGCAGCTCGAGGATACCGCGCTCACCCGCATGGTGGTGGACCGCATGGCGTTGGAAAACGAGCGTCCCGGCGCGTTGCTCGAAGGGCGCATCTCGACCGAACGCGTCGCCATCACGGGGCATTCGGCCGGCGGCGGCACGTCGATTCGCTTTGGCGGAGAGCCGGACGTCGTCACGTACATTCCGCTCTCGGCCGGCTTCCCGAGTGATTCCATGGTCGAGCTTGCCGACAAGCCTTCGCTTTGGCTGACCGGCGACATCGACGGCGTGGTCGAGCCCGGGCGCACCATCAATGCCTTCGAAGAGGCGAGCACGCTCAGCGCGCCCGCTCGTCTCGTCCTCATCGACGACATGGGCCACCTGGGGCCGAGCGACATCTGCGCCATTGGAGAATCGGGTGGCGGCATCGTGCAGATCGCGCTCGATGCGGGCCTCCCCATTCCAGAGAGTCTGGTTCGCCTCGGCACCGACGGCTGCCAGCCCGAGGCGCTTCCGGTCGAGGACGGCTGGCCGACCATTCGCCACTTCGTGACCGCACAGCTCCGCTGGGCGTTTGGCGTCGACTCGGAGCCGGTGGGGCTTTCCGAGCGAGCCGCCGAAGGGCTCCCCGAAGCCGTGTTCAGCTATCAAGAATCGCCGTGAAGCCAAGCAGCCGGCGCTTCAGTCGCGGATCGACAGCAAGGTCAGGACGGGTTGGCCGAGCTCGCGGCTCGCGGGAAGGTCCACACGCAGGCGCAGGTGCCAGGATCGATCCCCGTTCGGGTCGAGCAGGATCTGGCGAATGCGCCACTCCGACGCATTTCGTTCGATCTCCAAGTGCGCACTGCTCCTGGCGTCGGGGCCGATCTCGATGGCGTCGTATTCCGCCCAATAGGGGGCAAGCGTCTCGCCAAGCCGTTCCGCGGTCCACTCGTTGCGTTCGTCCGCCTCGGTCAAGGTCTCGGCCACCCGGTCGTACTGTCGGAACGCGAGGAACCGGACGAGCTTCCAGATCGCGTTGCGCACCATCGTGGTGAAGCCGCGCTCGTCTCGGGTGATGTCGACCGCTTCTTCCTCCGGCTCGCGTTCGACGGGCACCACGGTGTCGTCGGAGAGCGCATGCAGCTCTTCCCATTCCGCCAAGAGACTCGCATCGATCGACCGGACGGTGAGCCCCAACCAATCGGACACGTCGTAGAGCTCGGTGGTCTTGGCTGTTTCGGGCACCGTTTGCACGAACGCTTTGTAGGCATCGGTGAGATAGCGAAGCAGGACGCCTTCGGAGCGCTGCAGACCGTACTCTTTTACGTACTCGACGAAGCTCATGCCGAGCTCGTACATGTCCCGCGCGATCGATTTCGGCCGAAGGACGTCGCTCCCCACCCACGGGTGCCGCTCCGAGAAGACCTCGTAGGTGCCGTACAAAAACTCGGCGTTGGGCTTGGGGTATTCGATCTTGTCGAGCTCGGCCATGCGCTCGTCGTACTCCATGCCTTCCGCCTTCATCGCTCCGAGCGCACGCGATTTGAGCGTATCGGTTTGGCGATACAGAACCGCCCAAGGGTCCTCGAGCGTCGCTTCGACCAGCGTCAGCACGTCCAAGGGGTAGGCCGGGTCCTCGCGATCGAGCACCTCCACCGCCTCGACGACGTAGAGCGACAACGCCTGGTTGAGCGAGAAGTCCGACTGGAAGTCCTCGTGGACGCGCGGGCCTCCGGGAACGAGCTCGATCACGCCGGCGTCGCGAAGCGACCGAATCATCGCGATGGCATTGCGGGCATGTTGTCTCTTGGCGGTGGGGCCGTCGTGACAATTGCGGATGAGCTTGCGCAGCGCCAAGCAGCCGTCGTCCTCGTGACGCTCGAAGAGATTCAAGATCATCGCGTTGCTCACCTGAAACTGGGACGCGAGCGGCTCGGGCGGCGACTCTTGCAGGCGAACGAACGTGTCCATGTCCCAGTGCGCGTACCCCTTCTCGGGCGGCGGACGCATCTTCAGCTTGCGAAGCTTTTTCGGATCATCGCCCGCCTTGGCGCGAAGCTTCTTGTTCTCGATCACGTGCTCGGGCGCCTGCGCGACGACGCTGCCGAGCGTATCGAAGCCCCGGCGGCCGGCCCGCCCCGCGATCTGCTTGAAGTCCCGGACGCTGAGCACCTTGGTCTTTTCGCCATCGTACTTGCAGAGCTTCGTGAAGAGCACGGTCCGGATCGGGACGTTGACGCCCACCCCGAGCGTGTCGGTCCCGCAAATGATCCGAAGCTTGCCCTCCTGGGCCAGCCTCTCCACCAGCCGCCGGTAGCGCGGAAGCATGCCCGCGTGGTGCACGCCGATTCCATGATGAAGGAACTTCTTGAGCTCTTTGCCAAACGGCGTGTCGAAGCGCGTTCCCGCGAGGCTTTCCTTGAGCGCCTTCTTTTCGTCTTTCGACAGGACGTCGATGCTCATGAAGCTTTGCGCTTGCTCCGTCGCCGCCCGCTGGGCAAAGTGAACCACGTAGATTGGCGCCTTTCCGTTCTCGATGAGCTCGACCACCGTGTTGTGGAGCGCCTCTTCGCTGTATGAAAAATCGAGAGGCACGGGCCGGTCGGCGCTTTGCACGAGGCTCGTCGGCACGCCGGTCAGCTCGGTGAGCGCCTTCTCGAACGGCTGCGTGTCGCCAAGCGTCGCGCTCATCAGCAAGAAACGGACTTGGGGTAGGGTGAGCAGCGGAATTTGCCAGGCGACGCCGCGATCCCGGTCGGCGTAGTAGTGAAACTCGTCCATCACGACGCCGTCGACCTCGGCCCCCTCGCCTTCGCGGAGCGCCACGTTGGCCAGGATCTCGGCCGTGCAGCAGATCACCGGGGCATCCCGATTGACCGTGGCATCGCCCGTCATCATGCCGACGCGCTGTGGTCCGAGCACCCGGCACAAGTCGAAGAACTTCTCGCTGACCAGCGCCTTGATGGGCGCCGTGTAGAACGAGCGCTCGCCGAGGGCGACCGAGCGAAAATGGGCGGCAAGC
Source organism: Myxococcales bacterium SG8_38 (assembly GCA_001303415.1). GTDB lineage: Bacteria > Myxococcota_A > Polyangia > Polyangiales > Houyiibacteriaceae > SG8-38. The sequence continues at coordinate 25,336 of LJTN01000003.1, forward strand.
GCGACGAGCGACTTCCCCGATCCCGTCGGCGTGTTGAGGATCACGTTGTGACCGACGAAAAGCTCCACGATCGCTTCCTCTTGTGCCGGATAGAGCACGAGCCCCTGGTCGCTCACGTACTCGAGGAACCGGCTGAGCAACGCGTCGCCGTCGACGCGCTCGTCGAGGTCATCGAGGTATCGATCGAGAAGGCTCATGAAGCGGTGCATCAACTTCGCATCGCGATCGCGCGCCATCAAGCGGTCACTGTGACCTGGCTTCACGCGGGCGTGGCATTTTCGCATCAGCCCGAGGCTTGGTCGGCAACCCATCGCTGACATTCCGCGAAACCGGCGCTTGGCATGTCGGTTGCAGCGTTTCGCTGGTGAACGGGCAGCGGGAGGTATCTGTCATGCTTCGCTTTGTTCCGTTCTGTTCGTATTTCTTGGGGGTGCTCACGATCTTGCCCGGGTGCTGCGGGTCCGCTGCCGAGTGCGAGCGCGCACCGATGGAGGCCGAGATTTGGCGGATCGAAGACCGATATGCGCTGGGCTCGCACGTCCGGATCGAGATTCGGGGACCGGAGCGTTGGACCCTCGCGTCGAGCGATCCCGAGATCGTTCGGATCGGCGCCGTCGAGTGGATCGGTGCAAACATCGGGCGCGCGACGCTGCATTTCATCGGTGCGGGCCGGGCTTCGATCATCTTCGAAAGCGAGCTCGGTGTCGTGGTGGAGGAAGAAGTCGAGGTGCTGGCGCACCAACGCGTCGTGGTCCGGCTCGGTGAGACCACGGGCCTGGTGTTGGGCCCGCTTTCGGGTGAGGTGATCCTGGCCGGGGACCAGCACGTGCTCGTCCTCTATCTCGATGCACAGGGAAGGCTCCTTCACGGCGCCGGTCTGGCCGAGCTCCGAATGTCTTCGGGGCTCGAGCCGTGCGGCACGGCCGCCTCGGCTTCGATCGAGCAACACTGCATCTCCGTCCTGACGCCCGGCCCGCACCTTCTGGCGGTTCGCGTCGAAGACGAGCGCCTGGAGCTTCCGTTCGAAGCCGTGCTCGCGAACGACGTCGTGGACGTCGAGCTTCTTGCGGCCGACGAGTCCGAGCTCATGCCCGGTACCTGGGTCGAGGTCGACGTGGTGGGCGTGACACGGGAGGGAACCCGAGTCCGGGGAGTACACCCGCGATTCCAAGCCGGAGAGCGCCTCTACCTCGGATACCTCACCTATCGGCACGACCCGGCAGGAATGCCCCGCACCATCGCGGCTCAGGCCCTCGGCCGGCAGCGGCGCATCACGGTCCACGGAAGCCTCAGCGAAAAAAACGAAGCCGGTCAACGCTAGCTGACCGGCTTCTGGTCACGGGCTCCTCAGAGTGGGGGAGGTCAAGGCGGGCACCATCTTCGGGGAACGTAGTTTTCGCCTGACGCTGGATGGGATGGTGGGCTCATCCGTTGCCCTTCGTTCCTTACCGCTGGTGCCCGCCTAGTACCGAATGACGATCAGGAACCTAACCGGGCCCCTGACACCCACGACGACAAAAGAAGGCATCCAACGCGCCACGCCTCCTGCCGCTTGACCCTTTGGGCTTGTAATTCTGGCTCCGCTATGGATCGATCTGCGCCCGTGGGCGATTTAGCCGAAACCTCCGAGGTCCGGACTCATTCAGGCCTCCGCGTGTCGGGTGCGTGGACCCGCGGCGTGGTGAATGCCTTTCGCCAGCTCGATCTGGACGTCGAGGCACTGTGTGCGGGGATAGGCGTTCCGCTGGAAGTCTTCATGAACACGGACGGCCGACCGCCCCGCGATGCCTCCGGTCGGCTGTGGCGTGCCGCGCTAATGGCAAGCGGGGATCGTTTTGTCGGGTTGCACGCCGCGCAGGCATGGCGCGCGCGCGCCGACCACTTGGTTGTCTTGCTGCTGACCAGCGCGGAATCATTGGGTGAGGGCCTCGTAGCGGCGTTGCAGTATCAGGAGCTACTGTCGCATGGGCGGGTGGTTACCCTCGGCGAGCATTCAGGATATCGCGCGCTCCACATCCACAAGATCGAGCACGAGCTCCCCATCACTGTTCACGAGGTCGAGTTCATCACTGGGGTCGTGGTGAAGATGATCCATTTCGCCACCGACGGCCGGTTCACCGCGAAGGAAGTCCAGTTTCAGCATCCCTACCGCGGTCAGATCCAAGAATACACGCGGACCTTCGGGTGCGCGGTTACGTTTGGTCAAGAACGGACGGCCATCCTCGTGGACGACGAGGCGTGGGATCTGCCTCTCGCGCACGGCAATCCAGCGCTGCATACGCAGCTTCGCGGCATGGCCGAGGATCAGCACGCCGCCCTCGTGTCGTATCCCTTCATCGATACCGTGCGTGATCGGATCAAGGTCCTGCTTCCGAAAGGAAAATCGAGCATCGAGGCCGTCGCCGCCTCGCTTCACATGACGCCCCGCACGTTGCAAAGGCGCCTCCAGGAGGACGGCACCAGCTTCCGCGCGCTCATGGACGCGACCCGCCGGTCGATGCTCCTCGCAGCGGTGGAGCGGAGGCAAACACCGGGCGAGATCATGCGACATGCCGGCTACACCAACGTCCGCAGCTTTCGCCGTGCGCTGAAGCGCTGGAACCTGCCGCGCATTGACGACGACGCGGGCGAGGCGACGTCTGGCTAGACCTGTACTCGGTCTAGGGCGTACGCACTTCCGCCGCCGTCCAACCGTCGTTGCGATGAATCGTGCGAAGCTCGCGGAAGGCTTCATCGGCTTGATCCCAATGCTGCTTGGCGCGCTCGGCACGCGGCTCGATTTTCGAGCGCTTCCACGAGATCCATTCGTTGCACTTTCGAAAGTCCGAGGCGGTCGGGATTGCATCGCGCACCGTCGGCGGAAACGCTTCGAGAGGCTGGTCGTCTCGGCGCACGACCGTGATGCGCACCGGGCTCTTCACGTTGACGCGAGTCTCGAGGCGCACGACGTAGGTGCGGCCCGCCCTCACCTTGGCTTCCATGAGCTGCACGGTGGGAGGCGCCTCCCCCGTGACCACCATCAGCATGTGGGTCCCCGGCCACAGGGGCGCGGCGGTTTGCCAACCATTTTCGAGCTCGGCGAGGCACCGTCCCGCCGGGTTCACGACTCGAATCGTGACCTCGCTCGCCTGACGGCGCCGCGGGCGAGTGAAAATCAAGAGCGCTTGGTCGGCGGGCGCCACGTACGGGTCCGCCGCCTTGGGAATTTGCGCAGTGAGTGGGAGCGGCGGCGCCGCGGTCAGCACGGCCGCAGACAGGACGGCCATGCGAAGAGCTCGGGCAATGCCTTTCATCACTTGTGATCTATCTCGCATGGCATGCCGTCAGCCGCCACCGGAAGTCTTTTTGTTTTCGAGGAGTTCGGCCTGATTCGCGAGCGTTGCAAGACTCTTACCGGCGGTCGCGCCGTTTCTTGGCAATACTGTACCAGTGCGAACGCTAAAGAGGGGAAGCGAGCCGGCGGCGGTGCCGGGATCGCCGGGAACCACGACGCCCCAGATCGGCGACGTATTGGATTCCAGATACCGGATCACCGGCGTCCTCGGCGCCGGCGGAATGGGATGCGTCTACTTGGCCGAGCACGTGGCGATTCGGCGTCCGCTGGCGCTCAAGTTGTTGCACCCCGAGGTGGGTGGCATCGACGAGGTGACGAAGCGGTTCGAGCGCGAGGCGTTTGCGATCGGACAAATGGATCATCCCAACTGTGTCGACGTCTCGGACTTCGGGCGACTTCAAGACGGCACGCTTTACATGGTGCTCGAGCTGCTGGATGGCGTATTGCTTTCGGACTTGCTCGAACAGGAGGGGCGTGTTGACTGGAAGCGCGCGTTTCACATCGCGCGCCACGTGCTGAGCGCGCTCGCCTACGCCCACGACGCCGGCATCATTCACCGCGACGTGAAGCCCGAAAACGTGATCTTGGTCGAAAAAGACGGTGACCCGGACTTCGCGAAGATTCTCGATTTCGGCATCGCCAAGCTCTACGGAGATGGAAAGTCCGAAGAGGTCGTGCTCCTGTCGAGCAATGACCCGAAGCTGACTCAGCTCGGTGTCACCATTGGCACGCCGACCTACATTGCGCCCGAGCAGGCCTTCGGGCTGCCCATCGACGGACGAGCCGATCTCTACTCGCTGTCCGTGATGTTGTACGAGATGATCACCGGAGTGCCGCCGTTCGATGCCGACGAGGTTTCGGCGCTGCTTCGGATGCACGCCTCGACCGAGGTGCCGGCATTCTTCGAGGTGGCGCCTGACCTGCGCGTTCCGGAGGCGGTGGAGCGGCTCATTCGGGACGGCCTCGAAAAGAAGCCTGAGGACCGTACACCGAGTGCGACGTTGTACATCGGGCGGATCGACGACGTCATCGCGCGGGAGACGTCTTGTCCTTCGGTTCCACCCGAGCCGGGGTCGGGGCTGCGCGAGATCTCGGCCATCGTGGCCGAGGGGGTCCGGGCGACGCTCGGCCCTGCGGTCGGACGAGTCGCCGCCAAGCGAAAGAAGCCGAAACAGATCTTGGTGGCGTTGCTCACCGTCCTCGGTTTGACGATGCTTTCCGCCTTCGCGATGGGACGAAGGGTTCCTGAGTACCTTCCCGGAAGCTCCGACCTTCCCTTGTTGCCGCCCAAGCACGGTCCCGAGGCGGAGGCTGCGGCCGATCTCCTCTCACAGGGCCGTCCCCAGGAAGCTGCGGCGTATCTCATGGAGCACCGCAAGAAGGTGGACGACGAGCCGTATGCGCAGATGGTGCTCGGTCACGCACACGCCAGCGCGCAACGCAACATCCAAGCGTTGAGCGCGTACGAAAAGGCGATTTCGATCGAGCCCGACCTCGCGCAGGATCGGCTCATGCGGACCAACGTCGAGCTCCTGCTTCACAAGAAGGCGCCTGGAGTCGTCGATGCAGCGCTCGAGTTTTTGGGGATGTTGGTGTCCAAGACCGGTGACCGGCGCGCCGAGGATCAGCTGGTCGACCTGGCTTCTTTCTCCAAGGTTTCACGGACGAGGCACAAGGCTGTCGCCGTCGCGGAGAAAGTGGGTCTCGGCGATCGAATCGACCGGCTGAGCTCCTATCTGCTGGATCTGGAGCACGGGGCCACCTGTGCCGACCGAAAAGACGCGGTCGCAAAGCTTCGTGCCCTCGGAAACAAGAAAGCCATCCCCGACTTGCGCAAGGCTCGAAAGCGGATTCGCGCCGAAGGCATGCTCAAGAGGAAAGTCAACACCAACGCCTGCCTCCGGGTCGACGCAACCGAGGCGACTCGATACTTGCAAAGTCTCTGAGGCCGCGGGATAGGAGACTAGATGGCGCATCGCTCCTCAGGCGAGCTTCGCATCGGAACGTCCGGCTACCAATACGACGACTGGCGCGGCCGCTTCTATCCGGAGGATCTGCCCAAGTCCCACTGGTTCGAGCACTACGCGAAGCACTTCGATGCGGTCGAGCTCAACGGTACGTTCTACGGCTTGCCGGAAGCCGAGACCTTCGAGCGATGGGCGGACGAGGCGCCTCGGGGGTTTTGCTATGCGCTCAAGTTCAGCCGGTACGGAAGCCATCTCAAGCGGCTCAAGGATGCCGAGGACACGATTGGGCTTTTCATCGAGCGAGCGCGCTTACTCGGTCCCAAGCTCGGGCCGATCTTGGTGCAGCTTCCACCGCATTGGCACGTCGACGTCGAGCGGCTGGCTGCTTTTCTCGATGCCGCGCCCAAACGCTATCGTTGGGTGTTGGAGTTTCGAGATCGAAGCTGGCTTTGTGAAAACGTCTACGATCTGCTTCGGGAGCATGGCGCCGCGCTGTGCATTCACGACCTGATAGAACGCCACCCGCGTGTTACCACCACGGACTGGGTGTATCTCCGGTTTCACGGCGACCACTATTCGGGCAGTTACTCTCGCCAAGCGCTCAGCGGAGCCGCGCGCCGCATTCGCGCGCATCTCGACGACGGCCGCGATGTCTACGCGTTCTTCAACAACGACATCGGCGGGCACGCTGTAGAGGACGCCCTCGACCTGCGGCGCTACCTCGAAGACTAGATGGATTTCAACGACATGCCTCGAGGCATAGTCACTCTGCGAAAAGCAGCGTATCCTCCGGCTCTCAGCTGGAGGGGTCATGCTTCGTTTCACCGTGTCTGCCGTCGTTTGTCTTGTCGTGCTCGCCATCGGTTGTCAGCCTGCCGCGCCACCCGCCGATGAGAAAGCGGAGGCCCCCGACGCTGCGCCGCCGCCCGCCGGAATGCCGAGAACCAACTGGGAGCCGCAGAAGGTCCAATACGCACGCAGCCCCGAGTCCCTCATCGCGACCGAGGATGTCATCAAGGCAGCAAAGGATGGTGTTCAGCCGAACATCTTGGTGATTTGGGGAGATGACATCGGGCAGTCGAACATCAGCGCCTACACCATGGGCCTCGTCGGTTATCGCACACCAAACATCGACCGCGTGGCCCGCGAGGGAATGATCTTCACCGACCACTATGGAGAGCAGAGCTGCACCGCGGGGCGCTCCACGTTCATCACCGGGCAATCGGCCTTTCGAACCGGCCTGTCGAAGGTGGGCATGCCAGGCGCCGACATCGGCCTGTCGGCGAAGGACCCGACCATCGCCGAGATGCTCAAGCCGCTCGGCTACGCGACGGGACAGTTCGGCAAGAACCACCTCGGCGACAAGGACGAGTTCCTTCCGACCAATCACGGCTTCGACGAGTTCTTTGGCAATCTCTACCACCTCAACGCCGAGGAGGAGCCGGAGAACCCCGACTATCCCAAGAACCCGGCGTTTCGGGAGCGCTTCGGCCCGCGCGGCGTGATCCACAGCTACGCCGACGGCAAGATCGAAGACACCGGACCGCTCACCAAGAAACGCATGGAAACCATCGACGATGAAACCGTCGACGCCGCCATCGACTTCATCGAACGGCAGCACGAGGCGGGCAAGAAGTTCTTCGTCTGGTGGAACGGCACGCGCATGCACTTCCGGACCCACGTGAAGCCCGAGCTTCGCGGGATTTCCGGGCAAAACGAATATGCCGACGGCATGGTCGAGCATGACCGGCACGTCGGAAGGCTGCTCGACAAGCTCGACGAGCTCGGACTCACGGACAATACCCTCGTCTTTTACAGCACCGACAACGGCCCGCACTACAACTCCTGGCCCGACGCGGCGGCGACCCCCTTCCGCGGAGAAAAGAACACCAACTGGGAGGGTGGCTGGCGCGTTCCGGCCATGGTCCGCTGGCCCGGCAAGGTCCCCGCGGGCACGGTCACCAACGAAATCATGGCCCACATGGACTGGCTGCCTACCTTGGTTGCCGCAGCGGGCGATCCCGACATCAAGGAAAAGCTCTTGCAGGGGCATCTCGCCGGCAACAAGCGATACAAGGTCCATCTCGATGGGTACAACCAGCTCGGTTTGCTGCTCGGCAACGGGCCGAGCAAACGTGACGAGCTCTTCTATTTCTCCGATGACGGCGACCTGATGGCGCTGCGGTACCGGGATTGGAAGGTCGTCTTCTTGGAGCAGCGCGTGCCGGGCACGTTGCAAGTGTGGGCGGAGCCGTTCGTGCACCTGCGGGTGCCCAAGCTCTTTCAGTTGCGCCGGGACCCCTACGAGCGGGCCGACATCACCTCGAACACGTACTTCGATTGGTTGATCGATCGGGCGTTCTCGATTTATGCGGCGCAGGCCATCGTCGCGCAGTTCATGAAGACCTTCGAGGCGTTTCCGCCGCGGCAAAAAGCCGCGAGCTTCACGATCGACGACGCCATGCGGAAGCTTCAGACCACGGGCAGCCACTGACGCGGACCGCCTCGCACCACGGGCTGCAGGGTTGCGCGGCAAATGCGCATGCCGCGATCGGCCGAACCATGTGTATGATGGGGGCGAAGTGTCTGGCAACCCACCGATCTACGAGCATCTTCTCGGGAAGCTGACGGAGATCTACGGCGCCCCTGCGCTGCCGACCACGAGCGAGTTTCGCATCCCGGTTTCGGTCTACACCGACGAGGCGCAGTTCCAAGCCGAGCGGCAGCTCTTGCGGCGTCTCCCCATTCCGGTCGCGCACGTTTCGCAGCTCGCGACACCGGGGTCTTGCCTGGTTCACGACGCTATCGGTGCCCCCATTTTGGTCACGCGCACCCGAGACGGTGAGCTCCGCGCCATGCTCAACGTGTGCCGGCACCGGGGCACGCGCCTGATGCAAGACCAAGGCTTTTGCAGAGTGCGAAAAGGGTTTCGATGCCGCTATCACGGCTGGACCTACGAGAGCGACGGCACCCTGACGCACATCCCGAACCAGGCGCTCTTCCCGTCACTCAAAAAAGAAGAGCACAACCTGATCCGGGTTCCGGTGCAGGAGCGCTTCGGCCTGGTTTGGCTCGTGGGGACGCCCGGCGAACAATACGACTTCGACGCGATGCTCGATCCGCTCGAGGAGGATTTGGGCCCCCTCGGTCTCGAGAGTCACGTGGTCTACCGACGGGCCATCAGCCGACGGAAGACCAATTGGAAGATCGTCATGGAGGCGTTTCTCGACGGCTACCACGTTCGGCACCTCCACAAGAACACGGTTGCGCCGTTTTTCCAAGACCACCGGAGCTACACCGAGCACGCCGGGCCGCACGTGCGGTCGATCGTGGGGCGGACCGGCTTTGGGGAGGCGATCCGCACCGGTCGCATCGAAGACATCCGCGACATCGCCACCCCGACCTACGTGATCTTCCCCAACACCATCTTCGTCGTGCAGCCGGGTTTCGTCAGCCGCGCGACCGCCTATCCGACCGCGATCGACGAGATCTACTGGGAGCACGATCTCATCATTCCCGAGGAGCCCAAGACCGACAAGGCTCGCGCCCACTGGGAGCTCAACTACGAGCTGATCCAAAACGGCGTCTTCGACGGCGAGGACCTCTGGGTCTGCGAGCAGATTCAACAAGGGCTGTGGAGCGGCGCCAACGAATACTTGACCTACGGCACCGAAGAGACGCCGATTGCATGGTGGCACGAGGAGCTCGAGCGGCGGCTGGGGGCGTGAGGAACTCTCCGTCATGGCATGCTGGGCTTGGGCCCGCGCGAGCAACGAGCCCGAAAACGCGTCCAGACTAGCCATGCGCCCCGGGGTAGAGCATCATCGTCCGTAGGAGGCTGGTCGCATGCCTGCAAAGCTCCTTCTCGTCCGGGTCGGGGCCGTTCTGCTCGTCCTGCAAAGCGCAGGACCGGCGAAGGCCGCAACCCTCGAAGGAACCGTGACGACGCCGGAGGGCCAACCCGTCAGCGGCGCGATGGTGACGGTCTTCAGCGCGGACCGAATGCGCAAGGAGACCGTGTTCACCGACGCCGAGGGGCGCTATCGCATCAAGCCGAGCTTCGCTGGCGAGCTGACCGTGAGAGCCCGCGCGTCGAGCTTCGAGGACCGGCGGGAGCAGGTCAACCTCGGAAGGGACGAGCGACGCACGCTCGACCTCCAGGTGGGTGGTTTCGCCTCGGACGCGGATCGCTCGAACGCGCTTTGTGCGTCGGCGCACCTGACGAAGCTTCCTTGGAGCGATGCCGAGGAACGGCAACCCTTCATCGCTCAGTGCAACTACTGTCATCAGGTTGGCAACCCCCTCACCCGAGGGAAACGCACGGCCGATTCGTGGAAGCAGTCGATCCAGAAGATGGAAGGATACATGGCGATCGTCACCGACGAGCAGGTCGAGCGCTTCAGCGAAGTGCTTGCCACTGGTTTTGATGGAGAGCCGATCGACGTCGTCCAGACCTACGATGCGAGCCCAGAGCTCGCGCGGGCCAAGTTCGAGGAATGGCTCGTGGGCGACGGCATGTCGTTCATCCACGATGCCGACGTGGGTGCAGACGGCAGGCTCTACGGCGTGGACGAGGGGCACGACGTCGTCTGGATCCTCGATCGCGGGACCGCCGAGGTGCGGAAGGTTCCTTTGCCGGATTCGGATCTGCCGGTGGGGGGATTGCTCTCCGGTGCCGCGCTTCCGATCGGCATCTTCACCGGCAAGCACGGACCCCACAGCCTCGCGCAAGCCGAAGACGGACGCTTTTGGATAACCAATGCGCTGTCCGCGACGCTCATGGGCTTCGACCCGAAGGACAGCAGCTTCGAGGTCATCGAGATTGGTGAGGGTGCGCTTTACCCGCATACCGTGCGCATCGACGAAAAAGGCTTCGTATGGTTCACGATCGCGGTTTCGAATCAGGTCGGGCGCTACGACCCGAAGACCAAGGAGCTGAAGGTTCTTCAGCTACCGCACAACGGCTTCTGGCGTTGGATGACGGACGCCTTCTTTCCGCTGTTGCTCGAGTACGCTGCAAAAACGCCGCGCGGCAACAAGCACATCGACCTGTCCCCGCACAAGGTGTTGAGCGGCATCGGGTACGAAGCCCTCTTCAACCTTCCTTACGGCATCGACATAAACCCAAAAGACGGCGGTGTTTGGTATGCCAAGCTCTGGGCCGGCAAGATCGGTCACATCGACCCCGACACGCTCGAGATCACGGAGTACGACACACCGCGCAAGGGACCACGGCGACCCCGTTTCGATGCAAACGGGATACTCTGGATCCCCTCGTTCGACGAAAGCGCCTTGATGCGCTTCGATCCGGCAACGGGCGAGTTCGAGACCTACGACCTTCCGACACTATCACCCGACGAGTACGAAACGCCGTATGCCCTCAACGTGCATCGTGAGTCGGGCGACGTGTGGCTCACGTCGAACATGTCCGACCGCCTGCTGCGATTCATACCCGGACAACGGCGCTTCATCAGCTACCCGGCTCCGGCCCGCGTCACCTGGCTTCGCGACTTGGTGTTCACCGAAGACGGCAAGGTCTGCTCGAGCTCGTCGAACCTGCCGGCTTACGCGATCGAAGACGGCATTCCTTCGTTCATTTGCCTCGATCCGGAGGGCGGCGCGAAGGATCGAGCGGACGCCGAGCCCTGACCCTTTCGCGGCCGTCAGGGCATGGCGCCGAATCGTGTTGAAAGCGCACCGCGGCCCGCGCTACGAACCTACCTCGGAGGCTCACATGAAGACACGCGCTGCGGTGGCGTACCAGGCCGGCAAGCCACTCACCATCGAAACCATCGACCTCGAAGGGCCGCGAGCCGGCGAGGTGCTGATCGAGGTCAAAGCGACCGGCATCTGCCATACCGACGCCTACACGCTGTCGGGGGCGGATCCAGAGGGCATCTTTCCCTCCGTGCTCGGTCACGAGGGCGCCGGCGTGGTGGTCGAAGTGGGCCCCGAGGTGAAGTCGGTCCGGCCGGGCGACCACGTGATCCCTTTGTACGTCCCTGAGTGCCGCGCCTGCGAGTACTGTCTCTCCGGCAAGACCAACTTGTGCCAGGCGATTCGCGAGACGCAGGGCAGGGGGCTCATGCCCGACGCGTCGAGCCGCTTCTCGCTCGGCGGCGACACCATCCATCACTACATGGGCACCTCGACTTTTTCCGAGTACACGGTGGTGCCCGAAATCGCCGTGGCGAAGATTCGCGAGGACGCGCCATTCGACAAGGTCTGCTACATCGGCTGCGGGGTGACCACGGGCATCGGCGCGGTCATCAACACCGCCAAAGTCGAGCCTGGCGCCAACGTGGTCGTCTTCGGGCTCGGCGGCATCGGGCTCAACGTGGTGCAGGCCTGTCGGATGGTCGGCGCAGACAAGATCGTCGGCGTCGACATCAACCCGGCTCGGCGGGCGCTTGCCGAGAAATTCGGCATGACTCATTTCGTCAATCCGAAAGAAGTCGACGGCGACTTGGTGCCGTACCTGGTGAATCTCACCGGAGGCGGCGCGGACTACAGCTTCGAGTGCATCGGCAACGTCGGGGTGATGCGCCAGGCGCTCGAGTGCTGCCACAAAGGCTGGGGCGAGAGCGTGATCATCGGCGTGGCAGGGTCCGGCGAGGAGATCTCGACGCGGCCGTTCCAGCTCGTCACGGGCCGCGTTTGGCGCGGCACGGCGTTTGGCGGCGCCAAGGGGCGCACCGACGTGCCGAAGATCGTGGACTGGTACATGGACGGCAAGATCAACATCGACGATTTGATCACGCACAAGATGCCGCTCGAGGACATCAACGAGGCCTTTGACCTGATGCATGAGGGCCAGTCGATCCGCAGCGTGGTGGAGCTCTGAAGTGCCTGAGGAAGGAATCTTCGTTCACCAGTTCGAGCTCGGCCCTTGGGAGAACTTCATCTATCTCATCGGGGACCGGGCGACTCGCACCTGCGCGGTCGTCGACCCGGCCTGGGATGCGGATGTGATCCTCGCCGAGGCCGAGCGGCTCGAGGTGGACATCCGCCACGTGCTCTGCACCCACAGCCATTTCGATCACGTCAACCGAGTCGACGCGCTGCTCGAAAAGAAGGACATCCTCGTGCACATGCTGGGCGAAGAGATCGATTTCTCCGGTTTTCGTTGCGAAAACCTGGAGCGCCATCGCCCCGGCGACGTGCTCCGGATCGGCGAGCACCTCGACATCACCATGATGCACACGCCCGGCCACACGCCGGGCTCGACCACCTATCGCATCCGCGATGCCATCGTCACGGGCGACACGCTTTTCGTGCAGGGTTGCGGCCGTTGCGACTTCATCGGCGGCGACCCGGAGGTCATGTACCAAACCCTCAAACGCCTCACCGAGTCCGTCCCGCGCGGCACCCGCATGTATCCGGGCCACAACTACGGGCCGGTCACCGTCTCGACGCTCGACGAAGAGCTGCGGGGAAATCCGTATCTGCAGCATCAGACCGTGCGCGACTTCGTGGCGCACCGAATGGAAGGGAAAACCCCCGGAACGAAGCTGCCGCCGCCGCCCAAGTGGCCTTAGTCGAGATGCGCCCGGCCAAGACCTCCAGTCTTTTTTGCGGTTGCTTGGCGGTGCTGGTCTTGGGGCTCGCCGGTTGCAAAGACCGAAGCGGCCAGCCCGATGCCGGTCGCCGGGTGGAGGCCGTTGAAAAGACCGTTCGGACTGCGCGCGAGCTTCGAAAGTCCTTCCGCGGCCAGGAGGTCTGGTTCATCGGGGGGTTCATGTCGCAGCTCTATGATGCGCTGAGCGCGCAGCTCGAAAACGAGATCAACGATGCGCTCGAGCGGGCGGCGCGGTCGCTCAACGTGCATTTGGATCTCCCAGGGGACCGGAGCCTCGATATCCCGATCGGCGATGCGATTGCCGATGCGCTTCCGCGACTCGATCTGCCGATCGGAGAGGGCCGCTTCATGTCGTTCTACACGCAGATGCGCGATTTCGACGACAAGAGCATTCCCTATCGGAACGTCTCGCTGGTCTCCACCGCGTTCAACACCTCCCAGAGCGTGGAGCACAACGCAGCGGCCATCGGGGACTTGCTGCGCAATGCCGACAAGAAGATCATCCTCGTGACGCACAGCAAGGGCGGCCTCGATACCTTACACGCCCTGCTCGGCGCGCCCGAGCTTTGGGGAGATACGGTGATCGGCTGGGTCGCGCTGCAAGCGCCGTTCTACGGCTCGCCTTTGGCCGACTCGACGCCTTCCCTGGTCCACGGCCTGCTGCTCAGGGCGCTCGGAGGCAACGGCCAGGCCGTCGAGGATCTAGAGGTCGAAACACGCGCGCTCTACATGCAGGCGCACAAGGATGAGATCCGAAGGCTCACCGGGCGCATTCCGGTGATTACGGCCTATACGACCTACGAATCGAGCACGACGGTAGCTGGTTTCGCGAGCACCTTTGCAAGCGGCATCTTCAGCGCCGAGCTAATCACCGAGATCACCGAAGTCGTCTCCGCCAACTACGCGAAGACCCCGCGCGATTTGCCTCGCGTGCTCGGAGCCTCGACTGCCGAGTCCGTGGAGTTGATCCGTCAGCGCGTGGCCGAAGCCTCGTCCGCGGCCTTCGGCACCATCGAGCTGATGACGCTCACCAACGTATATCTGAGGGACATCGAGGGCGCTCCAAACGACGGCCTCGTCCCCAAGCAAAGCACGGTGCTGCCCGGCGCGACGCACCGCGAGCTCACCACCGGCGACCACGCCAGCCCCGTCATGGACATCGACCCATTCAAGAACTTTTGGACCGTCGAGCAGCGCAACGAGGTCACCTTGGCCTTGATCGACGAGGTGCGAAGACAGGCCAGAGAGGCCCGCAAGTAGGGCTAATTCGTGCCCGCCCGCGCGGGGCTCTCGGCGGGGCGCGCCGGGGGTGGGACGTGCTACATCTCGCTGCGATGGCGACGTATCTCTACCCCATCAGCCTCGCGGCGATCTCGGCGTTCGTGTTTGCCCTCGAGCGCTTCTTTCCGTGGCGCCCGCAGCAAAAGCAGCTCCGGCCCAAGCTCTGGTCCGACCTCATCCACCTCGTCTTCAACGGCCACTTTCTCGGTCTCTTGCTGGCGGGGCTGGCGAGCACCTGGATCCTGCCGCCCATCGACCGTTTTCTTGCCGCCAACGGCCTCACCGACGCGGTCTATCGCAACGCAGCCGCCGACTGGCCGCTTTGGGCGCAGATCCTCGTCGCCCTGGTGGCCATCGACTTCATCCAGTGGTGCGTCCACAACATGCTCCACCGCGTCCCTGCGCTCTGGGAGCTCCACAAGGCGCACCACAGCGTCAAAGATGGCGAGATGGATTGGATCGTCTCGTTCCGTTTCTCCTGGCTCGAGGTGGTCGTCTACAAGTCGGTTCTCTATCTGCCGCTGGTCTTCTTTGGGTTCAGCTGGATCGCGCTGATGGTGCACGCGGTTTTCGGCACGCTCATCGGTCACCTCAATCATTCGAACCTCGACCTCGGGCACGGGCCGTGGCGTTACGTCCTCAACAGCCCGCGCATGCACATCTGGCATCACGACTACGAAGGCGACGCCAAGACCACGGTCAACTTCGGCATCATCTTCAGCGCTTGGGATTGGATCTTCGGCACCGCCAAGATGCCCGCTGATCCACCGGAGCGGCTTGGTTTCAAAGGCGTCGAGACGTTTCCCGACAACTTCTTCGGTCAGGAGGTCTGGCCGCTGCAGAAGTACTTCCCGCGTCTGCACAGCACGGTCGCATGGTCGGTCATCGGCGCGTTGGTTCTCGGCATTGCGTGGTATCTGCACGAGCCGCGGAGCCTCCGGCCGCATACGCCGATGCTCGGTGAAATCGCTGCTGCGTCACAGCCAAGCGGGGTCTTTCCGCCGTTTGATTCGTATTCGAAAGATCCGGCCGAGGCCGAGGTTGCGTTGGCCGGGTTTGGCTTGGACGCTCGCGTGGCCGGATATGCCGATCCGGACGCCATGGTGAGTGTGCCGGAGCTGGCGAAGGCGCTCGGCGCGCCGTCCTTGGTGTTGCTCGACGTCCGCCCCGAGGAGCGCTTTGCCCTCGGGCACATCCCGGGCGCGCGCAGGCTCTACCGCGACGACTATTCAACCGGCGACGATGTTCCCGGCATGTCGCGAACGGCGGCCGAGCTCGAGCGACTCTTGCGCCACCGCGGGGTGCGCAAGAACAGCACGGTGGTGCTCTATGGCGACGGCGGCCCCGAGCCCTACCGGCTTTGGTGGACGCTTCGGTCGATCGCAGGCTTCGACACGCGCGTGCTCGATGGCGGGCTGCAGCGTTGGAAGGCATTGGGCCACTACGTCGCTGGTGGCGATGGGCTCGAGGTGGCCCAAGGGGACGCTACGGTGCAGCCGTCCGCCCCGCCGGCGATGGAGCGCTGGGTCGACGTCTCGGCCTTCATCGCGCAGCATCTCGACACGCGCTTGATCGATACCCGAAGCGAGCTCGAGTTCAGCGGCCGTGAGCGGCATCCCAAGGCAGCAAAGGCCGGTCGCATCCCCGGCGCGACGCACCTCGACTGGGTGCTGGTGTTGCGTGACGAGGGCGATGACCATCGCTTGAAGCCGCCTTCGGAGCTCCGTGCACTTCTTGCCGAGCGCGGTGTGACCGAGGAAACGCCGGCGGTGACGTACTGCCAGTCGGGCACGCGATCGGCGGCAGTCTACTTTGCGATGCATCAGCTCGGCTTCAGCCCGGAGCGCGTCGCCAACTACGATGGCTCGTGGGCGGAGTACAGCCGTCTCGATTTGCCGGTGGAGCCGTGATGCGGCTCGCCGCGCTCGCGTTGCTGCTGTTGGCGGCGGTCCTGGGCGGCGCGTTTGCTGCGCCGCTCGCATCGCCGGTCGGCAATCCGAAGGCGCTGGCGGTCGAGACGGACGGCACGGGCCGAGGAGACCCTGAATTCGTGCGCGGCGTGGCGCTTGGTCTGTTTGCGACCGATCGGCGATGGGACTACGGCCCGCTGGTCGATGAGATTCGCGCGCGTGGCGCCACCGACGTACTGGTCGTCGTCAATGCCTATCAATCGAACCGCTTCTCCTCCGACATCGCGCTTGAGGCCGGCCGCTCGCCAAGCAACGCCACGGTGGCTCGCACGCTCCGCCAAGTGAAGAAGGCCGGGATGCGTGCGGCGCTCATGCCCGTGGTGCGGCTTTCGGAGCGCGCTCCGCATGAATGGCGCGGGCTGATCGCGCCCGCAGATGGTCTCGACGCGTGGTTCGAGGCGTATCGGCGCTTCGTCTTGCCGCTTGCGCATCTCGCCGGGGAAGCCGGGGTCGAGCGCTTTATCGCCGGCTCCGAGCTCAGCTCGCTCGAGCGCTACGAAGACCATTGGCGCGAGCTCTTTGCCGAGCTTCGCGACGCGTTTTCCGGGACCCTTACCTATTCGGCCAACTGGGATCACGCCGACGCGGTGCCGTTTTGGGATGCGCTCGACGAGGTGGGCCTCACCGCGTACTTCCCTCTCATCACCGAGGAAGGGGAGCCGAAGCCCGCGAGCGCTGACACGCTTGCAGGTGCCTGGCAAACGCCGCGCGCCACGATCGAAGCCCTCGCAAAGCGCGTGGGCAAGCCCGTCTTGATCACCGAGATCGGCTACGCGAGCCGGTCGCTTGCGGCCGGCCGGCCGTGGGACGACGCCACGGAGGCCGCGGTGGATCTCGGCCTACAGCAAGCGCTTTATCGAGGGTTTTGTGATGCCTTTGCGCAAACGCCGAGCATTGGAGGCTTCTACGTTTGGAACTGGTTCGGCGTGGGAGGCCCGAGGGACAGGGGCTTTACGCCGCGAGGCAAGCCGGCCGCGAGCGAGCTTGCCAAGTGTTTCGCGCGTCCGTGGCCGGCGCCGGCAGATGCAGGAAATCGATCATGACTAGCGAGCACCACGAACGACTTTCACAGGAACGCCGCCGGTTCGTCCTGCGCACCTTGAGCATCGGGGGTGGCGCGCTCCTCGGCGCCGTCGCGGGTTGTCGCGAGTCGGCGCCGCCCTCATCTGAAAAGCCCTCATTCGAGAAGCCCTCGGCCGGCCAGCCCTCGGCCGAGCCTCAGGCCGTGCCACCCGAGCCCGTCGCGCCTGCGCTTCCCGACGGCAAAGACCCCGCCAACTTCATCAAGCACGGCGACAACCCCCTCACCCTCGAAACCCGCCGCGAAAAACTCGGCACCAGCGTGCTCACGGCCACGAGCGTGTTGTTCGTTCGTCAAAACCTCCCGCTTCCGCCTCCCGAATTCGTCGACGACCGTGACGGCTGGACCACCCGGGTGGAAGGCGTCAATCGGCCGGGCGAAATCCGCGTCGACCAGCTCAAGCGTCTCGGGCTGATGACCATTGCCACCGTGCTTCAGTGCTCGGGCAACGGCCGCAAGTACTACAAGCACGACCCGAGCGGCTCGCCTTGGGCGGTCGGCGCGGCAGGGTGCGTCATGTGGAGCGGTGTGCCTTTGCGTGATGTCGTGGCGCACTTTGGGGGGGTGGCCAAAGGGATGCGCTATTTGACGGCCACGGGCGGAGAGCCCTTGCCCGAGGGGATCGATCGCAACCAGGTGGTCGTCGAGCGCTCAATCCCGATCGAAAAAGCCCTCGATGATTGTCTCTTGGCCTGGGAGATGAACGGCGAGCCAATTCCACGGTCGCACGGAGGGCCGTTGCGGCTCATCGTGCCCGGCTATTTCGGCTGCAATCAGATCAAGTTCCTGAAGAATCTCGCCTTCACCCGCGAGCAGGGCCCCGCGAAGATCCAGCAAACGGGCTACCGCATGCGGCCGATTGGAGAGCCGGGCTCCCCCGACCAGCCTGGGATGTGGGAGATGCAGGTGAAGTCGTTCATCACACTTCCCACCGAGCAGACGCCAGTCGTGGCAGGGAAGATTCGCGTCACGGGCGTCGCCTTCGGGGGTATGAAGGCCGTGGCCAAGGCCGAGGTCTCGACCGATGGCAGGAGTTGGCAGAAGGCTCGCTGGGTCGGGCCCGATCTTGGGCGGTATGCATGGCGCGTGTTCGAGCTGGAGCTCGCGCGCGAGCCCGGCCCGGTGAAGCTCTACTCCCGTGCCGTCACGGTCGATGGCGAGGTGCAGCCCGAGCTACGAAACGAAAACGAGCGTGGTTACGGTAACAACAGTTGGCGGGACATGGGCGTCACCGTGCAGGTTTGCCATCCCGATGACGCCATCTGCCTCACGCCCCCAAAGCCTAAAGACGACGCGCCCGCCGGGCCGCGCAAGCCGGTGGTGCTTTCCGAGTCGGGCAAACGCGGGCGTAAGATCTTCCGCGAAACGGCGCAGCCCCCTTGCGCGACCTGTCACACACTGTCGGATGCCGAGGCGATGGGTGCGGTCGGCCCGAACCTCGATGAGCTCGGTCGCAGCGCGCAACAGATCGAAGCCGCCGTGACCAACGGCGTCGGCGCCATGCCGCCGTTCGGCGAGACGCTCGCCGACGAACAGATCAGCGACGTGGCGCGCTACGTTTACGAAGCGACGCGCCGCGATTGATTCGCGCGCTGGCGCGAGCCACAGGAGCCTAGCCATTCAAACGATTCCACCTTTCCATCTCGCGCTGGCGGGCATCCCCGCGTCGCTCGTCGTGCTCATCTTGTGGCGCTGGTCCGCGGGCGGCGGCCACAGCCTCTGGGCGTTGGTTCGCATGCTCGCGCAGTTGCTCATCATAGGCTACCTGCTGGTGTACATCTTCGAGGCCGACGTCCCGTGGATCGTTCTCGCAGTGCTTGCAGTCATGGTCATCGCGGCTAGCTGGATCGCCCTTCGCACGATTCCCAACTTTCGAGGGGCGCTCTACGGGTATGCGTTCTCGTCCATCGCCATCGGCGGCGGCCTCACCGTCGTGTTGATCACGCAGGTCGTGCTGACCCTCGAACCTTGGTACCAGCCGAGCTTCGTGATCCCGCTCGCGGGCATGATCTTCGCTGCTTCCATGAACTCGGTCAGCTTGGCTGCCGAGCGAATGCTCGCCGAGCGCAAGCGCGGCGCCTCCTACATCGATGCCCGCCGCATCGCCATGCAGGCCGGCATGATCCCCATCGTGAACAGCCTTTTCGCAGTCGGCCTGGTGTCGCTCCCCGGCCTGATGACCGGCCAAATCCTCTCAGGCGTCTCTCCGCTCATCGCCGTGCGATACCAAGTCATGGTCATGCTCATGATCTTCAGCGCCTCCGGGATGTCCGCCGCAATTTTTCTTCTGTTCTTGAAGCGTCGCGCTGCGGACGACGAGTCTTCCATCAACTAGTTCCTTGAGGTTCGTGCCAGGTGATGGCACCACTATGAAGTGAAGACTTCGCGTTTAGGTCTGCCGGTCTTACTCGTTTGCGCCGCGCTCGGAGGTTGGTCGAGCGCAGCGCCTGCCGCTGTCGATGACAAACCAGATTTCGTCCCGCCTGAAGATGAGGCATTGGTGGTGTTCATTCAGAACCTTCGCGAGGACGAAACGATGACGTTTGTCGTGTTCACGGATGACAGACGCTGCGTGGCCGAGGTCCGCGGCCGCCAAGCCGAGGTCGTTCCGATGAAGCCAGGCACCTATACGTTTTACGTGACCGGCTACGGCACCCAGCGAATCGAGCTCCATCTGCAAGGTGGACGCACGTACTTCGTCCGCCTCCATACGGTCGAGCGGGCCTTCATGCGCAAGTCCGAGGTCACGCCGGTACGCCGGGGCACCGAATCCTATATGCAGCTCCGAACCTGGCTTGCCGGGGCGCACATCACGCATGCGAGTGATGATTCCTGCCAGGGAAAGCCGCTCAAGGAACGCAAGAAGCGAACCGCGCGCCGCGTCGTCGAAGGCGATGCCGATTGGAACGAGGGTGGCGAGGTCTACCACGCCGAGCACACCCTTCAGGTGCAAGACGGCTTCACCAAACACGAGCTCGAGACCATGAGCCTCGAGTCGCCAGAGAGGTGATATGCACGACGCCGGCCAGTTGATTGCAAGCGCGGCGGAGGTCTACGAGGAGTTTTTCGTTCCCGCGCTTTTCGGTCCGTGGGCTCCCCGATTGGTTGCCCGAGCCGGGCTCCACCCCGGAGAGAAGGTCATCGATGTGGCATGCGGGACGGGCGTCCTCGCCGTGGAGGCCGAACGAGCAGTGTCGCCCAATGGCAGCGTCGTGGCTGTCGATCTCAATCCCGGCATGCTGGCCGTCGCCCGTCGCAAAGCGAGCGACGTCGATTGGCAGCAAGCACCCGCCGAAGACTTGCCATTCGAAGACGCGAGCTTCGATGCAACCTTGAGCCAGTTCGGGCTCATGTTCTTCGCCGACCAGCAAGCGGCGCTCCGCGAGATGTGGCGAATCCTTCGCCCAGGCGGCGGCTTCGTGGTCGCCGTGTGGGACGCGCTCGAAAATGCCCCCGGCTACGCAGCCGTCACCGCGTTGCTGTCTCGTCTCTTCGGCAACCACATCGCTGATCTGCTGAAGTCCCCTTATTCACTAGGTGATCCCGCTGCACTCCTCTCCCTCCTCACCAGCGCTCAAATCCCCGACCCAAAGATCGACCGTGTCCCTGGCGAGGCACGCTTCCCCTCCATTCGCTCATGGATGCACACCGACGTCCGCGGCTGGACCCTCGCCGAGAAGCTAGACGACACGCAGTTCGAGCGTCTGGCCGCCGAGGCCGAAACAGCGCTCCAACCGTTCGTGACCGCGCAAGGCGACGTCCGATTCCCCCACCCCGCGCTCGTGGTAACCGCTACCAAAGCGTAGCGCGGGCCGTCATACCTCCCGAACGCATGCGGATGTCGACCCTGGCCAGCATCCGGCCGAGGGCCGACACGTTGCTTAGCCGCCAGAACTAGGCCTCAGCTCAAGGCTTGGAACCGCGTCGCCGCTCCTCCATGAACCGGCCTCCATACCAAAATGCAGGGAAAACGACAGGCCGTACGGCCTGCTCGGATGCGTTTGGCCGCGATGGCCTCCGACATCCGAAACCGCTTCGTACAAAACGCAAACATGGAAGGATAGGCCTGCTCGAGATACAACCTTCGCCGGTCGATCTCCCCGATGTACGCCAGCATCCGCGCCGTGTTTGACTGGTCGCCCGCCACCAGTGCGGAGAAGTCGAGCACCAGCTTACGCTTCCCAAGCCGCCGCAGCGCAAGCAGCTCAGCGTCGCGAGCCGGCCGACCTGACGAGGCATTCTTGGACAATCCGGCTTTCACATCATGTATTCGGCCATTGACCACAATCGTTGCCCGCCGCGCCCGGCCCAATAGCTGTATCTTTCCAAGAGACCATGTACCCTGAGCTCCGGAGTGCTCTCTCCCAGCACCCCGGGGAGGTGCCATGCAAACCGAGACCTACGAGATTGCGCCCGATATCTTTCGCCTGAGCACGTTCGTGCCCGAGGTCGGACCGACCGGATTCACCTTTAATCAGTTCCTGATCCGCGCCGACGAGCCGCTGCTGTTTCATACCGGTCCTCGCGGGATGTTCCCGTTGATACGCGAAGCATTGGCGTCACTCATCCCCGTCGAGTCGCTCCGATGGATCGCGTTCGGCCACGTCGAGTCGGACGAGTGCGGCTCGATGAATCACTGGCTCGAGGCCGCGCCGCAGGCCACGGTGGCTCACGGCCAGATCGGCTGCATGGTTTCACTCAACGATTTAGCAGACCGCCCCCCGCGTGCCCTCGAGCAAAACGAGGTGCTCGACCTTGGCGGCAAGCGTGTTCGCCACCTCGACACGCCTCACGTACCCCACTGTTGGGAAGCTCGCGTTCTCTTCGAAGAGACGACACGCACGCTTCTGTGCGGAGATCTCTTCACGCACCTCGGCAAGGGTCCGGCGCTCACATCGAACGAGATCATCGGTCCCGCAAAGCAAGCCGAAGCCCTTTTCAAGGCAAGCTGCCTGACGCCGACGACGGGCAGCACCATCCGCTCGCTCGCGGAGCTTCAGCCTGCGGTCCTGGCCGTGATGCACGGCTCTTCATTCGACGGCGACTGTGCCACGGCCCTACAAGACTTGGCCGCGGTGTACGATGAGATGCACGCAGCGGCGGAGTAAGCGCCGCGATGCGGTGAAGCGACGGCTCGCGTTGCGAGGCAGATCACAACGGACGCACGCCCGTTGACCTCGGCCGCGCAAACGTGAGACCGTGATCCTTCGCCCGGATAACGCAGTGGTCAACGCGACTCGATTGCGCTGCGTCGTGTACGCAGCGTTGATATTTGCGGCGCTCGGATCGCCCGCCTGCAGTGGCTCGTCCGACGACTCCGATGGTACCGACGGAACAGGCGGAACCGCCGCGAGCGCGGGCAACGGCGGAAACGGCGGCCAGGTCGGAACCGGCGGAACCGGTGGCGCCGGCGGAAGCGCCGGCATCGGCGGCGAGGGCGGAATCGGTGGCACCGAAGCGCAACCCAAAGAGCAAGAGGTCCTTCTCGTCGGCGGCTTCATGTCCGAGCTCTACGAAGCCCTCAGCCTTCATCTGGAAGACGAGATCAACGCCGCCCTGCGGAACGCAGCGCGCTCGCTCAACGTCCACATCGACCTGCCGCTCAATCAAAGCATCGACATCGCAATCGGCGACGCAATCGCAAGCGCGCTCCCGTGGTTCGATCTCCCCATCCAACCCGGCGGCTTCGTCACCTTCCACGCGCAGGAGCTCTATTTCGACGCCGAAGGCATCGCCTATCAGAATCTATCAAAGGTATCCCCGTCCTTCGACACCTCCGAAAGCGTCGAGCACAACGCCGATGCCATCCTCGAGTTCCTTCGCAATACGGACAAGCAAATCGTCATCGTCTCGCACAGCAAAGGCGGGCTCGACACGTTAGAAGCGCTTCTCGATGCCCCCGAGCTATGGGGTGAAACCGTAGCCGGTTGGGTCGCGTTGCAAGCGCCCTTTTACGGATCGCCGGTTGCCGATCCATCGCCTTCGGCCATCAACGCCGTGCTCCTGAGCGCCGTCGGAGGGAACGGCGAGTCCCTCGACGACCTCAAGACGACCACGCGCACCCCGTACATGGACGCACGCGAAGCGCAGATCGCAGCGCTCAGCGCCAGCGTCCCCATCATCTCGGCCTACAGCACATACGAGGCGACCGGCACCGTGACCGGCTTTGCCACCACCTTCGCCAACAGCATTCTCAACGCCGCCCTCATCTCGCAGATCACCCAAATCGTCATCGACAACTATTGGGAGACGCCCCTCGACATCCCCGGCATCATCGCGCGCTCCACCGCCGAGGCCGTGAACCTCCTCCGCACGCGCGTCGCAGATGCGCTATCAGATGCCGTCGCCACACTCGGGCTCATGGACCTGACCAACCTTTACATGAGCACCGTCGTCGGTGTTCCCAACGACGGCTTGGTCCCGAGAGACAGCACCCTTCTGACGGGCGCCATCCACCGTCAGCTCACTCTTGGCGACCACGCAAGCCCCGTGATGGATGTCGACCCCATGAAGAACTTCTGGACGGTGGACCATCGGAACGCCGTGACCATCGGGTTGATCCACGAGATTCGCACCGTGACGCAGGGGAACTGAATGTTTCTTGACGTCTCGATATGGGCTAGAAGAAGTGCGTCGTGGGTACGTGCGGCCCTCCAATGTTGAGCCCCCACCTCTCCAAGTCCCGCTTCCTCGCCGGCCTTCAATGCCATCGCCAACTCTACTGGCGCGTACACGAGCCCGGTGCGGCCGAGCAGATGCCGAACGCGAAGCTGCAGGCCATCCTAGACATGGGCAAGCGCGTCGGTGCGCGCGCACGAGCAGAGCTACCCGGCGGGGTCTTGATTCCGCGAGATCCCCGAAACATCGCTGTTGCCATCGAGGCGACCAAGCAAGCCCTCGCGGTCGGCGCCCCCATCATCTTCGAGGCGAGCTTCCTCGAAGACGGTGTGTTCGTCGCCGTGGACATCCTTAGCAAGCTCGGCGACGGCTACGTGCTCATCGAGGTCAAAGCCACCGCGGGTCCCAAGGCGCATCACATCCCGGACGCAGCCATTCAAGCACACGTGGTCGAGCGCTCAGGGCTTCCCGTGATGCGCATCGAAGTAATGCATCTCAACACCAACCATCGGCACCCCGACGATGACCCGCTTTTCGCCCGTGCCGACATCACCGACGCGGTCGCCGCGCTTCGCCCTCGCATTGCTGCCGAAATCGACGCCCAACGAAAGATGCTGCAAGGTCCGCTTCCCGACGTCGAGCCGGGCGGCCACTGCTCGAGCCCGCACCCGTGCCCCTTCCTCGACCGCTGCCACGTCCCCTTGCCCGACCATAGCATCGAAGACCTCAACGGCCTTCGGCAGAGGTTGCGAAACGCACTTCGTGATGCCGGCATCGAGACAGTCGACCAGATTCCGAGCGACTTTCCGCTCAAGCCCTTGCACGCGCGCCATCGAAGAGCGGTGCAAAGCAACGAACTCGTCGTCGAAGAAGGTCTGCGCGAGGCGCTGACGCGCTACGCGTTCCCCATCGCCATGCTCGACTTCGAAACCGTCGCACCGGCGCTCCCCGTCTGGAACGGCTGCAGCCCGTTCGGCCCCGTGCCCGCGCAGTTCAGCGTTCACATCCTGCGCGAAGACGGTACCATGACCCACCGCGGCTACCTCGCCGAAGAAGGCACCGACCCGCGTCCCCAAATCGCCGCCGCGCTCGCCGATGCACTTCGCGAGGCAGCCACGATCCTCGCGTGGAATGCGCCGGTCGAAAAGCGCTGTTTGGAGACGCTTGCCCAGGCTTGTCCCGAGCACGCGCCCGCGCTCCGAGAGGCGCGCGACAAAGTGCACGACCTGCTACCCGTCGTCCGCAATCACCTCTACCATCCCGACTTTCGCGGCCGCTTCAGCATCAAGGCCGTCGCCGCCGCGCTGTTTCCCCACATGAGCTATGACGCCCTCGAAGTCGCCGATGGCCAGACCGCATCATCGCAGCTCGAGCGGCTGCTCTGCCGTCCCAAAGAGCTCAGCGCAGACCAGCGGGGAGGCTTGCGGCGAGAGCTCGAAGCGTACTGCAAGCGCGACACCGAGGTGATGGTGGGGCTCTTTCGACTGTTGGTCAACGCTGGTGGACGCTCGTGCCAAGAAGACCCAAGCTACACCAAATGATTGAACGCTGGGCGGCGCCGCTCGCGGTGAAGCAATTCTTCCACCGCGCGGCCAATGTCATGGATCTCGATGCCGACCGCTCGTTCCTGCGGGCGCTCCAACTCTTGGTGTTGCCCGAAGGCGCACCGGAGGTGGAGGGCGAGATCTTTCCGCCGTTCACACCGTTCGAGGTGCCCGCATTGGCGGGAAAGAAGCTCGGCATCGTCGCGACCGGCGGCGGGGGCGCTATGGCCTGCGTTGTCGGTGTAGCGCGAGCTCTCGAAGAAGCCGGGCTCGAGGTCGCGGGGGTTTCCACCTGCTCGGGCTCCGCGATGATGCTTGCACCCTTTGCAGCCGGGCTCGAGGCCGAAGAGACCGCGCGCTTCCTGCTCAGCCTCGATCAGCGCGACTACATTCATCCCGACTGGAAGCAGCTCCTCAAGTTGCCGTTTGCGCTCGGCAAGGGCTTCACCGGCTTGCTCGACAGCGAGCCCATCGAACGGCTGTACGCACAGCATCTCGGCAACGTCCCAGTCGGAGAGCTTCCCATCGCCTTCTACGCGAACATCTGGGACATCGACCACAACCGCTTGTTCTACCTCGGCAGCCGCACCTGGCCGCAGATGCCGTTGCCTCACGTCGTTCGAGCCGCAGTGACGCTCCCGCTCTACATGCGTCCCTTGGACATCGACGGCGCCCAGTGCGGCGACGGCGGCGTGGTCAACATCTTCCCGGTCGATCCTCTGGTCGACCATCACCCGGAAATCGACTTCTACATCGGCATCAACGCCTTTTATCCCGAAAACTTTCGCGGCGAGGATCACAGCGGCTGGAATGCGCAAACCTTCAGCCTCTTTCGCGTCAGCCCTCAAACCAAGCAATGCCAACATCTCGAAGCCGCCCGCATGCAACTGCGCCGCATCGAAGACCGTTGTTTGATGATTCACCCACTGCCCTACGAGGAGATCCGCGGCATTCGGCTCTACGAGCAGTTTCTCGACCGCCGCCCATGGCCCGATTTCATCCGAAGAGGGCATGCCGCTGCACGCCACGCTCTTCAAACCATGACCTGAGCGCTGGACCAGCGAAGCATCACTTCATCTTGCGCTGAATTCCGGCCAGCTCCGAGTTGTCAGCGCTTCGCGCCAAGCCCTCGGCCGATCTGACCTCTGCTTCGTGCGCCGCAATCTCCTCGAGCCGGGCCCGAAGCGCCATGTTCAACGCGCGCGCTTCTTCGAGCTCACGGTCGGCCTCCTGTCTATCCCAGGCCCGAATCATCGCCCCGAGCCGGGCAATCTCGTAGTCCGAAAGCTCGAGCAGATAGGCGTCGCGCTTCGGGTCTTCTTCGTCGCGCAAATATGACGAGCAGGGAAACGGCCCACAGTCGGAGTCCTCCAAAGGCAGGTCGATCTCCGCGCGCGCGGCGGCGGCGTCTCGTTCGGCCCTCGCCACCGGGTTCTCGTTTGGCTTCAACCGGAGCACCGTCGCCACGACGGCAGGCCCGCGCTCCAGCAATGAAAAGCCATCGTTGCACACCGTCCACTGGCCGTCGGGCACCATCGACGTCTTGCAGCCTCCGTGAAGCACCGCGCCAAGCAACCCCATGACGCTCGGCCGCAACGGAATCGACGCCACGCCTGCCGGCGCAGCATCTCCGGCGCCCGTCGCACCACCGCGAGCCGGCTGAAAGATCGCCGTCGACTCGCATTCAATCAGCCGCCCGCCGCTGAACGCGGTCTCGACGCACGAATCATCGCCCACGCCCATCGCAACGCCAATGACCGCAATCGCGGCAACCACGCCCGCCGCCCACTTCATTGAATCTCCCACGAGTTAAGTAAAGCGGCAGGGCAGGACGGGATCGAGCGGGACTGCCCGTTTGGTGAGAAGGCCCACGATCCCTTCGAGGGCCTGGCAATAAGCTCGCAACGCGACTCTGGCCGCGCTACTCAGGCGCCGACACCGAGAACAGCTTCACCGAGCGAATCTCGATGTAGGAACCGTCGTCGTCGAGCAGCGACCCGTCGTTTCGAGCCTCGAGCCGCACGTAACGCGTGACCTGTGGGCCGGTCGAAATCACGGTCGGGTCTTCCACGACGTAGTCGTCGATGCTCGTCCCCGCGCCAATCATCTCGAAGTCGGTGATGGTCATCCATCCCGCATCGTCCCAGGAGGGCGGCGTATCGCCCCGCTCGTCGTGGACCGAGATGCGGAGGTGAGTGGTCTTCCCATCGCTGTACATTTGAAAGACGCGCGCTTCGTTGAAGTCGACGGCTTCGCACGAGTCGTCGCTGCAAGCGTCGATGACCAGGAAGCCCGTAATCGGGGCCGTGTCGCCCGGGTCCGGCTCCGCGTACCAAGTCGCGCCGCTGTCGTAGTCGGTCTTGGTGCTGGTCGTGGGGCTGTCGGTGGTGTCCGGCTCGTCGCACAGCGTGCCCTGCGGGTCCCAGGTCGTGTCGCAACCGGTCGTGAGATCGTCGTCATAGATGTAGTCGACGTTCTCTTCTCCACTTCCCACGGTCGCCGTGATGGCCACCACGCTGGCAGCGCCTCCGCTATTGGTCCCGTTGAGCTTGTTGTTGGTGGAGCCATTGGGCGTGGGATCCTCGTCATCCGGAATGCCGTCGCGGTCGGTGTCCGTCACCATGCCGCCCGCGCCGCCTTCACCGCCCGTTCCCGCGCTGCCCCCAGAGCCGCCGGTGCCTGCGCTTCCGCCGCTGCCGCCGCCGTTGGTGTCGTCGTCGCTACAACCCTGCCCGGCCACCGCCAAGGACAAGACCAAAAACAACCAATGCCACTTCGTCATGAAACCCCCACCTGCGTTCTTTGCCGTAACGTCGCGTCAGCATAACGGACCGAGCAGCAAGTCTGCAAAATTGACTGACCAGCGAGCGCGAGGCTCGAGCACGGGTCAAAGGTCACAGTTGTCCGACACTCGAAGCCGGCCCACGACGGCTTGCCCTTGGCCTGTCTTTCGGATGCAGAACACACCGCCGATGCTTGCGTAGAGTGAGACCTCGCGCACCTCATGGACGAAGCTCTCGCTGGGCTCGATAGGAATGACCCAATCGATTTCCCCATCCCCTTCAGCGTCCACCTCGCCTCTATGAGCCACCCAACTTGGCCAAAAATAAGAGAAAAACAACAGGCCGTACGGCCTGTTCCTCATCGTCCCAGCACCACGTCTATACCTGCCAAGATCGCCTCCACACGTCGCCGCGAAAGCTTGGCCGCGTTCTCCACGAGCACGCCTCGGTCAAGTGTGATGACTTGAGACACGTTTGCCACCGAGTCCTTCGGCAAGCCCGTCGACCGTGCGGGAAGAAGAACATTGCCCGGCGCTTCGGCCCAACGGAGGTTGCTCGTGAGCGGCACGCAGACGACCGTTGCGATCCGACTTCGGTTGAACGAGTCGCCTTGCACGACAACCACCGGCCGACGAAACCCGGGAGCGGAGCCCGCCGGCGCATCGAGGTCCGCCCACCAGATGTCTCCTTGACGGATCACCAGTCCGTCGTCCTCAGCACGCGCCGCCCTGCTTCGCGAACGAGCTCGTCCGCGCCCGTGTCTAACTCTTCGCAGAGCCCATCGAGCGCCTGCGTCACCTCATCGGGCGAATGCCGGGCCAGATACTCTCGAAGCGCGCGGCTGTAGAGCTCACTACGCGACAGCTTGAGCCGCTTCGCCAATCGCTCCGCTCGCTCGAACACCTCGTCGGGCACCGACACCGCCGTTTTCATACCCGAAGTATAACCGCTTTCAGATGGCATGAGAACCCAAAGACCAAGACCGCATACGCCGTCATCGGCCGTGAACAGTCGAAGTTTCGCGCAAAGCGCTCAGCGGTCGCCGCCCCTGTACACCGCCACCCAAGCCTCGAGCAGCCGGCCGGGCTCGAACGACGCTGCCCCAACGGTCGCCGCCTCCCGCAAGAGCCAATAGAGCGCCACTCCAAACAACCCGAGCATCATCACAGACGACAAGGCCGACACCGGTAGCATGACGCTCGGCTCGAAGTAGTCGCCCACCGGCACGGTGCCCAAGAGCGTGTACTGAAACACCCAGACCACCAGGAATACCGCCGCCGCCGCGCGTCCTCGTCCACGCGCGAGGTCCGGCATGCGCCACGCCAACAACGTCACCATCCACGTCGCGGTCAACGGCACGTAGTCCACGAACGCACCGGTGCTTGCCATCGACCCGAGCCCCAAGAGCGAAAGCCACGCCACCGCGCGCTGCTCGCGCTCGAGCGAATTGGTCAAGCCATGCCGGCCGACCCACCACGCCATGCCAACCAGCCCAAACACAAAGACGCGGTTCACCCGCGCCGCCACGCTCGCGTCGGCCCAGGGCACGCCCATCTCGCCAAGCTTGATGACGAGCCCGAAGACGCCGTGGTTCGCCGCAATGACCATGTCGCGCACCTCGGGCCACGCCTCGCCAAAGGCAAAGGCGCTGCCTGACTGGAGCCGCGGTAGTTGATATCCGACAAACGCCAGAAACGGCGCGGGGCCGAATACCGCAAGCGTCACAGCCGTCAGCGCGGCGACGAAGCCCACCGTCCATCTAAGCGCTCGCCACTGCCGCTGCGCAAGCAACACCACCAGCAAGATTCCGGGAAAGAGCTTTGACAGCGTTGCAATCGAAAGCATCGCGCCGCCGACCCGGTTACGCCCCGTCTCGAACGCAAGCATCGCCGCGACCGAAAGCGCAATGGCCGCCAAATGAAACTGGCCATATTGCATCGCATGAAGCGCAGGAAAGGCGCTCACCGCCAGCGGCCAAAGAAAGAGCGCGCCGCGCCCCGCGCGCCCGCCGACCCAAATCCCGAGCCACGCCACCACCGCGAAGAACAGCGTCGTCTGCAAGGCAAACCACATCACGCGAATGCTCGGATAGTCCTGCGTCAACGCGAGCGCCGCTGCCGGCCACAACAAGAACTGCGGCGCGTATTGAAACGGATCCTCGACCGTCAGCTGCGCGACCTCGGTCTCAGACCGGGCCTCCGGATAGAGTCCGGGATAGTGCGTGGCGTCGTAGACGTTGTCTTCCCCGCGAAGCGCAAGCTCGCCGCCGTACACATACGCCGACAGACACTCGTGCTTGGCGAAGAACGGGTCCTCGGTCGTCAAGAACCAATCGGTGCTCGGGTCTGTCATCCATGTCGACAAGCGCGCGAGCTGCGCCACCGCCACCAGCGCTGCAAGCGTCCAAAGCCCGGCGCGCAAACGTCGCGTTCGCGCCACGTCGTCGACGGAAGCAGGCAGCCGCCTCGCAATCGCATGCGACGAGAACGCAGCTGCAAGCGCGACCGGCCACAACGCAAGCGCCGGCACCGCGGACCCAGGAACAAACAACGCAAGCACCACCCAGCCGACGCCCGCCCCGAGGGTCGCAGCCAAGTAGTGCGGCCGCACGCGCGAGCAGGAGGCGGCCACGACCGTCACCGCAAGCGCACAAAGCGTCAGCGGCAGCGCCCAAGTCGCCGGGTCCGAACCCGTCGAGGCGAATTGCCTGAGCGGCACGGCCAGTGCATGCGCCCAAACCACGGCCAAACAGGCCGCGACGCTCCACCCGATGAACGCGCGCGCGACGCCGACCGGACCCAGCGCCGAGCTCGAGATCTTGCTGTCAGACTGAAACATAGGCTCTCCTCCGCCTCGAAAGGCGGCCTTTGTCGTTAAAGGCGTGACTCCGCGTGGAACATTGTTCACTCGAGAGTTACGCCGAGAATTCGAGGGTCGCGGCGGCGCGCGCACCCCCGGATTCACCAGAAGCGGCGAGAGGAAAGCAGAGGCCACGATGCACTACGAACGACTCGAAGCGGTAGAGGCTACGGCCTGGGAAGACCTGCCCCGCGCCTAGCGTGCAGGTGGCATCAGGATCGAGCTCGTCCTCCGGCACACCGAGCGTGAGCTCGCCCGCCGTCGCCGGGGTCTGGCCGAGCATCCCAAGGCCCCGCAGCACGAAGATGTAGTGAAGAGTCGCGAGAACCCGGAGTTGTCGTAGGTCGCGTTGCGCGCTGCACGTCGCGGCGTACCCCATCGCGCCCGACCCGACACCGCAGACGAGTTTGGATCGCCGGGCAACTACGTCGTAGGCGCGAACATCGCCGGCTTCTTGCGGGTGGCCAGGGCCATGGACGCCTTTGGCATCATCAGACCCCGACCACGGACTTCAGGTACCAGACGATATAAAGGAACTGGAGGTTGCAGCCGGAGCAGAAGTACTCGAGGTCGTCGGGGTGGGCGATGTGGCCGTCGATCCAGTGATGAAGGAGGCGCCCCTGCGCGTCGTCGTAGAGGTTCAGGCGAAGGAACGTGAGGATTTCCTCGAAGCGCTCGAGATAGATCTGCTTTCCCGTGTTCTGGTAGAGCAAGAGAAGGGCCAGGTTGAAGTAGTTCTGACTCGATAGCGTGCTGTACTCGTCGGTCTGCGCGCCCATGTATTCGGCGCTGTAGGGCGAGCGATAGAAGCCGAGCTCGTGCCGCAAGGGCGCCACGCCCTCGAAGGCCGTCTCGGCGCGCTCGAGATAGTCACGGTCGCCGGTCAGCTCGTACAAGCGATTGAGCACGAGGATCATGATTGAGTTGGGATAGAGAAAGAGCTTGTCTTCCCCGGGTCGGAACAGGTAGCGCTCGCCGTCGAACGCCTGCTCGTCGATGGCCTGGACGATTTCCACCGCCGCGTCGATACGGTCCTGGGTGCGGGGCGTGTCCAGGTACTTGGCATACTGCAGGTTCAGCAGGGCCAAGCCCCCGGTGATGGAGGTGGGACCGTAGGTGTCGGCCGCATACTCCCCGAGCGACACGTCGAGGTAGTTATCGTAGATCCCGACCAAGAAATTGCTCAGGTCGATGAACGTGTCGAGCGTGGCGATGGCGTCGGTTTCTCCGGTCGCGGAGGCGTGCTCGATCAGGCCGAGCGCCGCATACAGGACCTCTTCGAGGTGTTCGGCGGACCACTCGGGGTCGCTATTGGCCTGCTGCAGGACCGAAAGGTCGTAGTCGTGGATCTCGTCGGCGCGTTGCAGGTAGGCGGCGTCCTCCAGCTCGACGCCGACGCGGGCGTAGAAGGCGAGGGCGTAGAAGTTGGCGTCACTGTAGTCGTCGAAATACTCCCCCTCGACGTAGTCGAAGGCCGCGGCCTGCTCGCGTAGCGTGTCGTAGAAGGCCTGCAGCTCGTCGGTCGAGCCTTCCGTGGTGTCGTCACCGCAGCCGGTCAGACCGAGCAGCACGGCGCAGGCAAGCACCGCAATCGGTTTGAGCATGCCTACGACTGTGCGCCGGTGATGTGTCTCGATTCGCGTGCTCATGCGCGTCCTCATTAATGACGGACGATACCACCGGCGACCGGGCACAGCGAATCGAATCACGCGGCCAGCGAGCGTCCCACGTGCAGTCCCATGGCGTAGATGGAAAGCTGCGGCGGCACGCCAATTGACGACGGGAAGAGCGACCCATCGGCGACCCAGAGATTGTGCACATGGTGGTGCTTCCCGTCGCTGCCCACCGGCGCACGCTGCGGGTCGTCCCCCATCGGAACCGAAGACATCGGGTGCACGGCCACGACGTCGAGCTCGCCCTTCTCGATGGGCATGGTCTTCAGCCACTCGAGGTCGTCGCCCGGCTCGAGCATCCTCGGCGTCCGCAACGGAATCAGCACGCGTTTCGCCCCCGCCGCGAACAACGCCTTGGCGCACGCCCACATCCCGAGCGAGAGCTCCGCACGGTCGGCCTGGTCGGGCCAGTATTCGATGGACAAGCCGAGCTTCCCCTTCGGCCGCACCTTGCCCGGCGTCAAGTCGTGGATCATCGCCGTCAACACCCCGAGGTGGGCGTAGCGTTCCATCAGCGCCCTGTGCATCGCGCCGTGGCCCGGCACCATCGTCGCCGTCCCCATCGGGTGCGCGAAGACCGGCAGAACCCACGTGCGGTGGCCGTCGGGCTTGTCGAACTCGAGGAGCTCCGTGCACTCGTAGCTCTGCGGAATCCCCTCCCACGCCTTCACCGGCTCTTCGAAGTCGCCGGCCGCAATCACCGCGGGGTGGATGCGCAGCGTGTTCCCCGTCTCGCCGGACGGATCCGGCACACCCGAGCGCAGAAGCAGCGCCGCGGTCCCGGTTGCCGACGCCGAAAAACACACTCGCTTGGCAGTGATTTCCACTTCGCCGAGGACCTGGCGTGTCACCGGATCGATGGCCACGGCCTCGACGCCCCGCGCCGCGCCGCCCCCGTGCACCACCCGCACCGCCAGGCAGTTTGTCAGCACCTCGCCGCCTGCCGCGAGCAGCCGCGGCAGCAGCACCTTGAAGGCGTTGTTCTTCGCGTTGTAGCGACACCCGATCTCGCAGAAGCCCGCGTTCACGCAGCCGGAGCGGTTGTGCAAGAGCCCTCCGCCCTTCCACCCGAGCTCGCTGCAAGCCTTCTCGAGCAACAGGTTGTTCCGGTTCCATTGCTCACGCGGGACGGCACTGACGCCCAGAAGCTCCTCGAGCTCCTCGTAGAGCGCGGTCCATCGGGAGGCCGGCAGGTGCTCGAGGCCCCGCGTGTGCGTCCACTCGGCGCGAATCGCCTCCGGGATGCGCTTGATGAGGTTGAGGTTGTGCAGTGTGGATCCCCCGACCCCGCGCCCTTGGTGGATCTTCACGGCGCGATCCGTCGAGCTCTGGTTGCCGCCGTCCTGCAGCAGCTTCGGGAACATCTGCTCCTCGCGCTGCGACATGTCCTTTGAGGTCAAGTACTCGCCGCCCTCGACCACCAACGTGCGCACGCCGGCCTCGGCCGCCGCCATCGCCGCCGCCATGCCTCCGGCACCGGAGCCCACCACCACCAGGTCGGTGGACAGCTTGAGCGGGAGCGCGCACGTGGAGGCGTCGAAAATCACGTCGGCCCTCCCGCGCTCTTCGGAGCTGTCCGCGACGGCGCCGCGCTCTTCGGAGCCGTGCCCGACGGAGCCCGGAAGCCCTCGTACTTCGCGTGGTCGTTCTCCGGCCCCAGCACTTCCTTGGGCCACGGCCCGCCGTAGCCGATTCCCCGCCATGCGGCGGCGTCTTGGTACACGCCCATGAGAACCAGATCCCTGAGCCCGCGAAAGGCCTGGGCCATCAGCCCGCCCCGTGCGTTCAAGGAAAGCAAGAAGGCCTCCCTGGCGTCCGGCGGTAGGTTGGTGAAGCGCGAGAGCCGCAGGCCGAGCGGCGTCGTCCCATGCTCCACGAGCCCAAGCAGCTGGTGAATCTCCTGCTGCATGGCTTGCGGCATGGGCACCAAGAACCGGTCGACATTGGCTGCGACCACCAATCCATCGACGCTCGACACGCCCGCCAAGACCGGCGTCGCCGCGGCCAGCACGTGCGCCTCCCAGCGCGCCAACACCGTGCCCGTCCAGTCGGGCAGCGCCGGATAGCCCGTGACCCGCGCCACCGCCACCGCGCCGAGCGCCGCCAACCCGCCACCGAGGATCACGCGTCGCCCCACGCGCACCGGAGACGCCGCGCGGTCGATGCGCGCGTTCAGTCGCGCCGGCAGCTTCTCGCGCCAGTCGGGTAGGTGGGGCAACGGGCTTCGGCGTACGGTGTTCCAGAACAGCACCCGCTGCGGCGCCCGCCCCGCTGCCGCATCGGCCAATAGCGCTGCGAATGCCTTCCCCGTGTACACCGTCTCGATGGGCACGCCCTCCTGCCGAAGCACCTCGACCGCCGCTAGCGACTGCGCGGTCGGAACGCCGTAGCCCGCGCCGAGCTGGTTGCGGACGACGTGCACCGGCACGGCCTGCTCCGCCTTCGCAGACACACCATGCTCGCTCAGCCACCGGGCCGCAGCGGTGATTTGCGAGCGCACCGTCCGCGCGGAGGTGATCCAGCGTTCCACCGTCGCCACGGCCCGCACCTCCGTCTTCACGCCGGCGAGCCCCAGCCCCAAAGCGAGACCCGCCACCGTTCCGCCGGTGCCGAGTGCGCAGTACACGACGTCCGGCACCTCCAGCACGCCCTCCCGAATCTGTTCCGCGAGCTCGAAGCCCGCGCGCGCCACGCCCGCCACGCTCGGAGGCAGCGTGCCGCCGGGGGGGATCACCGGCATGCCATCGATGCGCGTCGAAGTGAGCAGCGCGCGGCGCCTCAGCCACAGCTCGAGGCGGGAGCCGTAGTAGTGCAGCCTCGTCGGGCCGGAGGCCACGAACGCGAGGTTCTCGAGCACGCCGTTCGAGAGCGGCTCGAAAAAGAGGTGTGCGTCCACTCTGCGCCCGAGCGCGTGCGCCGCCGCCGTACAGGCCGCCAGGTGCCCCGAGCCGATGGCGCCAAGCGATGCCCAAGCCGGCGCGTCCTTGAAGGGTGGCGTCGCCAGCAGCACGTCGAGCTTGCGCGCCTTGTTCCCGCCGTGGAGCGCGTCGAGCTGATCGTCCCGCTTCACGTTCAGTGCCCCGAGGCGCAGATGCTTTGCCAGATCCGGAAGCGAGGTCACCGGCGACGGCCTCTTCACCCAGCCGAGCGAAGGCAGTGCTGCGAGCTTGTCCGACGGGCCCATAGCCAGATGGAGGGCGACGCTACCACCAACGACGGGGCCTAGCGAACCGAACACGCAACGAAGTACCCCCGGCCGCCGCTTCGTCCGCAACGCCCTCTGCCGCGCAACTTCCGCGTGAACCTGCCGATGACGAGGAGCATGTCGGCGCCCGCTTGCAGCCATCGTTTCGCTTGTGTAGCTTATGGGCTACATGCCTCATTTCTATGACACACGTCGAGACCGAAGTCCGCGTCTACCAGAGACCCGACGGCCGCTGCCCGTTCGACGATTGGCTATTGGCCCTGAGGGACATTCGCGCTCGCGCACGAATTCGCGCCCGCATCGCTCGCCTTCGCGAGGGCAACTTCGGCGACGCCAGACCAGTTGGCGATGGCGTGCACGAGCTCAGGGTTCACTATGGCCCTGGCTACCGCATCTACTTCGCGCAGGAGGGAAGGGCGGTCGTCGTCCTTCTCTGTGGTGGCAACAAAGCAACGCAGCCCCGCGACATCGCTCGCGCCAAGCGCTACTGGAGGGCACATAGAAATGCCGACAATCCCCTATCGTGATTTGCTCCTGAAGCGTCTTCAGGATCCCACCGAGGCCGCCCACTACCTCACCGCCTGCCTCGAAGAAGGCGACGGAGTCTTCCTCATCGGCCTTCGTGACGTCGTCGACGCGCAAGGCGGCATGGCACATCTCGCTGAGGCCACCGGCCTCAATCGAGAAACCCTCTACCGAACCCTCTCCGAAAACGGAAACCCTCGCCTCTCGAGCCTCAGCCTCATCATCGAAGCGCTCGGCCTACGCCTGCGCATCGAATCCCCCGAAGACGACCCCCGCGCCGCCGAGTAGGCACGCAACATCATCCGCGGCGCCCCGCGCTCGCCCTGAACGAGCGAAGCCTCACCCGTCGGAATCACCGAATGCGGCCGACTCGAGCGCCTCCCGCTCTGCTCGGCTCAAACGCAACCAGCCAACACGTGGCTTCCGTCCCGAAGCCTCCTCCTCGAGCTCTCGCTCGTCACGTCCCTCGCGCAATCTGGCTCACCCGCTGCTGGGACAGCGCAAGCAGCTCCGCAATGTCCCGCGTCCCCATGCCGCTTTCCTG
Organism: Myxococcales bacterium SG8_38; assembly: GCA_001303415.1. Classification (GTDB taxonomy): domain Bacteria; phylum Myxococcota_A; class Polyangia; order Polyangiales; family Houyiibacteriaceae; genus SG8-38. The sequence goes on from LJTN01000003.1 coordinate 62,299, forward strand.
AAGCAGCCTGACGGTCCGTCGCCGCTTTTCCGTGAGCTTCCGCGAGAGCTCGGAATGAAGCCGCGCCAGCTCCTCGGTCGCCGCCACCTCTTCCCCGAGCTTCGACTCGAGGTTCACCCGCTCGACAATCGTAGCCGTCTCCGCGTCGTCGTACCAAAGCGACAGCGCATCCCGGATGTTCTCCCGCGCCCGCCGCAACGACCGCGCAAACGTATGAATCTCATGCCGATGCCCGCGGATGGAGTTTCTCCACAGCCAGGGCCTCGAGCGCCGAAGAGATTCGCGTACCCCTTCATCGACCACCGCCGCCTGAGGTTGCTCAGAAAGTGGAGAAAAACAAAAGGACGCGCGGCCCATAGCCAGGTATCCTTGTCATCGAATCCTCTACGTCTAGGCGCTCGGCGCGCCCGGGCCGGGAGGCATCAGCAACATGAACCACAAGCTCTTCGCCAGGATGTTCTTCGTAGCGGCCCTCTGGAATTTCGCCGCGGGTGGTCCGGGGCTGGGCTCCTACGAGTGGCAGTTCAAGATGCTCTTCGGGGAAGAGGCGTACACTGGGGACTTCCATCAGGCGTTGCTCTTCCGCTCGTTTGCCCTTTCCGTGCTGCTCTTCGGCTTTGGCTACTACGCGGTCTCGAAAGACATCAGTCAAAACCGCGCCATCGTCTGGTTGGGAGCTGCGGGGAAGATTCTGGTCTTCGCCTTCTTCACCGGCGCCTTTCTACGAGGCTACGCGACGATGGTCGCCTGGGTCGTCTCCTTTGGAGACCTCCTCTGGGCCGCCGCGTTCTTCTGGTTCCTTTATCGGACCAGGGACGAGGTGCGGATCAACAACTTCGTCGGATAACGAACGGCCCGCGCCCCACCGTCCCGAGCTACCTCTACAGGGCTGAGGTCCGCGACGTCGTCGACGCCGGTTACGCCGCGCTCTCGTCCTCGGTTCGCCACCCCGGAAACAACAACACCGCCCGATGAACCCGGAGCGCCCGCGCCAGCGTCTTCGCACGTTCGGCACCCAACTTCCCACGGTCCGTCTCAATCGCCGAAATGGTCGACTGCGCAATCCCCGTCAGCCCAGCAAGCTCATTCTGACTCTGCTCATTGAGCTCACGTGCAATCCGCACCGACTGCCCCCCGAGAGTTGCTGCCTCGCTTTCGCCGGCAAGAACCGCCCTCTGAGCGCAGCCCTAGTCTTTCTTCCGGTAGTCAAGATCGACTGTGACATACGCCGGCTCGAGCCCCCCACCGCAAACCCTCCGCGCATGCGGTGTCATCGGCCACCCCCATCCGAGGTTGCTCTAGAATGGAGAAAGACAAATCCGAGGAGAGCCTCTTCGCTACCGCGTCCCGCGCGCAATCTGACTCACTCGCTCCGCAATGGAGCTGCGTCGCTCCATGCGGCTCGTGGAAGAGCATCGGCCACCGCCGCCGGGAGTTGCCCAAAACCAGACAAAAACAACGGGTCGCGCCACCTGTTCGCTCGGTACCTGAGGCACTCCAACGCCTCACCGCCCTGCGCGTCCGTGAGCAAACCGTCTTCCCGGTTTTTCCCGCCAAGACCCGGAAGTTTCGGCTCGTTCGCGCGCCCCTCAGTCCCCACCGCAAACCCCGCCCGAAGCTCTGCCACCAAAGGCACCTAAAGAAAAGGCTTCAGCGTCGAATTACTCGGCACGGATCGCTTCGTGATCGATGCGGTTGCTACCCCGCGACTGAACCGAAGAAAGCAATCACCTCGTCGGCGCGCCGTTCGACGTCATGGCGACCGAGGTCAATCAGCCCACGTGCGAAATCGCCATCGAACAGGACGAAGGAAAGCAGGTCGGTGTCCCAGACGCTTCCCAAGCGATCCAGTCGAGCCAACAGCCACCCAGGCCCGTCGCGCGGCGTGAGCTGCGAGGCATAGTCACGCGCCAGACTTCCGATGTCTCTAGATGGCCGAAAGACGAGCGTCTCAACGGGTCGGTATGGGACCCCGCGCGTCTGCGACAGGACCTCTCGGACCGCCCGCAGCTGGTCCGCATCGAGCACGCTTTCCATGGTCCGCACCAGTCGATTGATGCGCTCGAGGATCGCCAAGTCGTAGTTGACCGGATCGAGCAGGAGCGCGTTGAACAATTTACCGAGAAGAAAGACCAGGCTAGGGGACCGCTCGCGCCTCGGTGAAGCCTTTGGCAGCTCGCCGGAGAGCAAGGGGATGACCAGGAGACGATTCGCGCCAGCGCGAAGTGCGGGCGCGATCGGTGTGTTGAACCGGACACCCCCATCGCAATAATAGGCGCCGTCGATTTCCCGTGGGGGAAAGATCACGGGGAGCGCTGCGGACGCCAGAACGTGCTTGGCGTCGATGTGCGTCGACACTGCGACTCGACGTGCATCCTTGGTCGTTGGCAATCGGATCCCCGGCGCCAAGTCTGCGAAAAGCATGGTGCGCCCGGACTGCACGTGAAGCGCCGAAATGACCAGCGCTCGCATTCGCGCTGCATCGATGTTGTGCCGAAGCTGAGTCCACGGAATGCGCGACCGAATGAGGTCGTTCAATGCAGTTGGGTCGAGCGCTGCGCGACCTACGCGCGAGCTGTTACCTGTGTGATTCTTCCGCCCCCGAGCGCGAAGGATGCTGGGTCCAAGGAGACCAATTGGGTCGACCTTCAGAAACCGGCGAAGCGTGAGCTCGGTCCAGGCGCCCTCGAGCTCCTTCATGGCGAAATCGGGTCGATGGCTTTGGGCAGCGAGCCATGCCGCATGAATCGCGCCGACGGACGTGCCACAGCAGACGTCAAAGGGGGCGCGTTCGAGGCGGCCAGCCCTGCTCAATACGTCCAGAATCCCACTGAGAACGCCGACCTCGTAGGCTCCTCTCGCACCACCTCCCGAGAACACGGCCCCGGTGACGGGCTTGGGCGGACCCGGAGAGGATGAAGCAAGCGGAGCCATCGCCGAAAGCATCGCACGAGGCAGGCGAAAGGGTGAAAGTTGTGGAGGTGGGGATTGCCCCCGCGTGACGCGCCGGTGTTGCAGCGCTTGCACCCCATCGACAGCGACACCGACCCCTCACGGTGCGTGATTTCATCGCCGGGGTCGGAGCGGGCTCATTGCCTGGTTCGGGCAGCGCCTGAGCCGCGGTGCGGATTACCTCTCGCTGCAACCCCCGCGGATCGAGAGCTCTTCCCACGAGCCACCGGCGCTACACGCGAAGGCCTAGGCGGCCGCTGACTCGATGAAGCGCGCGGAGTCGGCGGAGTGCGTTGTGGTGTCGCTCGTGCGCCACGGCTCGGGTTGGTTCGAGGCGGTACCGGTGCGGTGCGGCGCGCGTCGTGATCGCGATAGTACCCTTTGCCATGTCCGCGAGGCTTGTCGTCATGTGCACGGTAATGCCCTTTGTCATGTCCACGAGGCTTGTCGTCGTGCGCACGGTAATGGCCGCCGTGCGTCTGCGGGTAGCTACGGCGCGTCGTGTACCGATACCCCTGCGGGTGGCGGTGCCCGTAGTATCCCACCTGCCGATAGTGGCGGTACGGCGCATGCCGGACGGTGGCGCCAACCGGACGATAATATCCGCGCACATGGTAGTAATACCCGTCTGAAAACACCCAACGCGGTGCAACGAAGCGGTAGCCCGCGAGCGGCCGGATGTAGCGTCCGCCGATCCACACGTAGCGGACTCCGCTCCACCACCAGTACCCACTCACCCAGACGGCTCCGGCGAAGGGCCGCGGTGGGCGCACCTCGAAGCGAAGCGCGGGAGGAGCGGTTCCGACGACCACCCACGAGGGCTCGGGCTCCTCGACGATGACGCGCCTCCCATGCCTCTCGGCAATCGGGTCGAGGACGATGTAGTCGTCGGGCTGGTTGATGATGACGATTTTGTCGGCGAGCGCCCTTTCCGGAGTGGCGCCCAAGACGAGCGCCGCCAAGAGCATCGAGGGCCCAACCACGCGAGCCCAACGGGTCGTGTAGCCGATTGTGTTCGTTGTGTGTTTGTGTTTCATGACCCTCCTGAGACGAACTCGAGGGCACGAATTATTCAGCAGGGGTTAATTCGTTGTTCAGGCGCTCGAGCAACCCGAAGCGCCCGAGCCAGCGTCTTCGCCCGTTCGGAGCCGAGCTTCTCTCGATGGCCTGCGTTCTCGATTATGGTCCCCTTTGCGGAGCGCCTCGATGAACGAAACCCTTGTCATTGTCTATTTCGTCATCTGGCTGCAATCGCCGGCGGCAGCTTCCTCTTCTTTCGAGGAAAGGATCCGGCATTCAAGAAGCGTTGGTATCGGCCCGTAGCCATCGTCGGCACGTCACGCTTCCGCCCGCGTCACCCGTCCCCGCGCAATCAGCGCCCGTACCCGTAAAGCCAGCGCGACTCGGTTCCGCCCACGTTGCGAACCGTATGACGCGCCCTCGCCGGAATGAGCAGCTCCTCGCCCACCTCGGGCCGGTGCGTCACGCCGTCGATTTCGAATTCCACCTCACCGGCCACCACCATCACCAGCTCGTCGACCTCATGCACGTAGTCCGCCCAGACCTGACCGGGTGGGTCCACCCAGAGCGCACAAGAAAACCCGCGCTTGCGCCAACTCGCCGCGACGGACTGCTGGTCGACCGAACCTTGCATGACGGAGCCCATTGTAGCGCACTCGCCGCTGCTGGTTCCGTTCGTGGAACGACTTGTGGATTGCCGCGCTGGTGACCGAGCACGTGAAGCCCTTTTGACTTCTTGCGGCCATGACCTGTCCGTGGAATTCCGGCCGCTAACGTGCAACTTCTGCCGTCTCCGTCCGATAACCAGACACGCGCCAAGCCTCGCGCGCCCCGCGATTCAATCGTTCCTTGACAATCCAATCCAGATATCCGGGAGTGCCCGCGACCAAACGGACCGAACGAACCTGTCCAGATATCCGTGACCCCCCAGCTGAAGCACCGAAGCAGGCAACCAACGAAGCAGTCCAGATATCCGGGAGTCCTCGCGACGAAGCACTAGCCGAAGCAGTCCAGATATCCGGAACTCCCTACGCCAACGTCGGCATTACCGCCGCTGATACCGCAGCGTCGACTCGATCGATTGCAGCGACCGCGACATTTCCTGGAGCGCGCGGGTGTTGTCTTGCACGGCGCGGCTGGTCTCCTGCGACTTCAAGGTGCTGGCGATGTCTTGGAGCGCGCGCACGGTGTCCTGCGAGGGGTTGCCGCTGTAGGCCGTGGCGAGCGCGGGGCCGACGCCCATGCCGATCACGCCGCCGATCATCACGCCAACCGCGAGAGACTTGAGGTCTCGTTTCATGACGTTCCTCCGATGATCGCAACGCGAGCGACACGAGGAGCCTCCTGCGTCACCGAATCGACGAACGCCCGGAAGCAGTAACCCATACAGTGGTCACTCGATGCGGCGACCTTCGCAGGCGACAGGCTTGCGCGGCCACGCCGCTTCGTTTTTCGAATCCGTCGCCTGTCACCCATTCCACGGCGTCAGAGCCCAAAACCGTGCCCCCGAGCAAGTCGGCGACCAAAGCATCACGTTCACGGCGCGCCCAAAAGTAGCCGACGCAAAGGCGGCGAGAACAACCGACCGCCCGGCCTGAAAAAACGCGGCCCCACACGCAACTTCCATCCACCCCGTCCGAGAAGGGCTTTACAAATGTTCAGTATCCAGGCTATAAACACTTGGAATATGTGGAGATCTCGCTCCGAAATCCCCGCCTCGGCGCCAGGCGAAATCCCCGCCTCCGCGCCGCCCAGCGAAATCGCCCAGCTCGACGAAGAGCTCTACCGTCTCGCGCGGGGCGCCGGCCGCCTTCGCCTTCGGATTGGCCAAGCCCTCCACCGCCTCGGCGAGGGCATCCACGAGCTTGGGTTTTCGACCTTGCACGCGTATGCGCTCGAGCGCTGCAATCGCGGCGGTCGGTGGGCGGCCGAGAGTCGCACCCTCGCGCGGCGTCTGCAGTCGCTACCGCAGTTGGCCGCGGCCCTCGAAGCCGGCTCCATCGGCTGGAGCATGGCCGAGCTCCTCGCGCGCCACGCCACCCCGCAAACCGAAGCGGCACTGCTCCAAGTGGCACACGGCAAAACGGTGCACGCGATGCGCATCGCGTTGAGCCCTCGAGCGTCATCAAGCGCACCCGGCTCACCGAGCTCACCAGAGCCCGCCGACGACGACGAGCTCACGCGCACGCTGTCGCTCACGGTGCCGGTCGAAGAAGCCTGGGCGCTCGAAGCGACGCGCATGATGGTCGAGCACATGGACGGCAAGCACACCGCAAGCCACTTCCTCGAGTCGGTCCTGGCCGAGGCCACCATCTCACTGCTCGAGCTCGTCGATCCCGAAAACGACACCTCGGAGCAGATGGAAGCGGAACACACCGCCTGGCGCGCGCAGATGCAGCGCCTCCAGCATCTGCAAGCCCAAGCCGAGCTTCGAAGCCGCCCCGCGGTCACCACCGCGCCTCATCCGGGCGAGGCACCCACCGCCGACGACCTGCCCACCGGCCTCGAAGCGCTCGACGCGCGCATCCGTCACTACAGCGCCGAGCTTGCCAGCCGCGATCTGTTTTTCGGCCGCATGGCGCAGCGCTTCCTCGGGCTTGGCGGGTGGCAGGCGCTCGGCTTCGTGAGCGAAGCCCACTACGCGCACGAGCGGCTCGGCATGTCGCGCGCCGCGCTCCGCAGCAAAATCAGCCTCGCACGCCGCAGCCGTGGCTTGGACCACGTCGTCGATGCGCTTCAACAAGGCCGCATCGGCTTCGAAGCCGCACGGCTCATCGGCCGCATCGCGACCGACGACACCGAGCGTGCCTGGGTCGAGCGCGCCGCCCGTCGCACCTTCAAACATCTGCGCGAAGAGGTCCAAGCGGTCGAAATGGCCACCCGCTTTGCCGGCGCGACCGACCGCGCACCCTCAAGCGAAGAGCACATCCAACAAATGCAAGCCCTCGAGCGAGCCATCCTCAGCGGCGAGCTCTTGCGAAAGGTCGCGGCTCCCCCAAACCAGCAACCGAGCCCCCAGACCACCCCTGTCCAGATCTCCGTAGGTCCGAGAGACGCCGCAGCGAACGAAGTCCCCACCGAAGCTGTCCAGATCTCCGGGGCCTCCAGCAACGAAGCAGAAAACGAAGCCCCCACCGACCGTGTCCAGATCTCCGGCACCCCACACGGCAAAGTCACCCTCCGCCTGCGCGTCCCGGGCGACCTGCTCCTGCAATACCGCCAGCTCGAACGGCTCCATCGCCAAATCCTACCCGGCACGAGCTTCATCCAGTTTCTGTGCGCGACCTTCTGGCGCACTTGGGTCCCCACCTTGGGCGTCTCGGACAAATGGGAATCGATCTACCGCCGCGATCGCTACCGCTGCACGAACCCCGTCTGCCACCAGCGCAACGTCACCCTCCACCACGTGCAATACCGCGCCAATGGCGGTACCGACGACCCAGACAACCTCACCTGCCCGTGCGCCTTCTGCCACCTCGAAGGCGAGCACGGCGGCCGCCTCAAAATCCGCCCCCCAGGCCACGACCCCACCTGGATCCTCGGCCGCCCCCCGATCATGCGCGTCCACCACCGCGAACGAACGCTCCTCAACTAGCCCGTGCCAACCCACGCCACCCCGCGCCATCCCGCACGAGCGCACGCCGCGCGTCAAGGCCGCAGCCGATACCCGGTCTTGAAGATCCAACGCACCACGAGCATGCACGCCGCGAGAAAGAGCAGAATCATCGCTGCGCTCAGCCCGACGCTCACATCCGCGAGCCCGTAAAAGCTCCACCGGAACGCGCTGATCAAGTAGACCACCGGATTGAGCAAGGTCACCTTCTGCCAAAACGGCGGCAGCATGTCGACGGAGTAGAAGCTCCCGCCAAGAAACGTGAGCGGCGTGATGATCATCATCGGCACCACCTGGAGCTTTTCGAACCCATCCGCCCAGATGCCGAGGATGAATCCAAAGAGGCTGAACGTCACCGCCGTGAGCACCAGGAACCCCACCATCCAGAGCGGATGCGCGATCTCGTAGTCCACGAAAAACCGCGCCGTCACCAAGATCAGAACCCCGAGCACCGTCGACTTGGTGGCCGCCGCCCCGACATAGCCGAGCAAGATCTCGACATACGAAACCGGCGCCGACAGCACCTCGTAAATCGTCCCCGAGAACTTCGGCATGTAGATCCCGAACGACGCATTCGAGACGCTTTGGTTCAAAAGCGAGAGCATCGTGAGCCCCGGAATGATGAACGCCCCGTAGCTGACGCCATCGATCTCGACCATGCGCGTCCCAATCGCCGAGCCGAACACGATGAAGTAAAGCGAAGTCGAGAGCACCGGCGCGATGACGCTCTGCATGAGCGTGCGTCCCGTGCGCGCCATCTCGAACAAATAGATCGCTCGAATCGAATAGAAATTCATCGCGCCTCGTGCACCAAGCTCACGAAGATCTCTTCGAGCGAGCTCTCGGTCGACTGGATGTCCTTGTAGTGGACCCCGTGCTCGTTGAGCTTCTGCAGGAGTGCAGCAATCCCCGTGTGGTCCCCCTGCGCGTTGAAGGTGTACACCAGCTTGCACCCATCGTCCGAAAGCTCGAGCGGATGCCCGACAAGCTCGTCTGGAATGCGCGCCATCGGGCTCTGCAGGTGAAGCATGAGCTGCTTCTTGCCGAGCTTGCGCATCAGCGTCTGCTTTTCCTCGACCACGATGATTCGGCCCCTGCGCATTACCCCGATCCGATCCGCCATCTCCTCGGCTTCCTCGATGTAGTGCGTCGTCAAGATGATGGTCACCCCGCTTTCCCGAAGCCCCCGAACCATCTCCCACATGTCCCGCCGGAGCTCGACGTCCACGCCAGCCGTCGGCTCGTCGAGAAACAAAATCGCCGGCTCGTGCGACAACGCCTTCGCAATCATCCCCCGCCGCTTCATCCCGCCAGACAGGTCCATGATCTTCGTGTCTTTCTTGTCCCAAAGTGACAGCTGTCGCAGCAGCCTCTCGATGTGCGCAGGATTCGGGGCCTTGCCAAAGAGCCCACGGCTGAAGCTCACCGTCGCCCAGACGGTCTCGAACGAGTCGGTGGAAAGCTCCTGCGGCACCAAGCCAATCATCGAGCGCGTCGCTCGGTAGTCCGTCACGACATCGTGCCCACCGACCCGCACCACCCCGGACGTCGGATTCACAATCCCGCAGACGATGCTGATCAGTGTCGTCTTCCCCGCCCCATTCGGCCCCAAAAGCGCAAAGATCTCCCCGCGCCGAATCTCGAGGTCCACATCCCGGAGCGCCACAAACCCCGACCCGTAAGTCTTGTTGAGCTTCTCGATGGAAATGATCGGCTGCATGAACGCCCCGGGGCAAACCGTGCTCTAGCACGACCCACTCGCGACGTCGGAGCCCCTTCGGCGCGAACGAACCAAACCCGCAGCCGCTAGGCCGCCCAACGGCCGCATGATACCCTCACCATGATGTCAACGATTCGCGCCCGAGTTCGCAACGGCCTCGCTTCAAGGCGGGGAAGGGCGTCTCGCCGCCGACGTCCTAGCTGACCTAGCCAAGCGCTGAGCCCAGCCCGAAGTGATGACGAGCGCCGCTTACGGTTTGGCCGCTTCCGCCACCGCGTCCAGGAGGCTCTTCGGGAACAGACGCCCCGTGAAGTTCTCTCGGACTTTGGCGTACGCCGCGTCCCACTCGGCCTTCGCGTCGCCGGGATCGACGACCTGAATGCCCTTTTGAACGATCACTTCATACGCTTTGCGGTCGTCGTTGCGGATGGTCTTGTTGATCAGCTCGTGTGCGCGTGCAGCGGTGGAATCGAAGGCATCCCTGAGATCGGGCGGGAGCGCGTCGTATTTGTCTTTACGTATCAGGGTGCCGCCCGCGATGATCGCGGAGTTCCACCCCGTCATGTACTTCACGCGCGTGTACCATTGAAGCGCCACCGCCGTGAGCGCCGATGACGAGACCATGTCGATCATGCGGGTTTGAAGCGCGGGGTAGACCTCCGGCACACCCAGCCGAACCGCATTGGCTCCGATGACGTCGTAGAGCTCGACGAACGCCAGCTCGTCCTTCCACACCCAGGGACGCAAGGCTTTCAGATCCGACGGCTTGCGGAAAGGTTTGGCAGCAAAGAGTCGGGTCATGCCGGCATCACCCCAGCCGACGAGCTTGAAGCCCTCCTTTTCGAACATCGCCTCGAACTCTGGCGCCATCTTGGCTCGCACCCTGTCGAGCTTTTCATAGGTGTCGAGGAAGCCCGGAAGCACCAACACCGTCATCGCCCGCACGATCATGCTCATGCCCGTCATCGTCATGATGCCCGCATCGAGCTGGCCCACGCGCATCTTGCGCACGAAATCACGCTCATCGCCTTGAGAGCCGCCCGGATACACCCTGATCTTGAGCCGGCCGTTCGTCTTCTCCTGGACCGTATTGTTCCATGCGTTGACGACCTTCATCCAAGAGGATCCGGCAGGCGCGAGCGTGGCGATGCGGAGTGTGTACGTTTCCTCTGCCTTGGTCGTGGTCGTCGTCCCGGGGAGGGCGAGGGCTGCGAGGGCGAGGAGCGCAACGGGAGTGAAACGATTGATGGTGTGGCTCATAGGTTGGGGAGCTTAGCCCAAGCTCGAGGGAAGGCTCGACGGCAGCGCGAAAACCAAAGCAAGCCTAGAGCCGAGTGACGAGTTTTTCCTTTCGAATCAGCCAGCACGCTATGCTCCGCGCATCTATTCCCTGCCCACAGCGCGCAAGACGCGAAGCTCGACGTATCTCACGGTAGTCGCCGCTGCCTGTCTCGGGCTCTGGTCCCACCATGCAAGTGCGCAACCGAGTGAAGAAGCTTCGGTGAGCAAGACCGCGCCCGCCCCCGAAACACCCCACACGCGAGCTCGACGAGGGGAGGTGTTCTCGGACCTCTACATCGGCGCGGCAGTGACGACCGATTCCACGGTCACGCTCGACGGCGTCGTACAAGAGGCAAGCCTCCTTTGCGGCGCGGAATGCTCGAGCACGAAGTCGCCGGTTGGAGGCATCCGAGTCGGCTGGTTCGTCGGGCGCTTTCCGTGGCTCGGCGTTGCAGGAGACTTCTCCGTCTTCATCCAATCGTGGGGCATTCAGAGCCCCTACGAGGTCACCGCGATCCCGATCTCCGCTCTGCTCATGCTGCGCGCGCCCTTGGTCCGAAGCCCCAAGCATCCGAACGGCCGTGCCCAACCCTACCTCGCCATCGGTCCGTCCCTCATCATCTCGAGGGCAAAGCTAGCCACCGGCTTGGCCGCCCTAGACACCGCGCGCGTCGAGACCGATACCACGGCCGATCCCGGGCTCGATGCGCGCATCGGCATGAGGCTCGTGGCATCGAGCTGGATCTCGGTCGTCCTCGAATACCGCGCGACTTATTTCAAGCCCACCTGGAAGCTCAGTGGTCGCAACGTAGAGACCTCTGTCTGGACGAACCACTTCATCATCGGTCTCGGCATTCACTACTGAGCCGCGACGAACGCCTCGAAAATCGATTCCGCGTACGCGCCATACCCCCCGGGGTTCGGATGGAGCGCTCCATTGGCGTCGCCCTGAAATGAAAAGGTGTTCTGGAGACGAATCAGCCAAGCCACGTCGGAGCAGTAGCCGTGGCCGGCGAAGCGCGTGTCCACGCTGTCCACGAACTGCCAGCCATGTTTGTTGGCAGAAGCCCACATCGCCGCGCGGAGCTCTGTCAACACATAGGTGCTCGCCCATTCCATTTCCGGCTCCGTGATCCCAGGCACCTGTTGCGCGGCGATGCGCAGGGTTTCCTGATAGCCGAGAAGCTCCGTCGGCCATGCACAAAGCTCGCCGAACTCGTCCCGGGTCACGTCGGGAATCTCGGTCAAGAAGACCCGCGCCGGATCCATCCCAAGCGTGCCTACGATTGCCGCGCCGAGCGCATCATAGTTGCTTGGAAGGTCGTCGAGACCGTCTCGGCGCACGTCTACACCGTCGACGTACTCGTCCTTGGAACCGACCTCGAAAATCGCTCGCGCGTCGAGCAGATCCAGATCGATCGTGTCGGGATCCAAGTACGCCTTGCAGTCCTCTTCGTACGATCCGCTCCACGGACAGATCAAGGAGGCCGTGCTCTCGAGGAGCGAATCGATCGCCGGGCTGCCCAAATGACAGTCCGTGCCGAGGACGCAGGCCTCTACCACCGTGGCGAAGTTGATGTCGTTGCCGCCGATGGACACGAAAAGCGCGTCGATCTCGTGATCACCCGCAAGCTCCGCGACCCGGTCGATCTGAGGCGCAGCAGGGGTGCCGTCCGGTTCGATTCCATCGTAAGGCCCAAGCAAGGCGCGGTAAATCCTGCCTCCCGAGCAGGCCAGGTGCACGAAGGTCACCGACGTGTGCGGGTCCGCCTCTTCGATCATCTGCGCAGCGCGCACCTGGCCCGAGCGCGACGACCGGTGACATTCCCGGTTCTGCCACTGCGCACCGCCCGGTTCGCGCTCGTCCACGTCGGGGCTTCCTTCCCCCGATCCGTACGAGTCGCCGAGGCCGAAGATCAGCAGGTCCCGCACCTCGATGACTTGGGTCTGCTCCATCCGCTCGCCGCTTCTGTCCTCGACCACGAGCGACACGGAATACTCCCCTTCCGCCGGGAAGTCGTACTCGAAGCCGTCGCAGCGCGTCTGCACGGCCACCTCTTCGTCGTCGATGCGCCAGGTGTACCTCACGGGCGAGCCGGTCGAGCGGCATGCGTCGAGCCGAACCCGCCACGTCTCCGGCTGAAGCCGGCCCTCGACATACGCCTCGTACTCCGACTGGTCCTCGGGCGCGCGAAGCGCCGGCACCACGAAGCGAGCCGGCATCTCGTAGTCGAACGAGGCCGTGAGCCCCGGCTCCCCACCGCACCCCCCGAAGGGCGCTGCCAGCACACCCGCGAGCATCGCCGTCGAGATCGATCGAACGCGCATCCGCCAAGTCCCTCGCTCTCCTTACACTAGACAAGGCAAGAAGACACAGAAAGCGCAGCCCCCCGACAAGCCGCTCGACAGTTCCAAGTGATGCCAAAGTGCTGCACGATGCCAGTGCACGCGACCAAGAGGCGAATCCACACCGATCGATGCGACATGCCAAAAGTCTATCCCTACCGCTGGGTCATCCTGCTCGTCTTCATGCTGATCAACATGGTGGTCCAGATCCAGTGGCTCGCGCACGCGGCGGTGGCTAGGCCCGCTGCAATCTTCTACGAGGGGCAGTTCGATCCTTCGTCCTTCGTCAACATCGACTTCCTGGCCGTGGTCTACATGCTCGTGTTCGTGTGGATGAGCTTTCCCGCGTCCTACGTGATCGACACCTATGGGATTCGGATCGGGATCTCCCTCGGGGCCGCGCTCGTCGGCATTTGCGGGCTCATGAAGGGTTTGCTCGGGGACGATTTCACGGCCGTCGTCATCACGCAGGTGGGATTGGCGGTGGCGCAGCCGTTCATCTTGAACTCCGTGACCGCCGTTTCGGTGCGATGGTTTCCTCTGCGGGAAAGAGGAATGGCCGCCGGCTTGTCGGCGCTTGCGCAGTACCTCGGCATCGTGATTGCGATGATCGCGACTCCGTTCATGGTCGGCTCCGACCCCACCGAGCCTGGTTACGGGACGGGGTTCGAGCGAATGCTCTCGATCTACGGCTGGCTGACCTTTGGTGCGGCCCTGGTGACCTTGCTCCTGCTCAGAGAACGGCCGCCGACGCCGCCGGCGGTCGAGGCACTTCCCAAGCCAGCCTTTGCGAAGGGCATTCGGCACATCCTGAGCCAGCGAGACATGCGGATCACGCTCTATCTGTTCTTGATGGGGCTTGGGATCTTCAACGCGGTGAGCTCGATGACGGACTCCATTGCGGCCGAAGCGGGGATCGAAGATTCCGATGGTCTGATCGGTGGGCTCATGCTCATCGGAGGTATCTTGGGTGCTTCGACCTTGCCCTTGCTTTCCGACAAGCTCCGCAAGAGGAGGATTTTCCTCGTCGTCTGCGTGCTCGGCATGGTGCCGGGGATGCTCGGGCTCACGTTCGCGGGAAATCTCTCCCATGATCCGGCGACGGTGCACGCGATCAGCCTCGTGTCGTCATTCATCCTTGGCTTCTTCATCATGAGCGCGGGCCCCTTGGGCTTTCAGTACGCCGCGGAAGTGACGCACCCCGCTCCAGAGTCGACCTCCCAGGGGATGTTGCTGTGGGTAGGTCAAATCACGGGAATGCTTTTCGTCGCGGGTATGAGTGTCGAGAACGGCCGCTATCTCCCTGCCTTCATGAGGGCCTTCTCCGTTCTCTCGGTGCTCTCGGCCGTGGTCGTCCTCTTCTTGCGAGAATCGCCCATGATCATCACGGAGCAAGACCGGCTGGAAAGTAACCGCCCTTCAATCGAAGGTGGTACCAAGAAGAGGCCGTGACGAAGTCGGATCAAAGGCGGGTGGCGGCTTTGGCTGCGCTCTGCGTGGCGCTTGCGATCGAGTCCACCGCGAGCGCGCAGCTTCCGCAGTTCGACTTGAACCAGTTTCGTCCCTCGGAGCTCGCCACCGATGGTTTCGCCGTGAGCACCGCGGACGGTCAAGGGCATCTTCGCTTCGGGGTTCAGGTGTACATGGACTACTCGCGAAATGCGCTGCAACTGCGGGTGACGGACGGCCCCATCGCCGACCAGCAGATGAGTCTCGTGCATGCGCAGCTCACGGGCCACCTCATGTGGAGCCTCGGTCTTTGGGAGCGCCTGGTCTTGTTCATGGACGTCCCGTACTCGTTCATCCTCAAAGACAGCCTCTCCGAGGAGCAGGCCGGGTTTCTCGATTCCTTCGGGCTAGACGTGCTCGTTCCCGCGGGTAGGGGCCTAGGCGATCTCTACGTGGGCGCGCGCGGCGTCTTGTACGGCACTCGAGAATCGATCTTCCAGCTCGCGGCGCAGGCGACACTGACGACGAACACCGCCTCGGCTGCGTGGTCCGAGCAGACCTATCTCGGCGAGCCTCCGAGGTCTCCGAACATCGGCGGATGGTTCGAGCTGCTCGCGACCTTCAACGCGGGTGAGCACGTTCGCATCCCCCTCAACCTCGGATACAAGACCGCGTTCGGCCAGGACGTGCCATCCCTCGACCTCGGCAATCAGCTCACCTTCGGCGCCGCGCTCCAGCTCCTCCTCGGCGACGATCGCTTCATGCTCACCTTCGAGTCGTTCGGGCGCACGGCCGCACAATCGGAGACGGGCACCGGCGGCCGGCAGGAAACGCCGATCGAGCTTCTCGGCGGCTTCAAGTACTTCCATGAAAAGGGCTTCACGGTCGGTCTCGCCGGTACCGGCGGTGTCACTTCGGGCTACGGCAATCCCGATTGGCGCGTCATCGGCATGCTCGCATACACCATGCCCGAGAAAGAGAGAGCCATCGCCGAAGAACCCGTTCTCCAAGAACCCCTCGAGGAAGCACCCGTGGAGGAGCCGGCCCCCGCCGTCGGCGAAGCTCCTCAAGAGCCCGTGGTGGTGATCGAAGAGGGCACGCTCCAGATCCCTGACCAAATCTACTTCGAGTTCGATAGTGCGAAGCTCGAGCTCCGTTCGCGCGCGGCGCTCGATGGCGTGGCCGAGGTTCTCAACGCCCACCTCGATTTTCCGGTCATCCGTGTCGAAGGGCATACCGATTGGAGGGGCCCCGCGGAGTACAACTTGAGGCTTTCGCAGCGCCGGGCGGAGTCGGTCGTCCGCTACCTGGTAACCGAGGGCGGCGTCAGCAAGCTCCGCCTCGTGGCGGAAGGCTATGGCGAGACGCGCCCGCTCGTGCCGGATGCCAAGACAGAAGAGGATCTCGCGCGCAACCGCCGGGTGGAGTTCCACGTGGACGAGAAGAGGGATCAAGCCGCCGACGCAGACGAGCAACCCTAGCGCGATCCGCGGCCCATCAGTGAGATCGTGATCTCACACATATCGCCGGCGGTGCCGCCTGCTCCGCCGCTGCCGCCCAGGCCACCGCTGCCACCCACGCCGCCGCTACCACCACTGCCAGCTGCGCCGCCCGCGCCGCCCATGCCGCCCGCACCGCCAAC
>LJTN01000093.1 GCA_001303415.1 Myxococcales bacterium SG8_38
CGATCAGCTCGACGGGCTGTCCGCAAATGCGCGAGGCATGCTCGCGCGGATTGCGAATCGTAGCCGACGCGAACAAGAAAGTGGGCGACGACCCATGGAACCGAGCGATCCGGAGCAGCCGTCGCATCACGTTCGCGAGGTGCGAGCCGAAAACGCCGCGGTACGTGTGCAACTCGTCGACCACCACGTACTTCAAGTTCGCGAAGAGGCGCGCCCAACCGGTGTGGTGCGGCATGATGCCAGCGTGCAGCATGTCTGGGTTGGTGAGCAGGACGCCTGCACGTTGCCTCGCAGCACGGCGCGCATCGGCAGGCGTATCGCCATCGTAGGTGATTGCGCCCGTGCTCAGGTTGGCGTCGCACATGAGAGCACGGAGCGCTTCCTCCTGATCGCGCGACAGCGCCTTGGTGGGAAAAAGATACAGCGCCGTCGCGGTGGGGTCGTCGCAAAGGGCCTGAAGGATGGGCAGGTTGTAGCAAAGGCTCTTTCCCGACGCGGTGGGTGTCGCCACGACCAGGTGCGTGCCTTTCCGCGCGAGCTCGAACGCGTGCACCTGATGGCCGTAGAGCTCGTTGATTCCCCGCAGGCCGAGCGCGCGGCGGACCCCAGAAGCCAGCGCCCCGGGCAGCGGCACGACGTTCGGCGCCCGCGGCTCCACCCTGTGACTCCACGTCACGTTTCGCCAGGTGCCGTCGGACTGCCACGTGGCCAGCACCTCGGCGATGCCGCGAGGCCGAGCCCACGGCGTTTTGATGCGGCGCAAAGGCCCGTTGAAGCCCTTTGTATGTCCCCCCACTGCGCTCATGCGCAGCACTGTACGGTTGTTTAGTCGACCCGGTCAAGAATCTCCGAATCGCTTGGGGACCTCGCGTTTACGCCCTAGGCTTCCAAAAGGCTTGAGGGGGGCTCAGAGCCCACGCCAAAAGGGAGGAAGAAGATAATGAAGCTCATTTCATCGTTACTAGTCGTGCTGGTGCTGGCGTTCGGCATTTCGAGCACGGTGCTTCCATCAGCGAGCGCACAGAAGCCCGAAGAGGCGAAGGGCGCAGCGAAGAAGGAAGCAGACACGGCCGAGAAGAAGGGCAAGCAAGCCGAGCAAGGGGCGAAGGAAAAGGCCAAGAAGGCCGAAGGCGAAACCAAGGAGAAAGCCGAGAAGGCCGAAGACGAAGCCAAGGGCGCGGCCAAGGAAGCTCAAGGCAAAGCCGAGGGAGCCAAGAGCAAGGCCCAAGCGGACGCCGAAGCCCGCAAGGAAGCTCAGAAGGCCAAGGCCGAGGCTGCCAAGGAAGCTCAAAAGGCCAGGGCCGAGGCTGCCAAGGAAGCTCGAAAGGAGCGCCTGCTCTCCCAAGAGGAGAAGCGCCACGAGGCCCAGATGAAAGAAATCGAAGGCAGGCGCCAGCGTGTGATCGAGCTCCACGAAAAGCAGCTTCGCAACATCGCGGCCGCCGAAGAGAGAGAGAAAGAGCGCCACGAAAAGCGCGTCCAGCAGATCGACAGCCTCTAACCGGCCCACAGGAGCTGCACGGGAGGCCTGTCCCGACTCGGGGCGGGCTTCCTCAGCTCTGACCAGGGAGCGGAGCGTTCGGATCGTAAGGCATCTTTTCGCCCGCCTCCATGCGCTGCTGCATCTCGTACTTCGAGGGGCAACGCGGGATGACCTGATTGGCGAGGAAGGTGCCATCGGCTCCGAGCTCCCCTTGCACGGTCACTTGGATTCCCATTCCGTCGCGGAAGGTGTCCGGCACGACGCACTGAGGAAACCGCACGGGCATTTCTTTGCCCTCTTTGTGAATCACGAAGCGCCACTCACACGGATCTTCGCGGAACTGAATCGAGCCCTGACGCAGCTCGCCTTCGACGCGCAGCGGACGACCTTCGTAGGCCCCAGGCTCCTTCATGACCTCATGCACGAGCTTGGAATATACGAACGGGTTGTCGCTGCCGGTGAGAAGCCAGGCAGCGGTCCCCACAAGCAGCACGAACACCAACCCAACCTTCACCGCCCCCGAAACCCGCCTCGGGGCGGGCTGCGCTGGAGCAGTCGACGGATGCTCACCGGCCATGGTCGCCATTATGGGGCGCAGCGTGGGATTCTGCCAGGGCGCGCCAAGACTGACGCGCTCCAACATCGCCTGCGGCTTACGGCTGCACCTGGAAAGCGATGACCAGTGCGTAGATCACGAGCGACTCGATGAGCGCGAGGCCCAGAATCAGCGGAACGAGGATGTTGCCCGAAGCGTTCGGATTTCGGGCAATGCCCTCGAGGGCTGCAGACGCGGCACGACCTTGACCTAGGGCGCCGCCGAACGCTGCAACCCCGATGGCCAGACCCGCAGCGAGCGCCCGGCCTGCGATTGCGGTGGCTTGACCCTCGGCGTCCGCAGCCTCCTGTGCAAATGCGGTCGCGGTGAGAGCCAGTGGTGCAGCAAAGCTGACAAGTCGAAGAGCCAATTTCTTCATTTTCGGGAGCCTCCTCAAGCCTCTCTTCCGAGAGGGAAACCTAGTGTTCTTCTTCGTGTTGAATCGCACGAGAACCAATCCGAGGCCGGCAAAGAGGCCGACGAAAATGCCGAGCACGAGGTGGTCGGCGGTCATGTTGGCCATGAGACGAATCGCGAGCGTGATCGGCCGAACGATGTGGCTGATGAGCTCGATGACGAACATCAGAGGATTGATGAACCAGGCAATCCACCAGGGCACCTTCGGCCCGAAGAAGTGAGAGAAGTACTTCACGAAGCCGTGCTCTTTGACGCCGTAGACGTGGGTCGTCACGAAGATCACCATCGCCATGGCAAACGTGGTGTTGAGGTTGTCGGTCGGCGGCAAGAAGCCTGGTATCAAGCCCATGGCGTTCGAGAAGAAGATCACGAGGGCGCAAGCGCCGATGAGCGGCAAGAAGTACTTGGCCGGCTTGGGTCCCATGAGGTCGGCGGACATGCCGTAGGTCGCGCGAACGATCGTCTCGATGAAGCCGAAAAAGGTGACCTTGCCCTCAGGAAGGATGTTGTCCTCGGGGCTCTTGAGGCGTCGATTGACGTAGAAGCCGACGAAAACGAGAAACAACACGACCACCGCGTACGCGATTACGTGCTGCACACCGAGCCGCGAGGTGTGCTCCATGTAGCTCGTACCGAGCGTTTGCGAAATCCAACGCTGGAAGGCTTCGTAGTACGGCAGAAAGCTGAACCATGATTCGCCGTGCGGCATGCCTCACCCCTCCCCTGTCTGCGCTTCACGTTGCGCGTGGGTTTGGAGCACAGCCAACTCGGTGCCCGCGTACAGCATCCCGAGGACGAGCGCCCCGAGACCCACGGAAAAACCGAGCGGATCGACTCCCCAACGAGCCAGCAAGGCCCAGCATACCGACAGCAGAATGGCGAGCTTGGCCCCGAGAAGCACGGCTGCGAAACCTCGATCGAGAGCCCCTGCACCACGCACGATCCGCTTTGCGAGCCAGGTGATCGCCCAAGCATCGAGCACCGCAACGATGCCGCCTACGGCCGCGCTGACTCCAATGCTCACGCCCCCCAGCACGAACCCGAGCGCGCTGAGCATGAGCGCAGCCACCGAGACGGAGCGAAGTGTTCGGGTTTTCATCGAGTCGATCACGAGGATTCGTCTTCTTCTTCAATCATCCGCTGTGCGCGGCGGACGACCCTGTAGAGGCTTCGAGCGCCGGCGGCAACCCCAAGGCCGAAACCGATCCATTTGAGCCAAGGCTCCGTGCCGAGCTTGCTGTCCAGCCACTGGCCCCCGAGATAGCCAAATGCGATCGAAAGGCCGAGCTCCAGGCCGATGGTCGACAAGCTGCCCAATTTCTTGAGCTGCTCCCGTTGTTCCCGGTTGAGGAGCATCGCCAGCACATCGTTTCCTACAGTTCCAAGGATCAGCGCCCCAAAAAAGAGCGCGCGGCGTATAGCACGGGGGTATGTGGGGTCAAGGTTGGTCGAGGGCCAACTTTCGGGCCGAAAATCGTTCGTTTCCAGGGCTCAAAGCCCCGCGAACGCTGCTCGGAATGCCCGGCCGGTCTTCGATAGGGAATCGGCGTCATGGGCGAGCGAAACGAACGCTGCCTCGAACTGACTGCAGGGCCAGTAGACGCCGTTTTCGAGCAGCGCGGCATGCCAGCGGCCAAAGGCCTCGCGGTCGGTATCGGCGGCCTCGTCCCAGTTCCGGACGGGCTTGGCGCGGAAGAAGGCGGTGAGCATCGAGCCGACGCGCTGTACCGTGATGGGGACGCCGGCCCGTTGGGCATGCTGCTCGAGAAGGGCCTGCACCTCATCGCCCTTCCTTTCGAGGTCCTCGTAGACGCCGGGGCGAAGCAAGAGCTCGATGGTGGCGAGGCCGGCCGCGACTGCGAGCGGATTGCCGCTCAGGGTGCCAGCTTGATACACCGGCCCAAGAGGAGCGACTTTCTCCATGATCTCGCGGCGGCCCCCATATGCTCCCACAGGAAGCCCGCCTCCGATGATCTTGCCGAGACAGGTGAGATCCGGCCGGATGTCGTACAGCGCCTGGGCGCCCCCCCAAGCAACCCTGAATCCCGTCATGACCTCGTCGCACACGAGCAGCGCGCCGTGATTCTGAGTCTGGGTGCGCAGCGCATCGAGCCAGATCGGGTCCGGCGGAATGCAACCCATGTTGCCGGCGACGGGCTCGAAGATCACCGCGGCGATCTCGTTGCCCCGCTCTGCAAACACCTTCTCGAGCGCGTAGCCATCGTTGTATGGGACGAGCAACGTCGTCTCCGCGATCGCCGCGGGCACCCCCGCGCTGTCCGGCTCGCCGAGCGTCGCCAAACCACTGCCGCCTTTGACGAGCAAATAGTCGGCGCCGCCGTGATAGCCGCCGATGCACTTCACGACGAGGTCGCGCCCCGTGTATCCGCGCGCCACCCGCAAGGCGCCCATCGTGGCTTCGGTGCCACTCGACACCAGGCGTGACATCTCCATCGACGGAACGGCATCCCGAATCCGCTCGGCCATGATGATTTCGGATTCGGTCGGTGCGCCATAGCTCGCGCCTTTGGTGGCGGCCTGCTGGATGGCATGGACGACCTCGGGATGCGCGTGACCGAGGATCATCGGACCCCACGAGCCCACATAGTCCACGTACTCGGAGCCATCGGCCCCCACGAGCACGGAGCCCCGCGCCTCGCGAATGAAGATGGGCTCGCCTCCCACGGCACGAAAGGCACGAACCGGGGAATTGACGCCGCCAGGAATCACCTTGAAAGCACGATTGAAGAGCTCTTTAGAGACGGGGTCTGCCATGAGCGGCAACCTTCCGGGACCCCCACGCCCTGTCAAGCGCTCAAGACGCCGCGGCTGCGGCTGACTCTGCGGATGCCGAATAATCCGGGACGCCCGGTTGTTGGTCGCCAGTGGGGTGCCGTGCTAGCCCCTGCCACCAAGGAATTTCCATGTCAAACGACGTCCGCGCCATCAACGAAATGGTACAGCGCGAAAGCGCTTTCATCGATCCCATCCTTCACGAAGTCCACAAGGTCGTGGTCGGCCAAGACGTGATGATCGAGCGCATCTTCATCGGGTTGCTCACTGGGGGGCACATCCTGCTCGAAGGCGTCCCGGGTCTAGCCAAGACGCTCACCGTCAACACCATTTGCAAGACGATCGCGGCGAAGTTTCAGCGGATCCAGTTCACCCCGGACCTGCTGCCCGCCGACGTGATCGGAACGGTCATCTACAACCAGCAGCGGGGCGAGTTCACCGCCAAGAAGGGACCAATCTTCGCCAACCTGGTCCTGGCCGACGAAATCAATCGCGCGCCGGCGAAAGTGCAGAGCGCGCTGCTCGAAGCCATGCAGGAGCTCCAGGTCACCATCGGAGACACGACACACCGTCTCGATCAGCCATTCATGGTCATGGCGACGCAGAATCCGATCGAGCAGGAAGGCACGTACCCCCTCGCGGAGGCGCAGGTGGATCGTTTCATGATGCACGTGAGGGTCGACTACCCGAGTCAAGATGAAGAGCGCAAGATCATGGATCAGATCTCGAACCATCTACTTTTGGGCAGGGACGCCGGAGCGGGCATGGACGTGCACCAGGTCACGACGACCGCGAAGCTGCTGGAGGCCCGCAAGACGATCGGCCACGTCTACATCGATCCCAAAATCAAAGACTACATCGTCCAAATCGTCAGCGCGACACGGCACCCGGTGCGCTTCGGGCTGGGCGATTTGACCGACATGATCGCCCACGGGGCCTCGCCCCGCGCTTCGATCGCACTCAACGTGGCGGCCCGGGCGCATGCCTTCATGCGGCACCGCGGATACGTCACGCCAGAAGACATCAAGGCAATAGGTCCCGATGTTCTGCGACACCGCATCATTCGTTCGTACGAAGCGGAAGCCGAAGAGATCACGAGCGACCAGATCGTGCGCCGCATCTTCGAGACCGTGGAAGTGCCGTAAACGGGTGGCGGCGTGATTTCTCGCGAGCTCGTCAAGAAACTCAAGAAGATCGAGATCTACACCTCGAGACTGGCGAACGACCAGCTTGCTGGAAGCTATCACTCCGTTTTCAAAGGCCGCGGCATGGCGTTCAGCGAAGTGCGTCAATACCAGCCCGGGGACGACGTGCGCTTCATCGACTGGAACGTCAGCGCGCGCATGAACGACACCTACGTGAAGATCTTCACCGAAGAGCGCGAGATGACGGTGATGCTGCTGGTCGACCTGTCCGCCAGCGAGCGGTTCGGCTCGGTGGACAAGCCGAAGATCGAAACCGTTGCAGAGGTCGCAGCCCTCCTGGCCTTCAGCGCCATCAAGAACAACGACCGCGTCGGCCTCGTCCTGTTCACCGATCGAGTGGAACGTTTCGTTCCCCCCAAAAAGGGGCGCTCCCACGTCATGCGGGTCGTGACGGAGATTCTAAACGCCAACCCGGAGGGTGAAGGCACGGACCTCACCGTGGCGTTGGACCTGCTCGGGGGAATCGGCAAGCGCCGCTCCGTCGCGTTCCTCATCAGCGACTTCATCGCGGACCGCTACGAAAAACCGCTGCGCGTCGTCTCTGCAAAGCACGACCTGATCCCCATCCAAATCGTGGATCCGCGGGAGGACGAGCTACCCGACGTCGGACTGGCCCTCGTGGAGGACTTGGAGACCGGCGAGCTCGTCGAGATCGACACCTCGAATCTGGCCGTTCGTGCGCAATACGCACGAGATGCCCACCGGCAGCGAGCGAGCCGGGAGCATCTGTTCCGCAAGTTGCAACTCGACCACGTCACGGTCCGGACGGACCGCGACTTCGTCAAGCCGCTGACGGAGCTCTTCCGGCTACGGCAGAAGCGGCTCACGGGTTACCGGTGAAGGGCGCTGCGTTCCTCGTTGCATGCCTGGTGCTCGCTCCCGCGTTGGTGTTCGCGCAGGACCGCTCTGTGTCCATCGAGGCGCCGCTGCAAACCGCGCTGGGCGACCCCATCGACGTGCTGTTGACCGTCACCGCGAAGGCGTCGGACGAGGCGGCGGTGCCGGAGCAATCGTTCGAGCCGTTCGAGATCATCGAAAGGCACGTGCGCGTGGAGCCGAGCCCCGACGCCAACACCAAGACCTTCACGTTCGAGCTTCGGCTGTTGTGCTTCGAAGCAGGCACGCACGAGGTTGGACCGTTCCGCGTCCGCATCACGAGCGAAGCCGGTGAGCTCATCGAGCTCGAGTCGGAGACCCGCGCGATCGAGGTGCAGTCACTTCTCGCCAACGAGCCGGATCCCCAGCTCAAACCACCCACCGAGCCAGTGACCGTCGAACAAGACGACTATCGGCTGCTGGTCGCGCTCGGTGCGCTGCTGACGCTTGCGTTGGGTGCGCTTCTAGCCGTCTTGCTCATGCGTTGGTGGCAGCGGCGCGATCAGCCCGAGCCGGCCCCACCTCCTCCACCACCACCTTGGGAGACTGCCTTCGCCGAGCTCCGGGCACTCGAGGAGCGGCGAGCCAATGCGATCGAAGAAGGCCGCACCGAACAATGGGTCGATGCCGTCAGCGACTCGGTACGAAAGTATCTGGGCCACCGATTCGGGTTCCACGGGCTCGAGAGCACCACCGACGAGATCGCCCAGGAGCTCAACGCAGCCGAGTCTCTCCCCATCGCGCCCGAAGAAGCGGTCGCCTTCTTGGGTCAGTGCGACTTGGTCAAGTTCGCCAAAGCCTCGTTGGCGGATGAGGCGTCGCGCGCGCTGATCGACGACGCCCTGGCCATGGTCCAGAAGACCCGGCCCATGGCTGCGACCCAGCCAGGAGGGCAGTCATGAGCCCGGCGCAGCGACGCGCATGGGCCGTAGGATGGCTGTGCGCCGCCGCCTTCCTGGGCGCGGTCGCCAGTCTCCGTTATCTCGAGTCGCGCTATCAGCTATTGATCACGGATGAGCAACTCCGATTCGAACGGCCGTGGGCTGCCTTGTTGCTGCTCGCGGCGCCCATGGTGTGGCTCAGCCGGGTGTGGATACAGCGTTTGTCGCGGCCGCGACTCCAGTTCAGCCGTGCATCAGCGCTCAAGATGAACAAGGTGAGCTGGAGATCGCGATTCGCCGACTTGCCGAGTGCTTTGCGCACGACCGCGATTGTGCTTCTGGTGGTGGGGCTCGCGGGTCCCCAAAGTATCCACGCGAGGGATACGGCGGAGGTCAGCGGCATCGAGATCATTTTGACCCTCGACATGTCGCGTTCCATGGAAGCGGCGGACATACGGCCCACCCGTTTTCGCGCCACCAAGGCGGTCGTGCGCGACTTCATCGATCGGCGGCCGAACGACCGAATTGGCGCGGTCGTTTTCGGCGTCGACGCCTACACGCTGCTCCCGCTGACGACGGACCGGGAGGCTCTGCGCACTGCCCTTCGGGGTCTGCAGCTCGACCAGATTGACGGGCGCGGAACCGCCATAGGCAACGCGGTAGGCGTCAGCCTCAACCGCCTCAAGCGTTCGCGCGCCAAGAGCAAGGTGATCATCCTGCTGACGGACGGCGAGTCGAACGCAGGCAACGTGTCGCCCTCGCAGGCAGCGGAGCTGGCGAGCGCGATGAGTGTGAAGATCTTTCCCATCTTGATGGGCGTCTCCGATACCGCGCCGGTGCAACGGGGCACCGGGCTTTTCGGCCGCGCGCTGTTCGGAACGGCCAACTATCCAGTCAATCCCGAGCTTCTCGAGGAGATGGCGGAAAGAACAGGAGGCGAGTTCTTTCTGGTGAGCGATCGGGAAGCCCTCGAGCAGAGCTTTCACCAGATCCTCGATCGGCTGGAGAAGACCGAGATCGAAGACGCGGGACGGATGTACACGGAGCTATTCCCGGCTTTCGTCGGGCCTGCTTTGCTCTTTCTAATCATGGAGCTCTTGGCGGCGTTGTGGTTGCGGAGGTGGCCGTGACCTGGGCTGACCCTCATGCACTGTGGCTCTTGGCGTTGCTGCCCGCTGCGGCGGCGGCGTTGTGGTGGAGCTCCGCGAGGCGCCGCCGTGCGACGGAGATATTCGGACAGAGCGCGACGGTCGGCTCTCTCATCGCAGGTCGTGCGCGGTGGTGGCGTGTGGCGCGCGCCATCTTGATGATGGTCGGTGTCGCGCTCGTGATCGTCGCCTTTGCCGGACCCCAATACGGCAGCCGCACCCGGGTGCTTCGAAAGCGCGGCATCGACATCGTGATCGCCCTCGACTTCTCGAAGAGCATGTTGGCTCGAGACGTGCACCCGAGCCGAATCAAGCGCGCCAAGGCCGAGCTCGAGCGGTTGCTGAGCGAGCTCGACGGAGACCGGGTCGGGCTGGTCGCGTTCGCGGGCGACGCCATGGCCTTTCCCATGACTGTCGACTACTCGGCGATACGGCTGTTCCTGCGTGACCTCGGCCCAATGGACATGCCGGTTGGCGGAACGGCGATAGGCAAAGCCCTGATCGCCTCCAAGAGGCTCATCGAAAGCTCCAATCCGAGCGGCGCAGAGCAAGGCGACGTCGCGCCCCGCTCGAAGGTCGTCATCCTGCTGACGGACGGAGAGGATCACGAAGGGGATCCCATTGCGGCGGCTCGAGAGCTGAATGCCGCTGGGATTCAGATCTACGCGGTGGGTATCGGATCGACGACCGGGGAGCCGATCCCGAGCTACACGGCCGATGGAACCCTCATCGGACACATGAAGGATGCGAGCGGGCGTCTCATCATGACTTCTCTGAGCCCAGAGAACGAGGAAACGCTCGCGGAAATCGCGTCGATCACCGGTGGTGAGTACGTGCGAGCCGAGGAGGGAACCGTGGGCATGACACAGATTCGAGCAGCGCTCGCCAAGCTGCAAGCATCGGAACGCAAAGCGCGGCGGGTGACCGTGCACGAGAACCGGTTCGCGCTGGTCTTGCTGCTCGCCTTCTTCCTCATCGTTCTCGAGGGCATTCTTCCAGAGGCTTGGATTTTTCGGCGCGCGAGGAGACAAGCATGAGACCCATCGTCTATTCGGTGTGCAGCCTCGGCCTGGCGGCTCTCGTGTTGCCCGCGACCGCATCGGCGTGGAGCCCATTTCGGGCCGAGAGCCCAAAGGTCAAGCGGGGCAACGAGCTGATGGCCGAGAAGCAATACGAGGCCGCCCTCGAGGCGTATGACGAGGCTGCCGAGGAGCTGCCGAATGCACGCGGCATCCAGCTCAATCGGGGGTTGGCGCTGCTGGCTCAGGATCTCACCGAGCCGTCGAAAGAAGCGTTCATGGCGGCCGCGGATCCTTCGGCGCCCGCCGACACTCGGGCGGACGCCTACTATGATCTTGGGATCGCGTATGCGCGCGAGGGGGAAGCCCTCTCTCAACAAGATTCATATGGCGAAGCCTCCGCGCACTTTCGAGAGGCCGCCGACGCGTTCAAGGGAGCGCTTCGATTACGGCCAGGCGATCGGAATGCCGCATGGAATCTCGAGTACGTGATGAAGCGCATTCGAGAAGAGCAAGAGAAGCAGGGGCAGGAGCAGCAGCAGGAGCAGCAGCAGGAACAGGAGCAGCAGCAGGAGCAGCAGCAGGGGCAGGAGCAGGGGCAGGAGCAGGGGCAGGAGCAGGAGCAGGAGCAGGAG
>LJTN01000098.1 GCA_001303415.1 Myxococcales bacterium SG8_38
AAGCTGCCGAACCAGGGGAGACGAAAGAATGCGCTCCCCGTCCCGCCGCAGCCCCGGCTCCGCCGCTGATGGTGCCGCTGGCTCCGCCTCCGCCATCGCGGGCTCTGCCCTCGTTGCCGACTCCGCCTCTTTCGCCGGCGCTGTCTCTGCCGCGGGCGCCGTGGTCGCCCCCGCTTCTACCTTCGCCAGCAGGTCGCTGATGTCCTCCCCGGCCTTGCCGATGATCGCGACGGGCACGTCCGGCTCCAAGGTTTCCCCTTCCGAAACGAGAATCTTCAGCAGCACACCCCGGTCGAACGAACGGAACTCCATCGTAGCCTTGTCGGTTTCGACCTCGGCCAAAAGGTCATCGACCTCGATCTGGTCCCCTTCCTTCTTCGTCCACGCGACGAGCGTGCCTTCTTCCATCGTCGGCGAGAGCTTGGGTAGTCCCTTGTCCTCCAGATTCAACGCATACGGCATTGGCACGTCGAGAGACGTCACCCTCTCGAGCGGCGCATCCAAGTAATCGAAGGCCTCCCGTTGCAGCCGGTCGACGATCTCCGCACCAGGTCCACCATAAGGCCAGTGCTCGTGAACGATGACGCAGCGATTCGTCTTCATCAGGCTCTTCACCATGAGCGAGGTGTCGAGGGGCCGTAGGGTGCGTGGATCGATCACCTCGCACTCGATGCCGTCCGCGGCGAGCTTCTCGGACGCGGCCATGACCGTGTAGTAGGGCCTGCCCCACGTCACGATCGTGCAGTCCGTTCCGGGCCTGGCGAGCCGGCTCTCCCCGATGGGGATCAGCTCTTCCTCGCCTTGGTCCGGGACTTCCCCTTTGACGCCATAGAGGGTTTCCCCTTCGAGAAAGACGACCGGATTGTTGCTGCGAATCGCGCTCTTGAGGAGCCCCTTGGCGTCACGCGGCGTGCTCGGTTGAATGACCTGAAGGCCGGGGATGTGCGCATAAAATGGAGCGCAGCTGTGGCTGTGCTGCGAAGCCACCTGCTTGGCTGCCCCATTCGGCCCGCGAAACACGATGGGAACGGCAATGGCGCCTGCGCTCATCTGATACACCTTCGCGGCGTTGCTGATGATTTGATCGAAGGCGACGAACGAGAAGTTCCACGTCATGAACTCGATGATCGGGCGAAGCCCTACCATCGCCGCACCGATGCCGACTCCCGCGAAGCCCGCCTCTGCAATGGGCGTGTCGACGACGCGACGATCGCCGAACTTCTCGAGGAGGCCTTCGGACACCTTGTAGGCGCCCTGATAATGGCCGACCTCCTCGCCCATGAGAAAGACTCGGTCGTCGCGCTCCATCTCTTCGAGCATGGCCTCGCGAAGCGCCTCTCGATAGCGCAGCTCCCTCACGCTTCCTCCTCGGGGGCGAGCACCGTGCTCATCATCACGTCTTGTCGAGCCGGCTCCGATTCGTCGGCGAAACGAACCGCTTCTTCGATCTCCTCGTCGACCTCGAGATCGATGTCGTCGATGGTGCTCTCGTCGACCCCGATCTCGAGCAGCCGGTTGCGGGCAATGAAGACCGGATCTTGCCGTTTGCGTTGCTCGAGCTCGGTTTGGGTTCGGTACTTGGCAGGATCGCTCATGGAGTGTCCCCGAAAGCGGTATGTGAGAATCTCGACGAAGGTCGGGCCCCCACCGCTGCGCGCACGATCGATCGCTTCACCGAGGCGCTGGTGCACGTGCTCGACGTCGTGCCCCTCGAAACGGTCACCCGCCATGCCGTATCCCTTCGCCTTGATCGACAGGTTCTTCAGCGGGCTCGTCCGCTCGAGCGGAGTGCCCATGGCATATTGGTTGTTCTCACAGACGAACACCACCGGAAGCTTCCACAGACCTGCCAGGCTCATCGCCTCGTGGAAGCCGCCGATGTTGATCGAGCCATCCCCGAAGAAGCAGATCGTCACTCGATCCTCTCCTGCATACTTGGCTTTGAAGGCGGTCCCGGCGGCAAGCGCTAGATGTCCTCCTACGATCGCCCAACCGCCGAGAAACCCTCGCTCGAGGTCGAAGAAGTGCATCGACCCGCCGAGCCCGCGCGAGCATCCGGTGTCCTTTCCGAACAGCTCGGCCATGGCGGCCTTCGGTGACATGCCGCGCGCCAGCGCAATGCCGTGATCGCGGTAGGTCTGAAAGATGTAGTCGCGCTCCTCGAGAGCCTCTGCAGCGCCAACCGCGATCGCCTCCTGTCCGATGTACAGATGCAGGAACCCGCCGATCTTGCCTTTGGCATAGTTGCGCGCGGCTTCTTCCTCGAAGCGGCGAATCACCATGATCATGCGGTACTGTCGAAGCAGCGCGTCCTTGTCCGACAACGGAAACCCCCGCGTTTGTCGCCCAAACTCCAGCTCGCTCCATTGTACGACGCAATCGAGCGAAGGGACACATACAGTGCACTACAATGACGCACTTGTTTGGCTTATCTCGCCCGAACTGCCTAGGATTGAATCGTGCGGATTCACACCTTGAGGGGGGCGAAGCTCGAGGAATCCATTCTCGGGGCATCGAGCACGAGGGCGCGGCCGGTCATGCGCGTGCTCGACGAAGGGCTCCATGCAGCGGCCGTCGCCGTGCGTGCCACTGCCGGCGCCATTTTCGTGGGGCAAGGGGCCGATGCGATGCGCTGTGTCGCCGCATTCGGCGCCGACTCCACGTACCTACTCGAGCGCGGCGTCCCGCCACACCGAGATCTCACCAAGCGCGTTCTCGATCGCCGCGCGCCATTGATAGAGTCGGCGCCGAGCTCAGACCCACAGTTTCCGACGCGCTCGCCCTGCAAAACGCGGGTCGCGCTGCTAGTCCCATTGCGGGATGGAAGAAGGGCGATCGGCATGCTCCAGCTGGTCAATCCGAAGACGCCGGCCCGGTTTACGCGGCACGACGTCCGCGTGATCGGCGGCCTGGCGCGTCATGTCGCAACCTCGTTGATTCAGACCTCTTCTCTTCGCCGCCAGGAAGGACTCGCGGCGCACGATCCCCTGACGGGGCTCCGAAATGTCCGCGAGCTCAACAACCAGCTGAAGAAGGCGGTCGGCGCGGCACAGCGGGCGGATCGCGACATGGCGCTCATGTTCGTCGATGTGGATCACCTCAAGCGTGTGAACAGCAAGCTCGGGCATGCGGCCGGAAGCGAGGCGTTGAAGCGCACCGGCAAGGCACTTCATGAGGCGGTGGTCGGCGTGGGCGACGTATTTCGATTCGGGGGAGACGAGTTCATCGTGCTCCAACCGAACGCATCGAAGGAAAGCGCTCGCGCGTTGGCGGACCACTTGCGAAGCCACGTCGCCGCAAGCACAGCCGGCCCAATGCGTCTCGGGGGGGCGCTTCCGAAGATCACGGTATCCATCGGAGTCTCTACGCTGAGAGGCTTGCGCGACCTCGACGGAAAACGCGCCGTCGACCTGAAAGCCCGCCTCATGACGACGGCGGATCGTGCATTGTTTCGAGCCAAATCGGGCGGGCGAAACCGAGTGGTGCTCGCCACCAC
Organism: Myxococcales bacterium SG8_38; assembly: GCA_001303415.1. Taxonomy (GTDB): domain Bacteria; phylum Myxococcota_A; class Polyangia; order Polyangiales; family Houyiibacteriaceae; genus SG8-38. The sequence goes on from LJTN01000098.1 coordinate 3,497, forward strand.
GCGCGATGACCGATTGTGAGCGGGGGCTTGCTCGATGCGCAGCTCAAGCGACGGCGTTGAAGTGCCGTTCCGCGACCGCTTCGAGGTACTGCTCGGTGTTCGACTCGATGCGAGCTTTCGCCTCGATGGGGTCTTCCTCGACGAAGCTTTCGTCCGGCGTGACCTTGAATAGCGGCTGTCCCTTCGAAACGATGGTGCCGTTCGACTCGACCAGGATCTGGTCGACCGTCCCGGCGAACGGCGCGTACACCTTGTTGAACATCTTCATGACTTCGACGATGTAGAGTGGATCTCCCGCTTCGAAGTGCTGCCCCTCTTCGACGAAGTGAGGCATGCCAGGCGCTTCCTGCGCATAGTACATGCCACCGCTCACCGCGACGATTTCGTCTGCCTTGTTGACCGGCGGCGGGACTAGGACTTTCTTCATCTTCGCTTGGTGATCGCGATCGAGGAGACGCGGCGGGATGGTGATGGTCAGGTCTTCATTGACTCGTAGATCGAAGAAGCCGACTTTGTCCGCAATGAGCGGCAACAAGCCGTAGAGCTCGGTCCCGAGTTGGAACCCGAGGTGTGCCGAGCGCACCTGGGCCCAACGCTTCGAGTCGAAGCCCTTTGCCGGCGTCTTGGACTTCAGCATCGCGTCGAGCTCAGGCCAATGCATGGCGCCGAGCTTTCGTTCGACCTCGGCGTAGAATGCCGCGCCCTCTTCGAGAATCTCCTGGTCTTGCTCCCAAATGCGATGTGCGGCAGGGAGGTCCGCGGCTGCGTCCATGTAGAGCAAGTAGTACGTGTCGATCAGCACGAAAAACGGATTGCGCCGCCAGGTCACGCGCCCGCTCACGACCTCGAAAGAATCCTTGTTCGCGCTCAGCCACGCCGAGAGCAAATGCGGTTGCCTAAGGACGCGACCGAGCGGTCTTCCGAGCAATGTCTTCTTGAGGACGCAAATCTCTTCGATGGCCTTCGTCGCGGCCGCGTCGGCTCTGGCGGCCTTAAGGTACCGGCGGCAAAGCCTTTCGAAGGCGTAATCCGCATCGATCTCGTTCGCCTCTCGCAAGAGCTCTCCCAAGAGCGTCAAATACGGAACCACGAACTGCGTGGTCGGCTTCGCATCGACCCCGTTGGCTAGGAACCAGTTCACCAATCCGTAGTGGAACTGCAGATTGGTCTGCAACTCGGGACCTCGGAGCACCGTGCGCCGCAACACCTCGCGAAGATGCTCGTAGCTCTGCCGGCGGTCGTCGCCGACCGTGACGAGCAGCGCGATGTTGCTGTCGTAGGCGCCCGCGAGCTTGTAACGCACGAAAAGGCCCGTATCCGGATTCTTGAAACAGATGCCCTGATCGTCGCGAACCTCTCCCTCGATCGGATCGGACCAGGACATGATTTCGCCACCGGCGTGGGGAGACAGCGAATCATCGGTGGCATTCAGCCGTGCCTCGACGGACGCGGCAGCCCGCCGCACGCGCTCGGGCCGAGGAAGTCGGGCCTTGTGCTTCGCGAGCAGTGCCATCGCTTCGACGACGGAATGGACGTCGAACCAGTCATCCTGGTCCTCGGGGTTGTGGAAGCGCAGCGCATAGCAGAGCTCGGAGACGCGATGCTCCACCTGAATGCGCGTGTTCATCTCCATGAAATAATGCCGCGGTCCGTCGACGATGCACTCGAAGGTCGATGCCGAATCGAGCTTCACCGCTTCGCCGAATCGTTCCGCCTCCTGCTCCATTCGGCGCAAGATGTTCAGGTCCTGCTCTATAGCCGCCGCCTTCGCTTCGTTTCCTGCGGCGAGCTCGCGCTCCACTGCGGCCGCCAAGGTCTCCTGTGTGATCGAAACCTCGAGAAGCTTCTGCTCGTGCATCTGCAAGGAGCAATCGCGGCCTCCGAGCGAGATCGTCCATTCACCGTTTCCGATGAGCTGGATCTCGTTGTGACGGGTCGTTTCGATGTTCAGCTCGACGAGGATGTTCTTATTGTCTCCGACGCCCAGGGCCTTCACCTCACCCAAGATTTCACGGACCATTTCCGGCGCCTGGTTGGGCGAGCTCAGAATGCGCTGTCCTTTGCCGCCGCCGCCGCCGATGGCCTTGAGTCGCACTCTGCTGCCGGGATAGTCGTCGAGAATCGAGGCCACCTCGATCTGAATCTGCTCACCGAGCTCGGCGACCGTGTAGAGATCGATGTGGGCCGAATATGCTGCAGCCAAAACCGCATCGGCCACCGACTCGAAGCGGAGCGATTCATCATCGATCTCGGGCACGCTGAGGCCATGCTCTTTGGCGACCTTGCGCAACGCCTTGCGATCCGGGTGTTTCCTGAGCAGAAGCCTGGCAGTCGCATCGTTGACGCCTGGAGTGACGCTAACGCCAACCTCCTCGGCCGTTCGCTTCGCCTCGTCCTTGAAGCCTGCTGCCTGCACGGTATGCGAGCAGGGCCCGATGAACCGAAGCCCAGCATCTTCGATCGAACGCACGAACTCCTCGTCCTCGGCCATGAACCCATAGCCGGCGAAGATGTAGTCATAGCCGTTGTCCTTCGCGATCCCGATGATTTCGGCAATCCGCTCGTGCCGCTCTTCTTTGCTCGCGCCCGTGTAGTCCTGGACCGCGTGCACGCGTGACGGGTCGATCCGCCTCAGCTCGGGAGCCAACGCACGCGGATACACGATCGAGTCTTTCTCGGACAGCAGGATGCCCACTTTGCTCATCCCCATCTCGCCAAAGACATCCAACGCCTCTTGGCGGATCGGGCCGCGGCACACGATGAGGACGGTCATGTCCTCGCAGCTGAACGATCGCACCCACTCGGAGTCCGCTTCGCCGAGACGGCGATTCCGATGAATCAAGGGGTTGTTCAGATATAGATCGGAAGCCATCAGTGGAACTCGCGCTGAACCCCGAGCAACGGCCCCGGGGTATAGTGGGACAGGTAGAAGTTGAGACTCCGGGTCAGCGCAGCCCTCACGTCCGTCGGCATGACGATTTCCGAGATCGAGCCGAGGCTCAATGCCTCCTTGGGATTCATTAGCTCTTTCTCGTAGCGTATGTTGAACGCGGCCTCCTGCTCCTTCACCCATGCCGCAACTTCGGCTTCTGCCTCTTCTTGCGATGCACCGGCATCGAGCGCCTCTCGCAAGCGCGTCTTCGCCCGGTTGCGCATGTCGCGGATCTCGTCCTTGTAGACGAACTCCTTGCCTGCAGGCCCCATCACGGCAACGCGGGTTGTGGGCAGGGCCATCACGTGATCTGCACCGGTGGCGTAGCAGTTGAACGCCGCATAGGCGCCCCCGAACGCATTGCGTATGATCAAGAGCAGCCGCGGGGTCCGCAAATCGATGATGGAATCGAGCATGGCGCGGCCTGCCTGCACGATGCCGCGGCCTTCCTGATCACGCCCTGGCAAAAACCCGGTGGTGTCCTCCATGAAGATCACCGGGATGTTGTAGAGGTTGCAGAAGCGAATGAACCGGGAGTTCTTGAATGCGGCGTCGACGTCGATCTGTCCGGAAGCCACCGCGCTGTTGTTGCAGACGAACCCCACCACGTGGCCTCCGAGACGCCCGAATGCCGTGATCGTGTTGCGCGCACGCTGCGGCTGAAGCTCGAGGTAGTCCCCGTGGTCGCAAATCTGCTGAAGGATGATGCTGACGTCGATGGGAGTATTGAAGCCGGTGGGTGAATTGAATGCCTTGCGGAGCAGTGTGTCGATCTGGCCGGTCGGGCGGTCGATCGGGTCCGACGTGTCTTGATAGGGCGCGAATTCATGGTTGTTTCCGGGCAGGTAGCTCAATAGACGCCGCGCCGTTCGAAGCGCCCCGACCTCGTCGCGCACGGTGAGGTCCGCGACGCCGCTTTGCCCGTGAACACCCGGTCCACCGAGCTCGTCCGCGGTGACATCCTCGCCGAGCACCGACTTGACGACCCCGGGGCCGGTCAAACCGAAGAATGTATTCTCGGGTTGGATCATGAAGCTGCCCTGTCGCGGCAGATACGATCCGCCGCCGGCGTTGTAGCCGAACATGCACATGATGCTCGGCACGACGCCGCTGATCTTCCGCAATGCGGTGAACGCCTCGGCGTAGCCATCGAGGCCTCCGATGCCGGCGGGCACGAATGCTCCCGCGCTGTCGTTCATCCCGATGAGGGGAATTCCCTGCTCACCGGCCAGACGAATGACGTTCGCGAGCTTCTTGCCGTTGGTTGCGTCCATCGAGCCGGCGCGAACGGTGAAGTCGTGTCCGTAGAGCGCGACGTTCCGGCCTTGAATCTTGATGATCGCCGTGACGATCGAGGCTCCGTCGAGATTTGGGCCCCAGTTCTGGAACAGGACCGTCGGATCGGTGCCGGGATCGCGCAGCACGTCGATGCGCTCCCAGACGGTCATGCGGCGCTTCGCGTGCTGCCTTCCGATCTGAACGGGCCCAGCGGCGGTGCGCGGACGCTCGCGGAGCACCTCCCCTTCGTGGAGGGCTTCGTCGTAGGGGCCTTTTGCCTTGGCTGGTTTGTCGGTCGGACGGCCGTCGCCATCCAACTCGAACGGATTGCGAAGGCTCGGGATCAAAACATCCTTGTCGGGCATAACTACACTTACCCACACGGGGCAGCGCAAAAGCCGCATGGCTTCTGAGCGAACGGCCTTTTACGGGTTTTGCGATCGAAATGCCAGTGAACACGCGCCAGATGCTCAGCGGCACGTGGCGCACGACCAGAAATCCGCGAAAATGCAGGACTTCATGCGTTCCGAGGACGAAGCCCAGCATGCCCTCGAGGTCGCCGCACAGGTTGCCCAAGAGGCCGGGGCGCTCGCGATGCAAGGATGGCGCCATACCACAGCGGTCACGCGCAAGGGCCGTTTCGACCTATTGACCGACTATGATCTCGCGAGCGAGCGTTTGATCCGCGAACGCCTGCAGCGCGAGTTTCCGGCGCACCGAGTCGTTGGCGAAGAAGGCGCCGAGACCGGCGATGGAGAGCTGGTCTGGTACGTGGACCCGATCGACGGCACGACCAACTTCGTGCACGGGCACTTCTTCTTCGCGGTTTCCATCGCCCTGTATCGCGGGTTGGAAGGCCTCGCCGCAGTGGTCCATGCGCCGGCGTTGCGCGTGACGTGGGAGGCCGCAAGAGGGGGCGGCGCCTTTCGCAACGGGCAACGCTGCACCGTTTCGGATCGGGCCCGCCTCGAGGAAGCGGTTTGCGCCACGGGCTTTCCCTACGACCGATCCAGCCCGGATGATAATCACGCGGAGCTCGCGCTTTTCCTGCAGCGTGTCCGGGGGGTGCGGCGCTGCGGCTCGGCAGCAATCGACCTCGCCCTGGTCGCCGATGGCACCTACGACATCTACTGGGAAAAAGACCTCCACGCGTGGGATATGTGCGCTGGGGCGTTGCTCGTCCTCGAGGCGG
>LJTN01000099.1 GCA_001303415.1 Myxococcales bacterium SG8_38
CCACCCATGCAAGCCGAGCCGTTCGACACATCCCCGTGTCGTGTTCCGTCAAGCCCCGGCATGCGCCTGCCGCGTTCCGTGGAACCTCATGTCGTGTTTTTCCGAGCCCGTCCTCCGGGGATCGAGGTGCGGGGATCGGTGAAAACCTATGCTTCGCCGATGCTTCGGACGTTGGGGGCTACGTCGAATACCCCGCGGCGCTTGGCCTTGGCGAGGATGCGTAGCGCGTCGCGATAGCCGCGGCGCAGCATCGTTCTGGCATGCAGCCTCGAGGTGAAAGGCAGCCGCCCGAGGTCGGGAGACACCACGAGCACCTGGACCTGCGGGTACATCTTGTGAATCAAGTCGATGCCGCGCTTTTCCTTCTCGTTGAGAATGACGTTCAGAGATTGCCGGGCCACGGCCAGACCGCCTTGATACACCAGCGACGGGCTGCCCGCTCGACCGACGTGGGGCCGGTAGACGTTCGAGATGATAACGACGTCGGCCCCCGCCTCGACGGCGAGGTCGATGCTGAGCGTCCGCACGACCTCGCCATCGATGTAGAAGCGATTTCCGATGCGGTGGGGGCGAAAGAGGACCGGAACGCACGAGGACGCTGCCACTGCTCTGCTGATGGGCACATCCTCGCGATAGCCGCGTCCGAATACCACCCTGCCTCTGCCGTCGATGTCTGCGGCCGTCACCAGCAAGTGTTTGTCCAAGTCGCGAAAATCGTCCGTTGGCAGTTGCTCCGCGACGAAGCGCTCGAATCGATCGATGGAGAGCAGACCGCTCGTAAGATAGCCCCAGCTCCGGCGCTGCTCTGCATTGGGCAAACCCAGGAAGTAGCGCGCCTTGAGCGGTGGGTTCTCGAGCCCACGCTGCCAAAACGGCCGAAACCAGTCGATCATCTGCGACGGGGTGTACCCTTGGACATAGAATGCGCCGGCGATCGCGCCCGCCGAGGCGCCGACGCAAATGTCGGCTTCGATGCCGAGCTCTTGCATGGCGCGAAGGACGCCGATGTGAGCTACGCCTTTTGCGGCGCCACCGGAACCAACGAAAGCGACACGGGGCCGGGCCATCAACTGAAAACTTGTCACACGCCCGTCCCGCCGTCGACACGCAATTCTTACGCGTCCCTACTCCGGTTCCGGGCTCGGCTCGGCGCTGGCGTCCTGCTTTCCGAGATAGGCCTCTCGTGTCACCGCACGAAGCAGCGGACGCGCGTCGCGGGACAGCGCAGACCGGGGCCACTTCCGGATCAGCGTTTTGAGGGCTTCACGCGCCGTATCGAGGTCGTTCAAGTCCCGTGCGCTCAGCGCAACCAGCCACCACCCATCGGGCTGCAACGCGCTGTCGGTGGTTTGCTCGGCCACTTGCTGGGCGAACACGAGCGCTTCGGCGGGGCGCTTCTGCTGGCGCAGGGAGATCGCGAGGCTGTGCTTCACGGCGGGAATGTGCGCGCCGCTGGGATCCAGCTCGATGGCCTCCTCGAAGCGCTCGATCGCCGCTTCGTGCTTTCGTGCCTCCGCCGAGGCGAGGCCCTTTTGATACGCCTCGAGGGAAAGGTCCCGCCGGAACCGCTGCTCGAAGTCTCGAAAGACCGCAGCCTCGACGGGCGAAAGGGCTCGTTTGACGATTTCGGGATACCCGCGCACCACTTCGAGGCGCTTTCGAGCGCGAATCAGCTCGTAGAACTCGGCGGCCTGCGCCGCGGCGCTGGCGCGCTCAGCAGCTCGACGGACTTCGTCCCCGAGGTCACTTTGCAGCTCCTCGACCGTCGTCTCCGCGCTGCTCATTTCGGACTGCACGCCGCCGATCTGGGCGTCGAAATACAACTTGAGCCCGGCAAACGACAACACGCCGATGACCGCTATGGCGATGCCGCTGTTCCAGTTGAGCCGTCGCTCGTAGCCGGCTTGCCGCTTGGCGATCGACTTGATGTCCGCCCCGAGGGCGTTGACCAAGTTGTTGGTCTTGATGATGAGGCCGCGGCTCTCGACGATCTCCTTCTTGATCTCTCGCACCTCGTCGTCGACGTCTCGCATGGAAACCGGGGTACAACCGACCCGCATGAGAGGCAAGGGCCGGCGCTTGACGGCGCCAAATCGGCCGCCTACAAGCCGTGCCGAGGAGGAATTCGTGGGGCTTCGTCTCATCTGGTGTTTGGCGTTTGCAGCCCTTTTCGGCTGCAACCGACCCGCGGACTATGCGCTCGTGGGCAGCGCCTACGTGCCCGCCACACAGGGCGATATCGAGATCGAGAAGATCGACAAGGGCCAAATCCTGATTAACATCACGTTGGATCACCTTCCCCCGCCCGAGCGAGTGGAGCCCGGCTTGACCCACTACGTCGTCTGGTTCACCTCTATCGGCGAGCTTCCGGTGCGTCAGCAAGCCCTCGACTACGATGCCGAGGCACAGGTGGGCGGGGCCTCGATTCCGACCTCCCTGCGGGAGCTCGAAGTCCAGATCACGGCGGAGCGCGGAGAAGCCCCTGACACACCTAGTGGTCTCCTAGTGGCCTCCCAGACAATTCGCGAGAAGTAACCCCATGGCAGATACCTCAGACATCAGAAAAGGCTTCAAGATGCTGATCGACGGCGTTCCCTACGTCGTCGTCGACCACCAGTTCGTGAAGCCCGGCAAAGGACAAGCATTCGTCCGAACCCGGATCAAGAACATGATGACGGGCGCGGTGATCGACCGGACCTTCAAGAGCGGGGAAAAGCTCGAAAAGGCGGACACCGAAGAGCGCACCATGCAGTACCTGTACCCGGAAGGGGACGCGCGGGTCTTCATGGACACGCAGAGCTACGAGCAACTTTCGCTGACCGACGAGCAGCTGGGCGATAACGTCCATTACTTGCTCGACGGCACCGAGGTGTCCGTGATGCTTTTTCAGGGCAGGCCGATCGGCGTGACGCCGCCGACGTTCGTGGAGTTGGAAGTCACCGAGACCGAGCCGGGTTTCAAGGGGGACACCAGCAGCAACACGACCAAACCGGCAACGCTCGAAACGGGCTTGCAGGTCAACGTTCCGCTCTTCGTCAACGTCGGCGACAAGCTCAAGATCGACACGCGCACGGGCCAGTACGTGGAGCGCGTCAAGGGCTGAGCGGCTGGTGACGACGGCCGCAGATCGCGCTCTGCTGGCGACTCTGGAGCTTCGCGCCACGGCCTTTGGCGCGATTCGTCGCTTCTTCGATGCGCGCGGTTTCATCGAAGTGGACACTCCCGCAGTGGTGCCCTGCCCCGGGCTAGACGTGCACTTGTCCGCCTTCGAGGTGCGCGATCCCAAGCGCGGCCCCGTCGGCTGGCTCGCCACGAGCCCCGAGTATCAGATGAAGCGACTCCTGAGCGCAGGAGCGAAGCGCATCTTTCAGCTCGGACGCAGCTATCGCGCCGAGGAGCACGGCCGCCACCACGAGCGCGAGTTCGCCATGCTCGAATGGTACCGGGCGGAGGCGAGCTCCGACGATGTGATTGCCGACACCGAGGAGCTCGTTGCTTTCTTGGCAGAGTTGCTGACAAATGATGGCGAGGCTCTTGATTTCTACGCTCCGCCGTGGGTACGACTCACGGTGGAGGAGGCACTCCGCCAACATGCGGGCTGCGAGCTCGAGAGGCTGGCGGAAGACGAAGACCGGTTCTTCCTGACCTGGGCAGAGCAAGTCCAGCCTCGGCTCGGACTGGAGCAGCCGGTGGTGGTGACCGATTGGCCCCCCTCCATGGCTTCGCTGGCGAGAATCAAGCCCAATGGAATGGCCGATCGCTTCGAGGTCTTCATTCGGGGCATCGAGATATGCAATGGCTTCGGAGAGCTGACCGACCCGCGAGAGCAGCGTGCGCGCTTCGAGCGCGACCAGGCACAGCGGCGCGCGACAGGAGCACCGGTCTATCCGATCGACGAGAAATTCCTCGAGGCGCTGGAAACGGGCATGCCCGAAAGCGGCGGCAACGCGCTTGGCGTCGACCGGCTATTGATGTTGCTGGTCGGCGCGGAGTCCGTTCAATCAGTGATGCCCTTCCCGCAAGAGCGCCTATAGGGCGAGACGCGAAATGCTACTGCCCGCGCTCGGCCGCCTTGGCGCGCTCCCACATCTGGTCGAGCTCCGGCTCCGGGTAGTCACGCAGGTCTTTCCCCTGGGCTTTGGCCGCGAGCTCACAATGGCGGAAACGCGACGAGAATCGATTGAGCGAGGCGCGAAGAGCGGCCTCCGGATCGAGGCCCTGTTTGCGAGCGTAGGTCGCCAGCGCGAACAACAGGTCGCCGAGCTCGTGCTCCAGCGCCTCGACGTCACCCTTTTCGGCTGCCTGGTCGAGCTCTGCGAGCTCCTCGTCGATCTTGGCGCGCGGGCCGCCGGCGTCGGGCCAATCGTAACCCACGGCGCTCGCCTTCTCACCGATTCGCACCGCTCTGAGAAGCCCCGGCACGGCGACCGGGACACCACTCAGCGCACCGCGTTCCTTCTTTTCTTTGGACTTGATCGCTTCCCAGCTGTTGCGTGCGCCGCTGGCGTCACCGACTCGTTCGTTCCCAAAGACCCAGGGATGCCTGCGAATCAGCTTGTCGCAGATTGCATCCACCACCCCGTCGATGTCGAACCAGCCCTTCTGATCGGTCAGCGCCGCCTGGAAAACGACCTGCAGCAACAGATCGCCCAGCTCCTCCCGCAGAAGCTCCGGCGAGCCTCGATCGATGGCGTCGGCGACTTCGTACGCCTCCTCGATGACGTACTGACGAAGCGTCTCGAGCGTCTGCTCGCGATCCCACGGGCATCCGTTCGGCCCGAGCAGAGTGCGCATCAACTCGACGAGACGCGTGAGGGACTGACCTTGCTGGCTCACCGGACGGCTCTAGCACAGGCGGTTGACGGGCCCCAGGCCCGCGCGTCATGGTGCCTTCAGTCCATGGCCTATGCAAAGAGCGCGGTGAGCTCCCAGCAAATCATCGATGCCGCGATCCGCGTGCTCGCGCGCCAAGGCTACGCCAAGACGAGCTTGCTCGAGATCGCCAAGGAAGCGGGTATGAGCAAGGGCGCGCTCCACTACCACTATCCGACCAAGGAGGCGCTGATTCACGCGGTCCTCGAGACCGCATGCAACGTCGTGCAGGCGCGCACGGTGCGAGCTTGGTCACCCTCGGACAATCCCTTCGAGGCGCTCAGAAAATCACTGCAAGAGCTGTGGGCCACCCGAGCCGAACGCACCGACGAAGCGTTGGTGGTCGCGGATTTGCTCGCGCTGAGCCTCTACGACGAGTCGCTTCGCCCGAAATTGGCGGAGTTCTACGAGCTCGGCGCGAGGCAAATTCGCGAATACCTGGAGCAGAACTTGCTGTCCTTCGGTCTCGAGCCGCGAATCTCGCTCGACATCTTGCCACGAATCGTCATCGGGCTGCTCGATGGGCTGGTCATGCAAGCATTCGTCGATCCGGACGCATTCTCGCCCGACGAGGTGGTCGACGCAGTGCAAACCATGGCCACGTCGATCTTCCGAGGAGGCTCCGGCAAGTGACTGCGCTCGATGCCGTGCTGTCGCAAAACACGGCCGTTCGCGCTCTCGAAAGAGCTCGCCAGCAGGGGCGCATATCGTCGGCATACCTGTTCGTCGGCCCGAGCGGCGTGGGCAAGGAGCTCACTGCAGTGGCCTTTGCAACCGATGTGATCTCGGGTGGTGATCCGCGGATAGCGAGTCGGATCGCGTCTGGGGCGCATCCGGACGTGCGAGTGTTCGGCCCTCGCGACGAAGGCAAGCGAAACATTCAGGTCGAGGTGTTGCGCAGCGAGATCCTTCCCCTCGCCCAGTTCGCACCATTCGAAGCCAAGTCGACCTTTTTCATTTTTCCGGAAGCGGACGTTTCGTTTCCCGATTTTCAGCCCGAAGCCGGCAATGCCCTGCTCAAGACGCTCGAGGAGCCTCGGCCCAACGTTCACTTCATCCTGACTGCGGAGCGGCCCGACTCGCTGCTCCCGACCATTCGGTCCCGCTGCCAGCGAATCCGATTCGGCCGCCTTCCCGACGCGTTGCTGCGAAGGATCCTCGAGTCGGAAGGTCTGACTGAAGAGTCGGTCGGTCCCGCAATCGCGCTGAGCGCGGGACGTGCGGACGTTGCCCTGGCGCTCGCGCGGCAAGGCACGGTGGAGGAGCTCACCAAGCTCGTGTTGGCAGTCGACGACGCGGTACGGGGCGCCGGGCCTGGAACCCTGGTCGACCTGGCGGACCAACTGGCGCAACGCGACGACTTGGACCTCGCACTGCTGACACTCCAGACTTTTTATCGGGACATGTCGGTTAGCGCGCTCGGCTTGCCGCGCACCGCTCTCGGGTTTTCGATCCACGGCGATGATCTCGAGACGCGCGCGACCTCGATGGATGCGGGCGCTGCGGCGGCGCGTGTCGGTCTCATCCACGACTGCGTTCGCTCGATGCAGCAAAACGCCAATCGCCAGGCTGCCCTCGACGCCCTGCTGTTCGGGCTTCGGAAGTTGCGCTAGGTGGCGCCTCGGCCGAATTTGGCTAGTCTCGGTCGCGAATGGATCGACCTTTCTACGTCACCACCCCGATCTACTACGTCAATGATCGACCTCACATCGGTCACGCATACTCGACCGTGGCCACCGACGTAATCTCGCGTTACCAACGGATTCGCGGCAGGTCGGCGTACTTCATGACGGGGCTCGACGAGCATGGTCTCAAGATCGAGCGCCGTGCCAAGGAAGAAGGCCTCGCACCGCAAGATTTCGTCGACCAAATGGCCGCCCCCTTCCGCCTTGCATGGGAGGAGCTCGAGTGCGCCCACGATGGCTTCATTCGCACGACCTCCCAGCAACATCGACAAAACGTGCAAGCGCTCTGGAAGCTCATGGAGGCCAACGGGGACGTCTATCTCGACGACTACGAGGACTGGTATTGCGTCGGCTGCGAATCGTTCAAGACCGAAAAGGAGCTTCTGGAAGGCAACCTCTGTCCCATTCATCAGAAGCCCGTCGAACGAATCAAGGAACGCAGCTACTTCTTCCGGCTGAGCAAGTACGCACAACCCCTTCTCGATCACTACGAAGCACATCCGAAGTTCGTTCAGCCCGAAGCGCGCTTCAACGAAGTCAAGTCGTTCGTGAGAGAAGGACTTCGCGATTTGTCGATCTCTCGGACCAGCTTTCGCTGGGGCGTGCCGGTTCCGGATGACCCCGAGCACGTGGTCTACGTGTGGCTCGATGCGCTGATGAACTACGTGAGCGCCCTCGGTGGTCCGGCCGAGGAGGGACAAGCGCCGCTCTACGACGAGTTCTGGCGCTCGGCCGAAACGATCATCCACATTGTGGGCAAGGACATCCTACGTTTCCACGCGGTGTACTGGCCCGCGTTCCTGCTGAGCGCGGGTATTCGGCTCCCCACGCAGGTCTGGGCGCACGGGTGGCTCACCGTGAACGGAGAAAAGATGTCGAAGTCGCTCGGCAACTTTCTTCCTCCGGGGCCCCTCGTAGAAGCATTCGGCGCTGACGTCTTGCGCTACTACTTCATGCGCGAAGTCGGCTTTGGTCAGGATGGCGATTTCAGCCATCGAAACCTGCTGAACCGCTACAACGGAGAACTCGCCAACGGCTTAGGCAACTTGATGAACCGTATCGTCGCGAGCATCCTGCAGAAGAGCCTGGGAGGCCTTGTGCCGGGCATCGACCTCGATGCGCTCGAAGCAATCGACCGCGACCTCGTGGCCAAAGCCGAGGCCTGCGCAAGCGACGCAGCCAAGCACTTCGAGGTGCTCGCCTTCCACCGCGCGCTCGACACGATCTGGGATTTGGTTTCAGCGACGAACAAGTACGTGGATTCGACTCAGCCATGGAAGCTCGCCAAACAGGGCGACGATGCTCGCCTCCGGCAGGTTTGCTATACCGTGCTCGAGACGCTGCGCTGGCTGTCCATCATGCTGTTTCCGGTGATGCCGTCGAAGTGCAACGAGCTTCGGACGCAGTTGGGAATGCAGCCGCTTTTGCCGACCGAGCATTTGGACCTGTGGCCAAGCGCTTGGGGCGGGCTCCGACCCGGTACCCAAACGAAAGCCGCAAAGCCCCTCTTCCCGCGATTCGACGAAAGCCAAGAGCGCTCGATTCTGGAGCGACTCGGCGTCGAAGCAGCGCCCACCGAGAAGAACGAAGTCTCCGCCATGACAGAACCCGACCAAAGCAAGAGCAGCTTCATCGAGATCGACGACTTCACGAAGGTCGATCTACGGGTTGCCGTCATCAAGGCAGCAGAGAGAGTCGAAAAGAGCAATAAGCTCGTTCGGTTGCTCGTGGACGCTGGCGAGGCGCAGCCCCGTCAGGTGCTCGCCGGCATCGCAGAGCATTACGCGCCCGAGGATCTCGTCGGGAAACGGGTCGTCATCGTCGCCAACTTGAAACCACGAAAGCTCATGGGGCTCGAGTCGCAGGGGATGGTGCTGGCCGCCAGTGACGAAAGCGGGCTGAGCTTGCTCGGGGTCGATAAAGCCGTTGCGCCCGGGTCGCGCGCGAAGTGATATCACCGCTCCCACCCACGTTCGATGCAGCGCTCCGTGACGTGCGTGCGGAGCAACCCCGGTTTCGTGGTGCAGCCGCGGCGAGGCTCGCG
>LJTN01000041.1 GCA_001303415.1 Myxococcales bacterium SG8_38
CGACCCGTTCTCCGGGGATCGAGGTGCGCGGATCGACTTCTATCGCAGCTTCGCGACGGCTTCGCCGATTCGGTTGAGGCCCTCTCGGATCGTGTCGTTCGACGTGGCGTAGGAGATTCGGACGAAACCCGGAGCGCCGAAGGCCTCACCGGGAACCACCGCGCAGCGGGCTTCCTCGAGGAGGTACCCCGCGATGTCCAGATCGCTTTCGAGCTTCTTGCCGCCGCCCTGCTTGCCCACCAGGGCCTGCACGTTCGCAAAGGCATAGAACGCGCCCTCCGGCACCCGGCAGCTGATCCCCTCGATCGCGTTGAGGCCGTCGACGATGAGAGCGCGACGCGTCTCGAAGGCCTTCCGCATCTCTTCTATCGGCTCCCAGGGCCCGCGAAGCGCAGCGACGGCGGCATATTGCGCCGCGGCAGTCGGGTTGGTCGTCGATTGCCCTTGAATCTTGTCGCAGGCCGCCGCCACGTATGCGGGACCGAGCATCCAGCCGATGCGCCAGCCGGTCATGGCAAACGTCTTGCTGACGCCATCGACGATGATGATGCGATCCTGGAGCTCCGGCGCGACCTCTGCGATCGACTTCTGATCGAAGCCTCCGTAGACCAGCTGTCCGTAGATTTCATCGACGATGACCCAGAAATCGTGCTCGACGGCGACATCTGCAAGCGCCGCCAGCTGGTCACCGGTATAGGCCGCGCCGGTGGGATTGGAGGGCGAGCACAGAATGAGCGCCTTGGTCTTCGACGTGATCGCCTCCCGCAGCGCATCGGGCGTCATGCGAAAGCCATCCGCCTCGGAGGTCTCCACGATCACGGGATTGGCGCCGAACAAACGTACCTGCTCCGGATAGCTCACCCAGTACGGAGCGGGAATCAGGATGTCGTCCCCCTCGTCGTAGAGCGCCAACGCCAGGTTGAACAGCGTGTGCTTCGCGCCGACCGACACCACGACCTGCGATGGGTCGTAGCTCACACCTTCGCGCCGCTTGGCGGATGCTTCGCAGATAGCCTCGAGAAGCTCTGGTACGCCGCGCACTGCGGTGTAGCGGGAGGCTCCCTTGTCAATCGCCTGTTTGGCTGCCTCGCAAATGTGCTTCGGGGTATCGAAGTCAGGCTCGCCGACGCTGAAGGAAAGCACGTCAATGCCCTGCTGCTTGAGCTCTCGTGCTCGTTGGGCGACGGCGACGGTGGCGGAGGGTTTAACGGCGCTGAGCCGCTGCGCGACGGGGATGCTTTGACTCATGCCGCGGGCTTAACACCGAAGTGAAGCGGCATCAACGCTTCGCGGGCACGGCCTCGGCCAGCGCACGCAGATCCCGCTCCAGGTCGGCGATGCCGTCGTTGTTGGCGCGATAGTAGCCCCGAACGCGCGCCTGGTGGTCGACCAACGCAAAGTAGTTCGAGTGCATGATCTCTTCGGCACCCGCCGCCTGACTCTCCTCGTCGCCGAGGCCGACCTTGAACCCATCGACGACCAAGGCGCGGATGTCCTCTTCTTCGCCGGTAACGAAGCGCCAGTTGGACTCGTCCAGCTCGTTCTTGGTCATGTACGCCTTGATGACCTCGGGCGTATCGTTGTACGGGTCGACCGTGACCGAGAGGAAGCTGGCGCTTGGCACGTCGGAAAGTCGGGTCTGGAGGCCCCTTAAATGCGCGGTCAACCTAGGGCACGAGGCGCCGCAATGGGTGAACACGAAGTCCGCAACCCAAAGGCTGCCCGTCATGGCGCCCCGATCGAAGACCTGGGCGTCTTGGTCCAGCAAGGAAAACTCGGGAAGCTCCGTGATCACCGGGACATCCTCGGCGCTCCTCTTGGAGCATCCGAGCATGGTGAGCGCGAAGAGCAACAGTACGAGGATCCTAGAGCGCATCGATGATGAGCACCGCGAAAAGCGCGGTTAGGTACACGAGAGAAGCGACGAAGAGCTTCTTGGCCCAGGCATCGGGGTCCTGCGTCCACAAGCCACGAAGCGCCGTCCAGAAGAAATGTCCGCCCAGCGCGACCGCTGCGATCAAGTAGAGAGCTCCCGCGAGACCGTATGGCACCAGCAAGAGCGACACTGCCCAAAGCGCACCCGCGTAGATGGCGGACTGCATCTGGGCAGGCCGGAGCCCCTGGACCGAAGGAAGGACCTTGAGCCCAGCCCGCTCGTATTCGTCCTGCCGGAAGACCGAGATCGCGATGAAATGCGGGATCTGCCAGAAGAACAAGACGCCGAACAAGACCAGCCCCGGCGCTTCGATGCGGCCGGTGACCGCCGTCCACCCCATGAGCGGCGGAAGCGCGCCCGGCAGCGCCCCCACGAACAATGCGGCAGACGTGTGCTGCTTCATCGGCGTGTAGATGGCGACGTAGCTGACGAGCGCGATGAAGCCGAGCAAGCCGGTCACCGGATTCACCGCCAACGTCAGCGTGGGCACGGCAAAAAGCCCCATCGCGACCCCGAACGTCAATGCCCAGGAGGGCTCGAGCCGGCGGTCGGGCAATGGGCGCATCGCCGTGCGAGCCATCAGCCGATCGCTGTCTCGCTCCAGATAGCAGTTGAGCGTGTTCGCCGCGCCAACGACCATGCCGGTGGTGAGAAGCATCACGGCCATCGAGGCGACGTCGAGCGAGCCGGGCGCCAACCACATGCCGCCAGCCGCCGTCACGAGCACCATCAAGGTGATGCGGGGCTTGGTGAGCGCGATCAGGTCGCGCACGGTCAGCATCGTCGTGGTGGCTCGTCGAGTCGCTGCGGTCATGGTGAGCTGCGGGCCGGAAGCGGGCGCGCACTCTGACCCCCCCACACAAGACGGTCAAGCGCCCTCCGGAGAGGCTTGGGGGCAGCTCAGCGAAGGGTCAAGAGCTCGCGCTCAGCGCGGCGATCAAGGCGACGGCCCCGGCCAAGGCGAGAGCCACACCAACCGCCAACATGATCCATGGGGTGCCGGACTTTCGCCCGCCTCGTATCGGTTCGATCGGCCGGACGGGCTCTGCCACGGGAGGCGGCGGGATGGGGGTCGGAAGGCTGATCGAGCTGGTTTCCCCGGCCTCGACCTGCAGCACGCTCTCGAGCGCTCTGGCAAACTCGGCCGCCGACGCATACCGATCGTCGGGGTCCTTTTTCAGCGACTTCATGACCACGTCCTCGAGGCCCTCGGGAAAGGTCAGATCGGGGCGCCTCTTGGACAAGGGGATGGGTGGCGCATTGACGTGCAGCTGGATGTACTCGATCGGCTGCTTGGCATCGAACGGAAGCTTGCCCGTCAACAGCTCGTAGAGAATCACACCCAAGGAGTAGATGTCGGATCGGGCGTCCATCGTCTTCCCGTGCGCCTGCTCGGGGCTCATGAACTCGGGCGTCCCGAACACCATTCCCTGTTGAGTGAGCACCATGGAGCCGGGACGCATCTGACGCTCGGTGACCTTGGCGAGACCGAAGTCGAGCACCTTGGGGAAATCCCGAATGCCTCCCTGATTGGTGATGAAGACGTTCTCCGGCTTGAGATCGCGATGAACGATGCCGGCTCTGTGAGCCTCCTCGAGCGCGCCGCAGACCTGGATCATGATTCGAATGGCGCGCGCGGGCTCGATCGCCCCTTCCGAACGGACGATTTGGGCGAGGTTGCGGCCCACCAGGTGCTCCATCACGAAGTAACAGGCGCCGTCGTCGAGCTGCCCATACAGAAACACGCGTGCTGTGTTCGGGTGCGACAGCTGGCTCATGGCGCGCGCCTCGCGGCGGAAGCGCGACACCAGGTCGGTACGAGAGAGGTAGCGCGAATGTAAGATCTTGATCGCGACGTAGCGATTCATGTCGGGTTGCTCGGCCCGATACACCGCGCCCATGCCGCCCTTGCCGATCTTCTCGACGATGCGGAACTGTCCGGCCACCTCTTTGCCGAGATACGGATCGCTCACGGAACCAGATTAGCACCCGAGATGGGGGGCGGTGAGGAAAGTGCAAGCACAGCCAAGGTAACCCAGGTGGCATCGGCGATCAGCAGATGTCCGAGCTGCATCCAGACCGGCGCGAGCAGGGCTACGTTCACTAACCCTACCCCGATCTGCACGACCACGAGCGTGCCGAGAGCCAAGGGCAGGAGTCGAATCGTGTCCCGAGAATCCCGCCGCACCAATAGCGCTGCCAGCCAGACCAAATAGCCGGACCCGAGCACGGCAACCACGGGGTGCCACACGCGGAGCCGTAGGAAAAGATGCGAAGAGGCAGAGAAATCCTCACGCAGTCCCCGGGCGAGGTCGGCGGCGGGAAAGAGGGTATCCCCCAGCGCGGCCACCGCGCCGCTCATTCCCACGAAGAGCACGATGCCGGCGGCGGCTCCAAAGAGCAACCGGGATTGCCGGTCCCGGGGAAAACGGACCCCGACCTCGCTTCGCGCGCTCACAGCCAGCCATGTGAGCGCTGCGAGCAGCAGGAACGTATTGACCAGATGGGCCGCCATCCATGCGGCACGAGCCGTCGATGGATTGTCTGCAACCATGCGAAACAGAACGAGACCAGCGCCCACCAAAGCCTCGGTCGTCATGAAGAGGAAGCTCCAACCAGCCGCGGATCTCGTGGCATGCCCGCGAGCAAATCGACGCGATGCGATCGCCCACATGACGAGGGCCCATATCCAAGCGATCCCGGAAGTGACTCGGTGGGTGAGCTCGACGAGGGTCTTGGTCGAGGGCTCGACTGGAATCGCGACACCGTTACAGAGGGGCCAATGGGCACCACAGCCGTCGCCCGAAAGCGTGGCGCGCACGTAGGCGCCCCAAAGCACGACGGCTACGGTGTAGACGAGCAGCCCGAAGGCCGCAGTAGCGAACCTCTTGGCGGACCGCACCGCTCAACGATGGGTTCGAAGCTACGGCTCGTCAACGATCTGGAATCGCAGCGCCAGAGTCTCTTCACCACGGCGATAGTCGACGACCAGCTTCGAGGCGGTCCGAAGGTCTTGCCAGACTGCAGCCGCTTGCTCCGGCCGTTCGATGGGTTTGCCGTTGACGTGGGTGACCGTGTCACCTGGACGAAGATCGAGCGATGCAAACGCTGGATCACCGGGAAACAGGCTGACGATGCGGAAGCCGACGAACGAGCCTTTGTGGAATGCCGGCTCCGTTTCGACGTTTTGCAAGAAGCGACCGAGCCCCTGGTCGAGCACCGTCAGAAGCTCACCTCGCGAGATGGTTCCGGAGGAAACCCGCTGGTACGGCGCTTGCAGAAGGCCTTCGGGCGCGGGCTCCTCGAAAGGTGCACCGGCCGCCTCCCATGTTTCCTCGCCCGCGGAAGACTCCCAGGTCGAGTCCTCGATCATTTCCTCGCGAAGCTTGCTCTTTTCGCAGCCAAGAACGCTGCTCAGCATCAGCGCGATCAATACCGTAGAATGGCGGCTCATTCGGACTCTCCTCGCAGCTTCATCACTTCATCCCAAATCGCGTCCGCAACCTCGTCGACGCCACGGCCCGCGTCGATGTGCCGAATTCTATCGGCTGGAAACATTGCGTCGATATTCTCGTAGAACTTCGCCAGCTCCGCCTGCATCTCGCCCACCTCGTAGAGCTCCGGGTTCGACGAACGCAGCCCCCGTCGTGTCGCCGCGACATCTGCGTCCACATCGAGCACGAGCGTGAGATCCGGCCGGCGCGCACGGCGGTTGAGGTCCAAGACCCAACTGGATACGTCGCTGCCGCCGCCGCTACTGACGGTCTGATAGGCCACCGACGAATGGTCGTAGCGATCGGATATCACCGAGACGCCATCGTGTAGATTCGGAAGGATTTCGGCTTCCAGATGATCGAGGCGGTCTGCTGCGAAAAGAGCCGCCATGGTGGCCCAACTCGGTGGACGGGCGCCGTGACTCCCGGGAACCACCACGCGGCCGATCAAGATCTGCCGGATGAGGACGCCGACCGGGCCGTCACTCGGCTCGCGGGTGACGTGAACGGGGAGGCCCTTGCCCGTGAGACGGCTAGCCAGGATGGAGCACTGGGTCGTCGTGCCCGAGCCGTCGATGCCCTCGATCACGATGAAGTGGCCTTCGATCACCTGCTCTCCTTCGGGCTTCCAAACTTGAACGTCGCGCCGAGCTGACCGTAGACACGCGAGTCGCCACGGCTTCCTCCAAAGACGTCTCCGAGCACTCGTCGGTCTTTGCCAGCGATGATGCCCTCCACCTCGAGCCACACGTTCCACTTTCGAGTCACGACGATTTCCAGGGAGCCTCCGAGGCGGCCTCGTACCAGGTTTTGGCGAGAGCTCGTCACGGGGGGAAGGCTGCTGTTTCGACCATCGAAATCCCACCGGTCGCTATTGAAGTCAAATGCCATCCAAATCGAGAGTGCGCCTCGAGGGGGGAAGTGTAGGCTGACGATGCCGTCCAGGCTGATGAAGAAGTTGTTCGTCGGATGGCTGTTGCCGAGCGCGTCGCGCTTGGAGGGCCCGGCCCCGCCACCGACCTGGAGATCCGCACCGAGCGAGAAGCTCCGTGACGCCTTCCAGCCTGCCTTCGTGCTGACCGCGACGTCGGTCAGGCGCCCGAAGCTGCCCACGAAGATCCCCATGTCGAGGAACCTGGTGAGCCCGGTGCGCATACCCAGCGAGGCGAGCCAGGGCCATCCGCTCGAGAAATCGAGCGCTCCCACGCCCACTGGGACGGGTGCACCAGCGTGCGTCACCGTGTTTCGAAGAAGGTCTCTGCGTTGCGCTTCCTTGTCCGACTCGTGCCCAACCGGCGTGACAGCCGGGGTCATGACCACTTGGATCAGTCGCACGCGAGAGGATTTCTGTAGACGAATCTGCTCGACGTAGCTCTGGTATCCCTCGGCCCGCACCTCGAGCTGGTGGATGCCGTCGGGCAGATCGCCCTCCCAGGGAACGGGGCCGCGGGACTCGCCATTGATGAACAACTGCGCGCCAGACACGTTTGCCTCGACGCGGACGGAGACGCCGAGCGGATTGAGCTCGGCGTACACTTCGCAGTTTCGGCCGGGACCGACGGAGCACGCGCGGCGAACCTCACGATAGCCCGGGGCACGCACCACGATCGAGTGCGTACCCTCTTCGGCAGGCTCGATCATGATGGGTGGATTGCCATATTCCTCTCCGTCGATGACGACGGTGGCATCCGGGATGTTGGCCCGTACCAGGATGCGCGCCAGATCGGTGCTCGCCGTGGTGAACCGAATCGAAACGACTCGCTCGCGGCCGGCCACCACCGTCACGGTTTGCTCGACGGGCTCGTACCCCGCCGCGCGCGCGATGACGATGTGCTCTCCGGGGCTGAGCCCGCCCTTTGCCGCCGGGGCCACGCCGATGTCCGCACCATCCAAGCTGATGATGGCGCCAGGGACGTTCGTGATGACGCGCAAGCTCCCTAGCTCGGGAGTGATGCGAATTGCAGCATCGACCGCCGTGCGTTCGCCCGCCTCGATTGTCACCACCTCGGAGAAGGCTTTGTAACCCTCGCCGGGGCTCTGAATCTCGACCACGTGCTCGCCCGCCGCCAAACCGTCGACGACCAACGGGGTCGCGCCGCGGCGCTTTCCATCGATCAGGACCGGAATCCCCGTGACGTCAGCGGTGATCAGCAAGGATCCGGTGCCAGGCTCCTTGGGCGCTTGTGGGGCGAGCGTCACGGGCATGTTCAGCACCTGCGCCGATTCCAGCTGCAGCCACTTGGAAAACGTCACGAACCCCCGCTTGCCCACCTGAATCAGGTGCCGGCCTGGTGGAAGCGTCTTGCGAAGAGGCACGTTGCCGGAGGGCTCCCCGTCGATACGAATGGCTGCGCCCGACGTGGCATCGTCACCAGCAGTGATCACGACGACCGCCGGTGCGGGCTCCTGCGCCGAGGCGACAGGAACCGAGAGCATTCCAAGAAGAAGCACGACCCATGCGAAATCCCCAATGCCAAGCAACCAACGCATAATCCCTCGGACGCGCGCAGATACGGCCGATTCACCGCACCCCCTCGTCACGACCGTGTTTACCGCCACGCCTCGGACCCGCCCAAAAAATGACCGGCGTCGCCTTTGGTGAGGCGAGAATTTTCGAATGAGGACAGGCTCACGGAGCGACGAAAAGCGCTTCGAATGGATCGACGGCGTCGGGATCGGTCGCGTCGGGAGTGCCCAATGGGGGCAGCGTTCGAGGTGGCGGAGCCGGATCGCCAAGATGGTAGAAGCGAAAATCGTCGAGCTCGGCCAGCCCGTATGCCAAGGCCTCCGGACCGATGCGCTCGCGCTTCGCCATGTGCTCGAGCAGGCGCCGCATGCTGCTTTTCATGAAACGCGTGAGCGCTCCTCGCTCGTAGGAAACGTGATACCGCTTGGGCGAAGGAAGCATGCAGGCGAGAAACGCCGACTCGGCAGGGCTCAGCTCGTGCGGCTCCCGACCGAAATAATAGGCGGCCGCATACCGCAACCCATAGACCCTTGGACCGTATTCGATCACGTTGATGTAGAGCTCGAGGATCTCATCCTTCGTGAGCGCGTTCTCGAGCCACCAAGTGAGAATGACCTCCTGAACCTTGCGCGCGATGTTCTTGTCACGCTGCAGGTAGAGATTCTTGGCGAGCTGCATCGAAATGGTGCTCGCGCCGACCACGTAGCGGCCCTCTTGGAGATTGCGCACCAACGCGTCACGAATGGCCCACGGTGCAAACCCCCCGTGCTCGTAGAAGGCGCCGTCCTCGTGGCTGATCATCGCGGGAACGACGAAAGGGCTGATGTCGGCGAAGGCCACCCAGGTGTCGGTTCCGGGGCCGGTGCGCAACTCGAAGACGGTTTCGTCTGGTTCGACCACCTTGTGACGAAACGGCTCCCGAAACCGCTCGACACGGACCCAGTGCGGCGCTTGCACGAACTGACACAAATTGCGCACTCGAATGGAAAGCTCCGTTGCTTCGAGATCGCGGGAATCGAGCGAGATTCGACCGAGCGCGCTCCAGTTGCCCGACCATTCGAAACCGACGAGAGATCCGAGCAAGTCGTCGGGAATGGCGCCCACCACGTCGTTGCAAGGGGTGGGAGGCAGCTTGGCGGTCAAGTCCACGCGGTAGTGGTCCGGGGTGTGCTCCAGCTCCCCCTCGATCAACATTTGCGCCCGTCCCAGGCGGATCTCACCGCGTTCCACCGCGAGACGCCGCTCCTCGGGATACCAGACGCCCGTTCCGCCGAGCTGGAAATTGATGTGCTCGACCGGCTCTTGCGCAATGCGCTCCGAGGACAGTCCCAGCTCGCGAAGCTCGAGTCTTCCTTCGATACGCATGCGGTCTGAGGATTGCGCAACCAAGTCCAACTCCGCATCGAGCGTGCCGGCCTCGGGATCGTGTAGCGGCAGGTCAGGGAGGAATGGCGCCACGAGCGCGAGAGAAATTCGCCGTAGCGCGACGCTTCCCTCGGCACGTGCCTCGGCCGGCGTGATCGCCAGGTTCACTCGAATCACGCCCTTGCGAGTGGTTTGACCGCTCAGCGCGACCCGATATCGACCACGTTCATCGCCCTGCAACCTCAGCGCGAAGTCACGCAGCCGCTCCACGCGGTTGGTCGTCGTTCGGCTCTCGACCTGCACGTTCGAAACCATGATGTCGGCTCCGGGAGCCAACCGTGCAAACATTCGAGACGGGGCGGAGGCCGCGTTCGCGACCGCCGATGATCCCAGCGCATCAGCCGGGTCGGGATCGGGCTCGGCAGGCGATGCCGAGCGCAGCGCTGCAAGCGCATCGCGAATGCGCACCGCTAGAGCCCTGCTTGGCCCATCTCCTTTGCGCACCGAGCGCACGTTCGCTCCGTCGATGCTCAGCTCCACCAGCGTCCAACCGTCTTCCATGCGCCGGAGCGCAAGCTTCGTCGGCCCGGCGTGTGCATGGTCGGCTTCCGATACGCCGACCATGGTCTCTTCGATGCTTGCATTCAGCTGATTCGATTCCTTTTGGATGCTCGCGTTCCGAAAAAACGCCAGTGGCCCATCTGCATCGACCGCCCGAACGTTCACGTCCACGAGCTCGATCACACGTCCAGTTCTTTCCGGCTGGGAGGAGGGCTCCGCCACCGTCGTCTCGGATGCCGGCGCAATCTTGTCTTTCAGCAGCTCGATGGAGGTGGGCAGCCCCTCCTGTCGGAAGTCGATGATCACGTCGACGCCTCGCGCCGAGATCCGGCGGACGGACTGAGCGCCCCGAAACAACGCGGAGAGAAGGCTCATCCGCGCGTGCACCCGCTCGATCCGGACCAAAAGCCCACCATGACGTCCACGCATTTCCACCCCGGTGAGCTCGACGCCGCCGAAGGAAATGCTCGCCTCGTCGATCTCGGCCTCGAGACCGAAGCGGTCGCGGATAAGATTGGCGGCCTGCGTGCTAGCCCGAGGCAAGCCCCAGAAGAAAACGCCGATTACGAACAGCACCGCGACCAGAACCGCTACCAACCACGCACGCCGCTCGCCGAGGAACCCGAGCATTCGACCGAGAGTATGCCGTGGTTGCAATCTCAAGCCTAATAAAGCTTTCGGCTGTCGATCTGGATCGTCACGGGCCCGTCCACCTCGGACCGAACGAGCATCATGGCGCGAAATGTGCCCGTTTCCACGGGCAAGCCCTTGGCGCGCAACTCGTCGACCACTTCCAAATAGAGACGCTCCGCGTCCTCGGGGTCTGCCGCTTCATCGAACGAAGGGCGCCGTCCGCGACGGACGTCACCGAACAGCGTGAATTGAGAAACGACCAAGACTGCGCCTTCGACGTCCTGCACGGAAAGCGACATGCGGCCATCGTCGTTCGGGAACACGCGCAACCCCGCGATCTTGTCCGCAATGTATTTCACGTCCTTGGGTTGATCGTTGCGCGCCGCACCGAGATAGACCAGCAGCCCGCGGCCAATCGCCCCGACGGGCTCGCCGTCGACCGTGACACTCGCTCCCAGAACTCGCTGCACGACGGCGCGCATGCGCGTGGAGGTAGCACAACCCAAATCGTCTTGCCCAGGCGTGTCGATGTCCAATACTCCCCCGCCATGAAGCGGGTTGTGGGTCTGACGGGTGGGATTGCGTGCGGGAAGACCACCGTGGCGCAGATGTTTGACGATCTCGGAATTCCAATCGTCGACGCGGACGACTTGGCGCGAGAGGTGGTGGAGCCCGGCACGCCCGGCCTGCAACGCGTGGTCGAGAAATTCGGCAAAGGCGTGCTCGACAACGAGGGCCGGCTCGACCGGAAGAAGGTCGGCGACATGGTCTTCAACGACGAAGAGGCCCGTGACGCCCTCAACGCGATCTTGCATCCGTTGATCGGGGCCGCGGGTGCGAAACGTCTCGAGGCCCTTCAGCAGCATCCCGCCCCCTACCTCATGTACGAGGCCGCCCTGCTCGTGGAGACCGGATCCTACAAGGCGTTTTCGGCGCTGGTGGTCGTGAGCGCGGACGAGTCCTTGCAGCGGCTCCGGTTGATCGCGAGGGATGGGTATACGGTAGCGGAGGCCAACGCGCGCATCGCGTCCCAGCTTCCTCTTGCGCGAAAGATCGCTGTGGCCGACTACGTGGTGACCAACAATGGCGACCTCGAGGCCACGCGGCAGCAGGTCGGTGAGGTACACGCAAAGCTCGTCTCACGCTTCGCATCGAAGGAGTCGCACTGATGGCCACGATGGCACGTTCGGCGCTGGTCACCGGATTTCCGCGGCGGCAAGCTGCCGTGCATCTGGTTCGAGAGCTGGCGCTCCATTCCGATCTTTCGGTCTGCGCCCTGGTCCCAGAGAGTGAGCAGGAGCGGGCGGTCGAGCTGATCGAAGCAATCCCGGCACCGAGGCGCAATCGCATCTCGGTTTGGGTCGGGGATCCTCGCTCGATCGATCTGGGGTTGAGCGGAGAAGAGCTTCGAATGTTGTCAGAGCGCATCGAGGTGATTCATCACTGCGCTTGCGTGACCGATCCAGCGGGAACGAAGGAAGAGGCAGAGGGAAACGTTCAGGCGACCGCGGAGATCTTGGAAGTCGCCGAGGCGGCGCCTCGCCTGAAGCGCCTGGTGTGCTGGTCCAGCGCCACCGTTTCGGGGAATCGGGAAGGATTCGTCAAAGAGAGCGACCTCAGTGATGAGATGGGCTTTCGGAATCCAATCGAGGAGTCCCTCTACCTGGTCGAGCGCACGCTCGAGGAGTCGTCCGGCGAGCTTCCGATCGTCGTGCTCCGCCCCGCTCTCATGGTTGGCGATTCGATGACGGGTGAAATCCAGGATCTGAGCGGCTTTTACCTGTTGATCCGATTCCTGCTCAGCGCGCCGGAGGATTACCGGATTCCCACGCCAACCCACGCCGGCGTTCGAATCAGCACGGTACCTGTAGACTACGCGGTCAAAGCCGGGCTGCGCATCGCTCAAGACGAACGAGCGATCGGCCGCACGTTTCACATCGTCGATCCGAAGCCGCTCACGGTGCAGCACGCGCTACATCTGTTCGCCGAAGCCACCGGGCGGCCCGCCCCGAAAGAGCACGACCCGCTGAATCTCGCCACTGCGCTGATGAGGGCTCCGGGCCTTCAACGATTCACGCACACGACGCGAGCTTTTCTCGATCAGCTAAAAACCGACGTGATCTACGACGACCGCAACACGAGGGAGCTCCTCGCAGGCACCAACATCACCTGTCCACCGCTCGAAAGCTACGTCGACGCCATGGTAGCTAGAGCCCGCCGGGAGTGATTCAGCAACCCTGATCCACGCACCGCGATCCCCGGAGGACGGGGCGCCCGGGCGCGAGCACGCCCGTCGCGACCCGTCCTCTCAAGTACCCATACAACTAGGCGACGGCCCGTTCGCTGTGCTGCCCATCCCGACCCGTCCTCCTCCATACAAGTCGACGTAAGGAGGGCTCGGAAAAAACGCGACATGAGGTGGAGCGGACGTGCGAAGTGCCAATCGGCATGGAAGCAACCACCTCCGATTGGCGCGCCGCCCGAGCGGCGGCTTGCGTGGCCCAAGCCCCCAAGTGCACCGGGCCACCTATGCAAGCCGCCGCGTTCCGTAGAACCTCGTGTCGCGTTTTTTCCGAGCCCGGTCTTTACGCGCCTAGCTGCCTGCGAGGGTCATCGAGGAGACCCGGAAGGTCGGGGAGGCGATGGCGGTTCGGTGCTCGAGGTCGTCGGCGATCGCGTCGATGCGTTGTAGGAGCTGATCGAGGTTCAGTGAGATGGTCACCTCGGAGACGGGATCGGCGAGCTCGCCGTTTCGAATCAAGAAGCCAGAAGCGCCTCGGCTGAAATCACCCGTGACGCCGTTGAAGCCGAAGCCCATCATGCCCGTCACGTAGAGGCCATGGGAAGTATCGGCGATCAGCTGATCGCGCGAGATCGACCCGGGCACCAGAAAGAAGTTGCTGGTGGAAGCGGAGATGCCGCCCGAAGGCGAGCGTGCGGCGCTCGCGGTGCTTCGTAGACCGAGCTTTCGTGCGCTGTAGCTGTCCAACAAGTAGGTCTGAAGCACGCCGCCCTGAACCACCGTATTGCGGCGCGAGAGCAGGCCCTCTCCATCGAAAGGACGCGAGCCGGGGGCCCGCGCTACGAGAGGATCGTCGATGATGGTGACCAAATCGCTCGCGACCTGCGAGTCCACTCTACCCACCAAATAGGAGCTTCTCCGCCAGATCGATCCGCCCGTCACGCATCCCGCCAATAGACCCAGAATCGAGCGCGCCGCATCTTTGTCGAACACCACGGGAAGCTCCTGCGTGGGAATCTTCCTTGCGCCGAGCTGCGCGATGGTGCGGCGGGCCGCCTCGGCCCCGACCTTTTCGCTTTCCTCGAGATCCGCGTAGTGTCGCGAAGCCGACCAGTGGTAGCCGCTGCGTTTCTTGCCGTCCTCGTCGTCCGCCACGGGATTGACGAAAATCGATGCGTAGGTGCCGCAATCGCTGCCGGCAAACCCTCCGCTGGTGACCAACGCGCTCACGCCTCGAGCACGGGAAAAAGAAGCTCCCTCGCTGTTGGTGATACGTGGGTCGTAGTCGAATGCGGCGCGCTCGCCCCGCAAGGCACGATCGAGCGCTTCGTCCGCAGCGATGAGGCTCACCGCCTCGTCGAACGTATCGAGATCTTTCCATTGGGCCTCTTCGGAGAGCTCCGAAGGATCGGGAGGCCCGGCGTGCTCGTCGGGCTCGCTCAGCCGGGCCAACTCGAGCGCGTCTTCGATCAGCGTCTGCTGGCCCGTCGCGCTGAAATCGCTCGTATAGGTCGATGCGACGCGCTGCCCCACCATCACCCGCAGGCCGAGCGCACGCGAGCCCGCCTCCTCCACGAGCTCCGGCTCGCGCATCCGCACTTTCACGGACAGATGGGAGCCGCTGTGGACGCCGGCCTCGGCTACGTCGGCCCCCGCTGCGATGGCACGGTCCACCACGGATCGGCCTAGCTCCACCAACGCTGCCGCCTCTTTGGCTGCCTCGCTCATCCAGCAGACACCTGCGTACCGCCTACGGTCATCGATGAAATCTTGATCGTGGGGCAGCCCACGCCCACAGGAACCGACTGCCCTTCCTTTCCGCAGGTCCAGATCCCATCGGAGACTTCGAAATCGTGGCCGAGCATCACCACCTTGCGCATGGCATCCGGTCCGTTTCCGATGAGATTCACGCCTTTGAGCGGCGCGGTAATCTTGCCGTTCTCGATCAAGTAGCCCTCGGTGAGGGAGAAGACGAAATCACCGTTTGAAATGTCGACCTGACCGCCGCCGAACTTCTTCGCGTAGACACCGCGGGTCACGCTGCGAATGATGTCCTCGGGGGCATCCTCTCCCGCGAGAAGCATGGTGTTCGTCATCCGCGGCATGGGATGCGAGCGAAAGCTCTGCCTCCGGCCGTGACCGTCGGGGGTGGTGCCAAAGAACTGAGCGCTGTGGCGGTCCTGCATGTACCCCCTGAGCACCCCGTCCTCGATGAGAACGGAGCGCGTCGGCAGCTGCCCCTCGTCATCGACGTTGATCGAGCCGCGCGAGCCGGGCAACGCCGCGTCATCGACCACGGTGCAGAGCTCGCTCGCCACCTTCTGGCCTACTCGTTCGGAGTAGTTGCTCGTCTTCTTGCGGTTGAAATCGGCCTCCAACCCGTGTCCGACCGCCTCGTGCAGCAAGATGCCGCTGTCGCCGGGCGCGAGGACCACGTCCATCTCGCCGGCAGGTGCCTCGCGGGCATCGAGCATCACCAGCGCTTGTTGCACGGCTTGCTCCGCGTGCCATTCCGGGCTCAACCGTTCGAAGTACTCCAATCCGACTCGGCCCCCTCCGCCCGAAGAGCCCGATTGTCGATTGGGTCCGTCCTCTGCGATGACCCGGACACCAAAGCGAAGCAGTGGCTGCCGGTCGCGCGCCATCTGCCCCAGGCTATTGGCAACGAGAATCTCGCGTACGCTTTCGGCGAAGGATGCATCTACCCGCACCACGCGAGGATCGGAAGCCCGCGCCGCGCGATCCGCGCGCTCGAGGATCGCCTTCTTGGCGACACCTTCCACGTCGAGCGACTCTACCGGAACCGCGTATCGGCTTGGAAGGTCTCGCATCGCGATCCGAACTGGATCGACGGAATGGCCTCCGGCGGCGATCTGCGCTGCCGTCTCGGCGGCTCGCTTCATCGCATCGAAGGACAGCTCCTCGCAGTAGGCGTATCCGGTTGCATCGCCCTTCATAACCCGCACGCCGAGACCCATCGACACCGCGCGTTGCGCCGACTTGAGGATCTGCTCGTCATAGACGTAGCTACCGCTCACGGAGTATTCGAAGAACAGATCGGCGTAGTCACCGCCTTTTTCGAGCGCGATTCCCAAGAGGCGCTCCGCGGTGTGAGCATCGATCGGATGTGTTCCCCGTTCGGAAAAAGGTGCGATGTAGCGGTCTCTCATCGACAATGACGCACTCTAGGGCCCCGGCAGCCCGACCGCTACCGCGTTCCGCGCAGGAACTGAATTATGGTGTGTATGACCCGATCTTGGCGCGTTTTCCCGAGCCCGGGGAACACCGGAAGCGCGAGGGATTCCCGGCTGGCACGCTCGGAAACCGGGAGGGAGCCCTCGCGATAGCCGAGGTGCTCGAAGCATCGCTGGCGATGGAGTGGGACCGGATAATAGATCGCGGTGCCGATCCCAGAAGCCTCCAGGTGTGCCTGCAGCGCATCACGGCGCGACGTTCGGATGACGTACTGATTGTAGACGTGGCCCTCGAAACGGCGCAAAGGCGGGCTCAACGAGTCTTCGTCGAGACCGGCGCTGGCGAACGCGGTGTCGTACCGTTTCGCATTTTCGCGGCGCAACGCGGTCCAACCCCGAAGCTCTGGCAACTTCACGCGTAGCAGTGCGGCTTGCAGAGCGTCGATGCGGAAGTTTCCGCCGATCACGGCATGGTGGTATTTCGGTTGTCCGCCGTGGGCGCGCAGAACGCGAACAGCGTCGGCCGCCGCCGCGTCTTGCGCAGTGACGATCCCGGCATCTCCAAACGCACCGAGGTTCTTCGACGGAAAGAACGAGAAGCATCCGAACGACCCGAGGGTACCGACGGGACCCGTCGGGCTTGTCGCTCCGATTGCTTGGGCCGCGTCCTCGATGATGGCGATGCCGTGCTTGCTCGCGATCTGCGATAGCGCCTGCATGTCGCAGGGCTGCCCGAACAGATGAACGGGCAACAGCGCGCACGTACGAGCGGTGACCGCGGCGCTCACCTGCTCCGCGTCGATGTTGAAGGTGTCGGGCCGAATGTCGACGAATACGGGTGTCGCCCCCACGCGCGCGATGCAGCCAGCCGTCGCAAAGAAGGAAAACGGAGTCGTGATGACCTCGTCGCCGGGCCCGATTCCGAGCGCCATCAGTGCGACGAGGAGCGCGTCGGTTCCGCTGGAGACGCCGACGGCATGCGCGACCCCGAGGTGTTCCGCGATTTCGCGCTCGAACGCATCTACCTCCGGCCCGAGGATGTATTGTCCGGATCGAATGACCTCGGAGGCTCTTTCGATGAGACGATCGAGGAGCGGCCCATTCTCCGCCGCAACGTCCAGCATTGGAATGGCGTCTTCACCCACGGTTTCCAACCCATCGGCAGCGGTCTTTCGCTACGTCGTACCGGTCGCCGCATCGAGCGCACACTCCATCGGAAGGCAGCACCTCACCGCAGCGACATGCCCAGGCGGTTCGCCTGGCTGGATTACCCACCACCACGGCATGCGCAGGAACGTCCTTGGTCACGACCGCGCCCGCTCCGATCAAGGCGTACTCGCCCAGCGACGTGCCGCACACGACGGTTGCATTGGCACCGACCGTGACCCCGCGACACACGCGGGTCGCCGCGAACTCGTCTTTGCGCTCGACGTGCGCACGCGGAGCGAGCACGTTCGTGAAGACACAGCTCGGCCCGAGGAAAACGTCGTCTGCGATCGACACACCCGCGTACACGGAGACGTTGTTCTGAATCTTCACTCCGCTCCCGATTTCGACGCCAGGCCCGATGAAGACGTTCTGGCCGAGCGTAGAGCCCGGACCGATGATCGCGCCGCTGCACACGTGGGTGAAGTGCCAGATACGGGATCCGGCCCCCACCTTTGCTCCGTCGTCCACGACTGCCGTGTGGTGAATGAACGGCTCGCTCATGCACGCCTCCCGACGAGACCGATCCCCCGCCTCATTCCCGGGAGCTTAGCAGGCCCGAAGCGGTCTTCGAAAACTAGCCGCGGCGAGCGCTGGCGCTTGCGACCCTACCGCAACATGGCGCGGCATTCGCGCACGTATTCCCCGCGACCGCGCTTCACGCAGCTCTGATACGCCTGCGTGGCGCCCTGGCGATCGCCGCGCATCTGCCTGGCCGCGCCAAGCGTGACCCAACCAAGCGCATTGCTCGGATCGATCGCCGTGGCACGCTCGGCGAGCTCGGCCGCCTCGCGGGCGTTCTGCCGCGCCAACATCAAGCGGGCCAGCTCGGCGAGCGCGGGGCTAGACTCCGGATTGAGCTCGATCGCACGCCGATAGGCAGCCGTCGCACGAGACCCACGCTTCAGGCGCCGCGCCAGGGCCAACTGCGCCTCATACGTATCCGGCGCCCCCGTCTCGGCATAGATAGGCGGCGGGGCCTCCTCCTCCACCTCCGATGTTGGCGCTGACTCCGACGGCGGCGCGACCTCTGGGACGGATGCCGACTCAGCCTCTGGCGCCGCCGCTCGCGCCGGTGTCGGAGGTGGCTCTGACGCTGGCGGTGGCTGCACCGCAGGCGCTGCTTCTGCGCCCGTCACTGTCTCCACCACCGGCATCGACCTCCAGTACGCCACTGCCGCGATCGCGCAGCCGATCGCGAGAACCAGAAGCGCCCGACGCAGTCTGGCCGGCTCGCGCGAAGCCATGGGTGCGTCGGGACCTCCGTGAGCGGCTTGCGGTGCCTCCGCCCGCGCCGGGGTGGAGTTGGAGTCGTCCTCGAAGACCTGTTCGTAGGTCAGCGGAGGGGGATCGACCTCCGGCGGCTCGTGGTACGCGCGCACCGCATCGGGGTGATCTTCCCCACCGCGGTCGATTGCCTCGTCGCTCGGTCGCGCGCTCGGGGGCTCGGAACGGACGAAAGGCGCCGGAGGCGGGTCGGAGTCGATCGCTTCGATCGCTTCCTCGACTTCGGGGTCGTCGCGAAGCTCCTGGAGGGTGTGGTCCCACCGACCGATCTCGGCCGTCTCGCGCGCGGAAATCTCCTCGATTCGCTTGATATCCGGGGCACGTCCTGCCCAGTTCAAGATCGTTCCACCCGCATAGGTGGCGCGTTGGGGGTGCACGGCTTGAAACCCCTTGGGGGTTTTGCGCCGCGCTTCCATCGTGGCCGGAGGCGGCGGCGCGGGCTTCCACCCGAGCGCCGTTTCTGCGGCTGCACCGCCCGGCGTGCCGTGGGATGCGGGCCGCTCCGAAGGCGCAATGATGTCTTCCGGGACATCCATCCGCTCGACGCGCGGAGCGGGGAGCGAGACGGGTGTCGAACGGCGATCGGACGGAACCGAGTCGAGCGCCGGCTCGGGCCCGGACGTGGAGTCGAAGCGCTCGGCCGTTGCGAGGACCGCCTCCATCTCCCGAGCCGTCTCCGACGTGGAAGGCTCGTCCAACTTGGGCGCGCGTGGCGCTGCGGGCACCGCCATCCGCGGGACCGGAGCGCCCGCCGGACCGGGAATGGTGTGGACACCCTCCTTCGGCGGCGGAGCAGAGCTGAATCGTGAGACCTCGGTCAGAACGGGAATGCTCTCTTGGCGTCGACCCGCCTCGCGAACCAATCCCTCGAAGTACAAGTCGACCACCTTGCGAAGCGCATCGACGTGATCCCCGCCATTTGCGAGGAGGATCTCACCCACGGTGCGTTGACCGTCGACCAGACGGATCATCGCGTTCTGCTCGTCCGGGAGGTCTTTCAAACGCTCCCGAAGCACCTCGGCATCGACCTCCAGCACCGCATCGAATGATGGGAGAAGCTCGAGAAGACGGCTCCATTCGTCGAGGCGCCGTATCCCCTCCATCAACAGTGCTTGGGTGGAGCGGTGCACCGTACGCTCGCTCAAGCTCACCCGCCGGAACTCCAAATCGAAAGTCCCTTCCCGCCACAACAGCTGTCGGTAGACCGCGTCCTCTCCGCGAAGGTCTTCGACGCTCGCGTTGATCACGGTTCCTGAATCAAACGAGATCATGCCTTCTTGTCCGTCGTCCGATACCAGGGTGAGCACACCCGACTTCCGGCTGACGTCGATCGTCTGCAAGAGATCGACCACGCTCATTTCCGATAGCGAACCGCTGAAGCGAGTCCTCGAGTCGGCGTTCCGTCGTGCAAGACCCGCTCGAGTCTGGCGCGCGAGCTCGATTCCCACGCGCGCGACCACCTCCCGGATGTAGATCGGCTTGGTGAGATAGTCCTCTACGCCGAGCTCGAGCCCTCGGATCTTGCTCTCGATCGAGCCATCGCTCGACAGAAACATGAACGGGATGTCGGACCACTCGCTGTTCTGCCGAAGCTGCTCGACGAATTCGAAACCGTTCATGTCCGCAAAGGTCGTGTCGGAAAGAATCAAATCCGGCTTGCCGGCATGCAGAATCTCGAATGCTTTGCCGACGCTCGGGCAGCCGGCCACGTTGTAGCCCGCGTTCCGGAGGCTCACCTCGAGCACGCGAAGACTCCGGGGATCGGCATCGACGACGAGGAGATTTTGCTTGGTCACTGCAACCTTTTAGTCAGCGGGAGTGTGCGAATTGGCCCAGTCCCCTGTCAAGCATGCCTTCGAATCGAGAACGTGCTAGTTTCTATTTGAACGGGAGCGGGGATGCGGAAGCTCGCGGGGATCCTAAGCGTGATCATCGGCGCAGGGCTCGTGCTCGGTGCTTGCAAAAAGCCGCGCCCGGAGATGGCCTTCCTGGAGGTCGACCCGGACTTCGGGGGCCTGCAAGGCGGAAAGACGGTTCGCATCGTCGGACAGAGCTTGCGTCTCGACATCGGGTATGCGGTGTATTTCGGTGAGCAGCGGTCGCCGCAGGTGTCGATTCAAAGCGACAAGGCCCTCTTGGCGGTCACGCCGCGGCGCATGACCCCAGGGGCAGTCGACGTGACCGTACGGGCCGACAACGGCTCGGTCTTTCTGATCAAGAAAGGCTTCCAGTACATCAATCAAGCAGGCAATCTGCTCGCCGAGCCCAAGACACCCTGAGGCTCATCCGCCACCGTCGATGCCTCCGTCGGTACCCGCATCCGGGTCGATGTGACAGACGCCGGCCAAGCAGATCAGGCCTGGCTCGCATTGCGAGGTCCGCGTGCATGGCTCCCCGAGCTGCTTCGCCGTGATGTTCCGGCCGCAGCCGAGAAACAGCACGCAAAGCGGCAGCCAAAGTAGACCGCGAACCATCGCCGAGACGATAGCGCAGCGCGCGCGCACACACCACGCTCCGCCGCCCAACAACTGCTAGGCTCGGCTCGTGGACATACGGCTCCTCATCCCGGAGCTCTTCGAAAAGCTCAGCCTCATCGCGACCGCCGGCCTCCTCGGAGTGCTGGTGCCGCCTCTGCGCAATCGGCTCTTGGGCGTGGGTCAGCCGCGGGACGTCGGAGTTGCCATGATTTTCGGCGTCCTACTGTCTCTGTGGGGCTCGACGATGGGATTCGAGTGGCTCGGGCACCATCTCAACTTGCGTGCGATAGGCATCATCATCGCGGGGATCTTGAGCGGTCCTCGCGCCGGGGCGCTGGCGGGGCTTCTCGGAGGAGGCTTCTACGTGATGCGCGTCGTCCCCGAAGCGTTTCCATCGGCGGTAGTGGCCTCGATTCTCGACGGATGGCTCGCGGGCCGCATGTCGGTGCGCCGGGAGCAGATGTTCGTGGGTTGGCGTGTGTTGGGCGCCGCAGCCGTGGTGCAGCTCGCCGGCCTCATCGTGACCGGCGTGGGTATGGCCGCGACGGGCCTGAACGCAATCGCAGCGCTTCCGTCGCTCGTGACACAGCTGGCAGGCGTTGCCGTCGGCGTGGCGTTGTTCGTCAACGTGGCGCTGGTGGTCATATCCAGACAGGAGCAAGCGGTGGCTCTGGTCGAAGCGAAAGCGGCCGCCAATGCGATGTCCCTCGCCGCACTGCGCAGCCGCCTCGAGCCGCACTTTCTGTTCAATGCTCTGAACACCGTTCGTGCCACCATTCGGCACGACCCCGAGCAGGCTCGATCGCTCGTGTCGGATCTGGCAGACCTGTATCGATACTTGTTGCACCATCCGTTCGATGCATCGGTCATGAACGAGGTCGAGCACGCCTGCGCCTATCTCGCGATCGAAAGAGCCCGCCTGGGCGACGAACGGCTGGTGGTCGAGACGCAGATCGACGACGGGGTGCGCGACGTCCGAATTCCCGCGCTTCTGCTGCAGCCGATCGTGGAAAATGCCGTAAAACACGGCATCACGCCCAAGCACGGGCTCGGAAAAATCACAATTCGGGCCGCGGATCTGGGTGGCCGGTTGCGAATCGAGGTGGAGGACGAAGCCGAGGGTTCGCGCGTGGGCACGTCGACCAAGGGCCTGGGCCTCGCTCTGCAAACCCTGCGCAAGAGGCTCGACCAACATTACGATGGCCGGGCGCATCTTCAGCTTTCTTCGCGCGAACGGGGTACCCTCGTGACGGTGGAGCTTCCAAAGGAAGCCGATAGCATGGGAGAGCAGCCATGAGCCTTCGTGCAATCGTCGTGGACGATGAGCCCCTCGCACGAGACGAGCTTCGATTCATGCTCGGTCAATGCGAGGACGTAGAGGTGATAGGAGAGGCGCGGAATGCCACAGATGCGCAGACGCTCTGCGAGGAAACGCTACCCGACGTTGCCTTCATCGACTTGCGGATGCCCGGACCGGACGGCGTCGCCCTGGCCGAAACGCTGATGGCAAATCATCCCGAGATGAGCGTGGTCATCGTGTCGGCGCATGATGAGGGCGCCTTACGCGCATTCGAGGCCAGAGTCGCGGACTACTTGCTCAAGCCAGTGCGGCTCGAGCGTCTGAAGCAAGCGGTCGAGCGAGCCCGAGAGTCCTCCTCTAGACACTCGGGTGGCCGGGGGCGTCTCGAGCGAATCGCAGTACGCCGCAAGGACGCATACGTGGTGGTGGAGCTCGAGCACGTCGTGTTCTTCGAAGTCAAGGACGAGCTGGTGTGGGCGGTGACCGAGGACGATCGCTTCGCCATCGACAAGACGCTCGCAACGCTGGAAGAGGAGCTGGACCCGGATCTCTTCTTTCGCTCGCACCGTGGATTCATCGTTCGTTTCGATCGCATCCGTGGCATCGAGCCGACTGGCGCAGGCACGTATCAGCTCCGCCTCGACCATCCCGACGCGCCCAAGGTTCCGCTTGCCAGGGAGAGGGCAAAGAAGCTTCGGGAGCGTATTCCCTTCTCCGGCTGACGAAACGAAAACGTTTAGCGCCGGCGGTCGGTGGTGGTAAACCCTTCGCATGAAGGGGATCGCCATCACTCGGACGCTCGTGGTCGGCACAGTTGCGCTCGCGCTGATGCTTCCGGCCTGCAAGACCGGCAAGGACACCGCCACCGCAGTCGAGCCGGCACGAGCGCAGCCAGCTCCATCGGGGACCATGAGCTTGCAGGGGATGTACTCGTACATGGCCGACGCCGGGCTCTTCGTGGACTGCTCGACCGGCGAACGATGGCCCGTGGCCGCCGAGCTGGATAACGCCGCGCTCGAACGGGCATATCTCGATGCGCGGACGGAGCCGGGCGCGCCTTTGCTGGTGACTCTGGAGGGTCGACTCGAAAAACGTCCCGAGGTCGACGGCCGCGGGAAGGAAACGATGTTGATCGTCGAGCGCTTCGTCCGTGTGTGGCCTGGGGAGACCTGTCAGAGCGCGAGCATCGTGACACTGGAAGATACCTACTGGGCGTTCCTGGAGATCCATGGCAAGCCGGTCCCGGTCGGGGCCGATGGGAAGAAACCCTACCTCGAGCTCAATTCGAAAAAGGCGAGCGCGTATGGGTTCGGTGGTTGCAATCGTTTCTTCGGCTCCTACCGCACTGCGGGCCAGGATCTCGAATTCGGCGCGCTCGGCGCGACCCGCATGGCATGCCCCGAAGGCATGGATCGAGAGCAGGAGCTCTTCAGGATGCTCGGTACGGTCACTCGATACGCAATCGACGGATCGGAGCTTCTGCTCTTTTCCGGCGAGAAACTGGTCGCGCGGCTCGGGGCGAGAGCCATGCCAGAGTGAACGGACATGACGATCGTCTTCGACGAGTACGAGCTAGACCCCGCACGCCGCGAGCTGCGCATGAACGGCGAGCCACGGTCGTTGCAGCCGCAAGTGTTCGATCTGTTGCTCTATCTCGTCGAAAACCGCGAGCGCGTCGTCCCCAAGCGTGAGTTGCTCGACGAGCTCTGGTCGGACGCAGTCGTCACCGAAGGCTCTCTCCAACGCGCAGTCAGCTTGGCGCGGAGCGCCTTGGGGAAACGCGGCGCCGAGCTGATTCAGACCTACCCGCGCCAGGGATACCGGTTCGTGGGCAAGGCGCGGGACGGGCAGAAACCTCCATCGGAATCGGCCCTTCGGCCTCGCTACGCGCAGAGCGGAGACGTCCACATCGCCTACGCTACGATTGGCCAGGGAGAAACGGACATCGTCGTCGTCAACGGGTGGATCATGCCCATGCGCGCGATGTTCCGGCATCCTGCAACGCGTGCGGCGCTCGAGTCGATCTCGGCGATTGGTCGCGTGATCACGTTCGACAAGAGGGGTACCGGGCTCTCGGATCGCGTGAAGGATCTGCCGAGCCACCAGCAGCGCATGGACGATTTGCGGGCGGTGCTCGACGCATGCGGCTCGAAGCAAGCCATCTTGGTTGGCGTTTCGGAAGGTGGCGCGCTCGCCATGTTGTATGCGGCCACGTATCCCGAACGCGTCCTGGGGCTCGTGCTCTGCGGCGCCTTCGCGCGGATGACTCGCACGAAGGACTATCCCTGCGGCTACACGCTCGAAGAAACGGAGAGGCTCAAGGGCTACATTCGGAAGGCCTGGGGAAAAGGCGCCTCGTTGCGTGCGATCGCGCCGAGCCAGCTCGACGATCCGGCGTTCGTGAGCTGGGTCGCCTTTGCGGAGCAAGAAGGGAGCAGCCCTGGCGGAGCGCTCGATCTGCTGGAGATGAATCTTCGCCTCGACCTTCGGGAGTTGCTGCCCTCCATACGCGTGCCCACGGTCGTGATGCAGGCGGCCGAAGACAAGATGATCGACCCGAGCAGCGGTCCCTACCTCGCCGCGCGCATCCCCAATGCCAAATACGTCGAGTGTCCTGGAGACGATCACGTCTTTTTCTTTCGGACCCGGCATGAGCTCGTCGACGCGCTCCGGTGGATCCTCGCGAAGGAGCGGCCTCCGCCCGAAGAAGACCGTTTCTTGAGCACCGTTCTGGCCGGACGCGGCCACGGAGACGTGGACCTCGAGACGTGGAGTCAGGAGGTTCGGCGTTTCCGCGGCCACGCGGTGCCCGGAAGGCTGCAAGCCTGCTTCGACGGTCCGATCAGGGCCCTCCGCTGCGGCACAGCCGTGACCGAGCGGATGCCGCTTTCGTGCGGCGTCCACACCGGCGAGGTCGTTCGCCAGGGCGCCATCACGGCCGGCGCTGCATTCGCGATCGCAGAGGCACTGGCTGCCCGAGCCCCCGCAGGCGAGGTCTGGGCTTCACACGTGCTCGTCGACCTCGTGCCGGGGGCGGATCTCGATTTCTCCGAAACCGGGCAGCAGCTCGCCATGCAGGGACGGCAGTTTTCGTTGTTGTCCGTTCATCCACAGAGGTAAGGGTTCAGTAAGGGTCCCCCAAGGACCTTCGCAGGCGGTCTGCGTACGTTGG
Source organism: Myxococcales bacterium SG8_38 (assembly GCA_001303415.1). Classification (GTDB taxonomy): domain Bacteria; phylum Myxococcota_A; class Polyangia; order Polyangiales; family Houyiibacteriaceae; genus SG8-38. Next base: position 25,335 of record LJTN01000041.1, read on the forward strand.
GTGCAAAGGAGCAACCATGCCACACGCAAGCACCATACAGACCCTCGAACGCCCACCCAAGAGCGCGCCCAAGACCCATTCCGTTCGAATCGCCAGCCGATTTTGCGGTCCGCCCGGCTCGGGGAACGGCGGCTACACCGTCGGACTGCTGAGCAAGCACGTGGGACCAGAAGCCGAAATCACCCTCAAGCGACCAGTTCCGCTCGACGAAGCGATGCACGTAGTCCGCGATTCGCGGGATCATGCCGCGCTGGTGCATGGCGGCGCCGAGATCGCCGTCGCGCGCAAGAGTCGGCTCGAGGTCGACGTCCCCGAAGGGATCACGTTTGCGCGGGCCGCGGCCGCCCGCGTCCAGTACTTGGGATATCGCACGCACCCATTTCCGAAATGCTTCGTGTGTGGCACCGGTCGAGCCTGCGACGACGGGATGTGCTTGTTCACTGGTCCCGTCGATGCGGGTGTGGTCGCAAGCTCGTGGGTGCCATCCGCCGAGCTGGTGTGCAGGAACGGCGAAGTCGCGCCGGAGCTCGTCTGCGCGGCGTTGGACTGCCCCGGCGCCTGGAGCTTGATCTCGGCGTGCGGCATCGCCGGTCCGATCGTTCTCGGCCGGATGACCTATCGCCTCGACCGACCGATCTTCGCGGGCGATCGCTACGTGGTGATGGGTTGGGCTCTCGGACGGGAACGCCGAAAGAGCTTTTGCGGCACGGCCATCTACGACGCCGCGGGCGAGGTGTGCGCTGCCGCCTACTCGACTTGGATCGAGATCGGCTAGTGCTCGGGGAAGCGCCAGCGGTGCTCGAGGTCGTCGACCTCGTCACTGCGATCGCCCTCGTAGCGAATCAGCCCGCGGCTCTCGAGCGTGTCGACGAGCTGCTCCGCTTCGAGGTCGGAGCATTGGAGGATTTCGACCACCGCGACCCGAAGCGCGCTCTTGCCCCGAACGTACCCGGCCGGCGCCGCGCCACGAAACCGCGTTGCCAGTTGGCGCCGCAGCTCATTCAGGTCAAGGTCCTCAGGAATGGCCATAGCGTATTTGTAGGCTGTGACGTGCCGCCCAGCAACGCAGCCGCGTCTTCCACCTTCCTCCGCCGTGCACAGAGAAATCATCAACGGAATCGCGATGCTCGCAGCGCTTGGCGCGTTGGCTCAGTGGCTGGCATGGCGGCTCAAGGTTCCATCGATTCTCATGCTCTTGGCGGTCGGGTTCGTGCCCGGTCCGTTGACCGGTATCTTCAGGCCGGAACAGGTGTTGGGGCCGGTGACGTTCCCCTTCGTCTCGCTCGCCGCAGCAGTGGTGCTGTTCGAGGGGGGACTGACCGCGAGCTGGGAAGAAATGCGTGGGGTCGCGACGCCCGTGCGACGTCTCATCGTCATCGGGATCCCGACCACTTGGGCGGTCTTGACGGTAGCGGCATATCACCTCTTGGAGCTGCGTTTCGAGCTCGCACTTCTGTTGGGCGCAATCTTGGTGGTCACCGGGCCCACCGTCATCGGTCCGCTGCTTCGGCATGCACGTCCACGGGGCAGCGTGGCCTCGGTGCTCAAGCTCGAGGGAATCCTCAACGACCCGATCGGCGCCATCCTCGCGGTGCTGGTGTTTCAAGGCATTCGCGCCGAAGAGATCGAAGGGGCTTTTACGGTCGTCAGCGCGGGAATCGTCAAAGCGCTCGTGATCGGCGGTGCGCTGGGCCTTGCCTCCGCGTGGCTCTACGTGAAGCTCCGGGAGCGAAGCCTGCTGCCCGGTTTTCTGCACAACGCAGTGCTTCTCCCATTCATGCTCGTCGTGTACGCGGCTGCCAATCAGGTGCAAGAAGAGTCGGGTTTGCTCGCCGTGACGATCAGCGGCGTCGCCCTCGCCTCGCAGAAGCGCGTGGACATCGAAGGTAGCCTCGAATTCACCGAGCACGCTCGCGTTCTTCTCATCTCCACGCTGTTCATCCTGCTGACCGCTCGAATGGAGATGAGAGATATCCTCGGGCTGCCGCCAGCCGCACTCGGATTCGTCGCCGTGGTCATCTTCGCAGCGCGCCCACTCTGTGTTGGGCTTTCGACGATGCGCTCGGGCCTCACGGGGCGAGAGCGCTTG
>LJTN01000042.1 GCA_001303415.1 Myxococcales bacterium SG8_38
TACTGCATCGACGGTGGCTGCGTTGACGGCAACGGATATCCCCGCGACTGCACCGACCGTGACCCCGCGACGCCGTGTGACGTCGGGGGCACCATCGGCCTTTGCTGGAAGGGCGCCTGCGCAGTGCTCGATTGCACGGGCCTCAGTTCCGGGACCCTCTGCTGGTTCACTGGTTACGACGGCGCGGGCGAGTGCCGTGCAGGGGACTGGCGGTGCTTCGTTGCGGAACCGAGCGGCGGCGGCCCTCCGGGCTGGACTTGTTCAGGGGAGTACTACGGGACCGCCGACGGATGCGACTGCGGCTGCGGCGTGATCGATCTGGACTGTGCCGATGGCACGGTGGCTTCGTGCGACTACTGCGGCCAGCCGGGTTCGTGCAGCGCCTTTCTGTGTCCTCTTGGCATCGACCCGACCCAGAATTGGCTTTGTGACTATTGATGGTGGGGGCCAGATGGCAGTGGTGGCGGCTGACCTCACGTGCGACGTCGGGGCGTTTGAGGCGCAGCCGTAGGGCGTCCCACTGAGCGCAGCCAGGCATCTTTGGAGCCCCTGCCTTCACCAACTCGCACGCCTTGCTGAGCTCGTATTGACCGGTCCCACCGCAAGAGCGCGGAGCGCCTCCCAATCTGTGAGGAACGCCACAACCGAGTTCCAACTTCGCGTACTTGGGGTCACCGCGGTCAAAGCCCGGCTTCGGCCGGGCTTTTTCGTTTCGGAGCGACCCTAAACGCAGCGAAAGCTACAGGTCGCGCGACCAGTTGCTCGACTCTTCCGTCCGCTCTGATGCCTGCTCTTGCGTGCGCGCCGGACAACCACGAAACTCTCGGTGATGCGAGGGTCGGAGTTCGATGAGTTCTCATTTTTTGCCGCCGTGGAGAGTAGCGGCGCGCGAGCCCTATTGATCGGACGCCGCGCAATGGTTGTCTTGGGTTTGCCCGTCTTGACGGCGGACTACGATTTCTGGGTGCATTCCGACGATATCGAGAAGTTGAACACGGCCGCTCAAGCTTTCGATTTGGAGCCCAACCGTACGCCGAAGGATGCTCGCCGAAACGGTCGATATGTCCTTGAGAACGACGAGCACGTCGATGTTCTGGTCTCGGCGACTCGAACGACCGTCGACGGTTTAGAGGTCGTATTCGATGACCTCTGGTCTCGGCGGGTGTCGGTGGAAATTGGCACCGCGAAGCTCTTCATTCCTTCAGTCGACGATCTCATTCTGACAAAGCGGATCGGCGGACGACCCAAGGACGCGGAGGACATTCGACTCTTGCAACGCCTCAAGGAGGTGCTGGAATGAGTCGCGCAGACTTTCCATCTGGGGCCGCTATCGAGGCAGCACGGCAGCTCACGGAGCGGAGCCTCACTGCGGAGGCGTTCGACGCGTATGTGAATGCGCCTGTATCGGAGGGCGAGCGAGAAGAAGCGCTGCGGCTGATTCGCTGGTTCTCGAAGCGGTACCCAACGCCCGCCGAGCGACTGGCCTATGTCCGAAGGGCCTACGCGCGCTGGTCTCAACCTCATCGCGGTTGACTGCGGTGCCGAGCTGCAGGGCGGCACCCGACCGCACGGCCAACCTCCAAAGCCCTTCCCACTCCGTGAGGAAGCCCACAACGAAGTTCCAACTTCGCGTACTTGGGGTCACCGGAAGAAACAAGGGATCGCGTCATAGGGCGCGGTCCCTTGTCAACGTCCACCGAGGCGGATCGACTCCAGCCTGTGGTAGATCTGCAGAACTTTGGACACGCGTATCAGATTCTTCCATTGGGCTCCGCGAATACTTTGCATTCTTGCCATTCTGTTCGTGAGCATGTTTGCCCTCGACGCGTTCGATGGCACTCATACTCTTTGGGAACAGCTTGGGCATTTTTCCATGCACCTCATCCCTTCGTTCATCCTTCTGGCTATCTTCTTCGTGGCGACCAAATGGGAACTGCTCGGGGGCATTCTCTTCACCCTGATTGGTGTTGCGTTGAGCCCGCCAGTCTTCATCCTCAACTACAGGATGAACGAGTCGATAGGGATGAGTCTTGGTATCATCATGGCGATTACGGGACCGTTCGTAGCCGTAGGCATACTGTTCGTAATCAGTAGCAAGCTCAAAAAAGAACTATCAGAAGCAAGCTGATAGCCGCCGAAAACATCTTCCGACTGTGCACCGAGCTCGATACCCAAGGCGCGACGCTTCTCCTCGTGCCACACTGCCGCCGACTGAAGCTCGGCTTCGGCTTCAGGCAGTACGCGACGTGTTCGCTTCATTGCCCGAGTCGGCTGATGTAGCCCGCCTGTCTTCGACGGTCAGGCTGCCGCGTCAGCGTGCACTGTGAGGATCCGCGCGACGGTTGTCGGGTGCCATCGCTTTCCCCGCGCAGGTAGACCCTTCTCGTTTAGGGTGTCGGCAATCGCGCGAATCGAGAGGCCCTGTTCTCGCAGCCTGAGAATGCGAGCGAGAATCCGCTGCTCCTCCGGCAGTTTAACCAATCGAATGCCGTCCTCTCCGACACTCCAGCCGTAGGGCGCGTGAAGGCTTGTGCGTTCGCCCCGGGCGGCTTTGGCCGCGAGTGCGGCTTTGGTCCGAGCTCGAATGAGGGCTCTCTCGTACGCGGCAAAGGCGTCGATCATCGTGCGCATGAGCTGGGCTTCCGGACCGCTTCCGTTCCCGACTCCATCAGCGGAAGCCACCTTCGCTCCCTGGCGTTCGACGAGGCGTTCGAGCATTCCCGAGATAATGACGTCGCGGGCGATCCGATCGCGCTTGCTCACGAGGAGAGTTCCCGCTCGGTGTTCATTCAGGGCATCGATAGCGCTCAAGAGCCCCACACGGCGCTCGAGCTCAAGACCTCCGGGCGAAGCCGTGGTGCGCGCGACCCCAGGGCGGCGCCTGCGACATCGGTGCCTTCGAGGCGGAGCGTTAGGGAAGGAGGCTCGAGGCTTCTTGCCTAGAAGCTGCTCCACTTGAAGCAGTAAATGCGCAGGTTGTTGCGGTCGCAGAACTGAAGGAAGGAGGCGGTCCAAGCGCCGCTGGAAGCCGTCGCGTCTCCCGCCTGGCCGCGCGCCCCAGCGGGGCCGGTGGCCGTGAAGGACGAGCAGTCCTGTCCTGCCGCGGTACCGTTTGCCTGGGTGCCGGTCCACACGAAGTGGTTTCCGTCATCGGTGACTTCCACGCCGTTTTCATCCCGGTTGATCGGATGTGCGAGGCTCCCGTCAGTCAAATCAGTCCAGTTGTCCGCAACCCGAGTACCGTCGACGAGGAAGTAGGGCGTCGTCTGTTGCGGGAACTGGTCGGCGGGGCTGGCGGGGTTGCTGTCGATTTCACCCGAGAGCCAGGCGTACCAGTTGACGCCGCGGAGTCCCGCGTCGGCTGCCAAGCTCTGACACTCGCTGTCCGCGGCGACGATGCCGCCAAGGGCGCCGTCGTAGCGGGTGCTCGAGACGAACACCTCGGTGCCCTCCACGCACGTTCCACTCTCACACACTTCGAAGATGGTGCAGTCACCGCTGAGCGAGCACTCGGGTGTCGAGCCGCCGCCGCCACCGTTGCCGCCCGTACCACCGTCACCTCCGGAGCCTCCGCTTCCACCTGTCGCCGCACTGCCACCCATCCCACCAGTACCCCCCGCGCCAGCCATCCCGCCGGTGCCGCCGGCACCGCCCGAACCTCCGTTGTCGCTGCAGCCGAATGCCATCGCGGCGGACAGCATGATGGCAAGAGTAAGAGCGGGGCTCCGAGAACCGATGAAACAGCGGGCAGTTGTCATGGGGCGGGAGAAGACACCGAAACGAGTGAACCTGTCAAGCGACCTGCGCAGTTAGCGCGACCAGGACAGTGCCATTTCATATCGAGAGAGCTGTCTTTGACGCGTATCGCTCCCTCATCGCTGATCCGCGTTCCGAACTGGAGCAGTCCCCGGTTCGGATATCCAACCGACACGCTGCGCGCCGGTTCGAGGTCCGAGGGCACCCCAGTCCGGGGCATCCTCGAGATCTTTGCGAGGTCCTCGTCGGAAGGCTCCGCATGGATTTCGGCGTGCTGTGCTTCTTGCATGATCGCGTCGTTCGTCGTCGGCAGCTCCGCGGAGGCGGACGTGCCAACTGACCCCGAAAGCCAGATCATCGAAGCGGCGACCAGAGCACAAACCCTGCCCACCTCGCTCATTGAAGAAAGCCGAAATAGCGGCTTTCGCGCTAGCGGCTGCGGGGGACCATCATCCATGGCCTCCTCCTTTGGGAGCCAGCAAGATGGACGCTGTCCCGCGGAGCCCCGCATTCAGCGTGCCAAGTTGGAGGTCGAATCTGACTGCAAAAGCCGTGCGGTGAAGCGAAGATTCTGCGCTTGGTGGGCGCCTAGCGAAACGCTTGCACTCGGGAGATGGTCCATGCTCGTTCGTCCAAAGCTTCGTTGCCGATGACCGCGCTCCTTTGGTTCTCCGCGATCGGATGCGGCCTGATGGCAGGTCTGTACTTCGCGTTCTCGACCTTCATCATGGGCGCGCTCGGCAAGATCGACTCGGCTTCCGGCATCCGCGCCATGCAAGCGATCAACCAGGTGATCCAGCGCTCGTTGTTCATCGTGCTCTTTTTCGGAACGACCTTGATCGCCGCTGCGTTGAGCGTGATGGCACTCATGTCGCCCGAGGCCCCCTTGCGTGCTGCGCTCGTGGCAGGCGGCTTCGTTTATTTGCTCGGCATGTTCGGGTGCACAGTCGCCTTCAACGTCCCGCTCAACAACGCGCTCGACGCGCACGACGCATCGAGTCCAGAAGGGGCGCGTTTCTGGCAGACGTACCTCGCACGGTGGACTCGGTGGAACCACGTCCGGACCGTAGCATCCACGGTTTCGTGCGCGTGCTACATCGGGGCACTCGCAGCGAGCTGAGCGCGACGAGCCTTCGTGAGGCGACGGCGTCTCAAGACTCATACCGGCAGCGAAGCATGTTTCACTGAATCACTCGTTGGCTAGCTCGCTTTTCTTCCTCGGCTGGTACTCCGGCCGCCCCTGGCTGTAGTCGCCGAATGGTGCGTCTCTCTTCGTGACCGCGGCTTTCACGCCTTGGCTCATGGCAAGCCGGACGAACTCTTCTGCAATCCCATGTTGTCGTAGGCCTGATTCACGATGAGCTTCATCGAAATCAACTGGGTTAGGGGGATCTGCACCAACTTGTCGGCCAACTCTTCCACTCGCTGATCCAGCTCTTCGAGCGGATAGGAAAAGTTGATCAGCTCGATCTCCGCGGCTTCCTTCCCGCTGATCCATTCCGCGGTGAGCGCGTAGTACTTCGCTTTGGCAAGACCGAGTCGATAGATCCACATACCGGTCAAATGGCAACCCCAGACGCGCGAGTACGGCGTCCCGATGCGCGCGTCGTCCGACGCGATCACGATGTCGGCACAAAGTGCCATCTCCGAGCCGCCACCGACGCAATAGCCATGCACCTTGGCGATCACGGGCTTGAGCCCACGCCAAAGGCCCATGAACGTCGTGATGTAGCTGGTGTAGTAGTTCGTCACCATGTGATGATCGACGCCCGGGTCGTATCCTTCCTCGGTGATTCCTGGAAAGTGCTCCAACCCACCGGAGAAGTCGAAGCCACCACAGAAGCTGTCTCCCGCCCCTTCCAGCACGATGACCTTGATCTGATCATCGGCGTTCGCGTCCCTGAGGGCTGCATCCATCTGCTGCAGCATCTCGAATCGGAGCGTGTTGTATTTCTTTGGACGATTGAGACGGATGGTCGCGATTGCATCCTGCTTCTCGAATTGGATCATTTCCTCGTTCATCCGCTCCCCCCGAAGTCTGGTACGTTCCTGTCACCTACCATGACCAAGCCGGCTACCCAACACGGGCGAGAAACGCTCGGATCTCCGTCAGCACCGCTCGAATCCGCGGGATTTCCGCAAGGACCGCGGGCACGACCACGCGAAGCGGCCGTTCCCGTCCTATGTCGTTGGGTAACACGGGCACGAGCCCATCGGCAGGAGCATCCGACTCCGGGATCTCGGCGTCGGGTAAGAAGGCGATGCCCATCCCGGCCGCGGCGCACCGGCGCAGCAGGTGGATATCCGGACTGATCACGCGCGGCACCACGCGCAAGGTCGTTCCTTGCCACGTCGGCCAGATGGTCGCATCGCCGTCCGGACAATCCCACGCAAGCAAGTCGTGATGCGCCAACTCGTCCAGCGTCTTCGGGACTCCCTTGCGTCGGAGGTACTCGCGACTCGCAATCAGCCGCTCGCGCACCCGCAGAAGCTCGTACGAGACCCAGGACCCCGCCGGGCTGCGGGTACCGAAGTGCACGGCGACGTCGACGTCTTCGAGCAATCCACCAAGTGGATCCTCCGAGAAGTGAACCCGGAGTGACAGATGCGGGTACTTCGTTCGCAACGCCGCGAACAGTGATGTCACGCCCTCCGGTGGCAGCCCCACGGGAACCATGAAGCGCAGCTCGCCTGTCGGCTCGGCTCCGACCTCGCGCACGGAGCTCAAAAGCGCGCTCGCTTCCTGCAGGATTCGGCGACCTCGCGCAGCCAGAACCGATCCCGCCTCGGTGGGCGTCACGCCGTGTGCGGTCCGGTGAAGCAGTGGTACCCCGGCCCGTGCCTCCAGCTCGTCCAGGCGCCTTCGTAACGTGGCCCGAGCGAAGTTGAGCGACCGCGCACCGGCCACGATCGACCCCGTTTCGACCACCGCCACGAAGGCACGCAGCTCATCCAGATCCATGACCGATGGCATGTTGCCCCAGATGGCAACTTATTGTCCATCTCCTGCCCACCAATGGACATTCCTTAGCCATCCTCTCAGTCGTAGGGTCGCCGTGTCCAACCCCCAGCAAGGAGGAATCGCGATGTCACTCACAAGCTACGTACCCACGCCGAAGTTCGAGGAATACAAGGAGCTCTTCAAGGAGCACTTCGAGATGGAGCGCCGCGACGGGATCATCGTGCTCCGCATGCACACGTTGGGCGGTGATGTGCAGTGGAACTTCGAGCTCCACCGCGCCATCTGGCAGGCGTTTCGTACCGTCGGGTCCGATCCCGAAAACGAGGTGATGATCCTCACGACGACGGGGGACACCTGGATCGCCAACATGGACGACTCGAGCTTCTCCAAGGAGGAAGAGGATCGTCCCTACTATAGCTACGAGCACATGTACTTCGATGGTCGTCAGATGCTGATCAGTCTGATCCACGACGTCGAGATCCCGACCATTGGCGTGATTCCTGGCCCCGGCGCACACACGGAGCTAGCGCTGATGTGCGATCTCACGATCTGCTCAGACAACACGATCCTGATCGACCCGCACCTCGATCTCGGTCTTGTGCCTGGCGATGGCATCCACAGCGCGTTCATAGAGCTCATGGGCGTGAAGCGAGCGACCTATGCGATGTGGATGTGCGAGCCCATCAGCGCGCAGAAGGCGCTGGAGTACGGTCTCGTGAACGAGGTCGTTCCGCGTGCGAAGCTCATGGATCGCGCTCAAGAGATTGCGAAGCGCCTAGTTTCCAAGAAGCGAACGACCCGGCGCATGTCCGTGCAGGTGATGCGGCGGCCATGGAAGCAACGCATCGTGGACGATCTCGACGGAGGCTTTGCCATGGAGATGCACGCGTATCTCTGCGACAAACCGCAACACCGCGACCGAATCGGAGAGGAGACGCTAAAAGACAAGGGCGCGCAGTTCGACATGACGGAAGCTGACCGCAAAAAGGGCGTCCGAGGGAACATCTCGGCGTAGGGAAGCACGAGAGCCCAGAAGAGCCATCTAGCGGCGACTATCGAATCGTGGCTGCGCGCCTGGAGTCTGCAGGAGCAAGCTGACTGCGGCCGCCGAGCTATTGCCGTAGCGCTGCGAGACCCTGTTCCATCGCGACGAGCGGTTGATAACCGAGCTCGTCGCGCGCCTTGTCGATCTTGACCGTGCAGTCGACGGACAGGATGCACGCCTCGAAGCGGGTGATGGGAGGCGGCTTCTGCACGCGGAATAGGCGCCAGAGCGGCTCGACTGCTCCCGCCACGCCACGAACCAGCCACGCCGGCACGGACTTGTCGGGCATCTCGACACCTGCGGTGCGCAGATACGCGGTGAGAAATGCACGGATGGTGTGCACCTCGTCGTCGGCGATGAAATAGGCCTCGCCGCCTCTTCCGTGCGCCAAAGCGAGCTCGATAGCGTGCGTGAGATTGTCGATGTGGCAGCTCGAGGTCCTGCTCCGGCCGCCATCGATCCAAGCGAACCTGCCGGACTCTACGAGATGCCGCACTGCCGGCAGCACGGTCTCGTCGCCAGGTCCCCAGACGAGGCGCGGGCGAAGCACTAGGGTTTGCATGCCCAAGAGGTCGTTTGCGCCGCGCACTGCGAGCTCTGCTCGAGCCTTCGTTGCCGAGTAGGGGAAGGGTGAGTCTGGCGCCAAGGGATAGCTCTCGTCGATGTCCCGCATGGGCTGGCCCTTGAACAAAGCCGCTTCGGTCCCGATGTGAATGAATCGCCGGACGCCGGCGGACCCGGCCGCCTCGAGCATCCTGCGTGTTCCCTCCACGTTGATGCGCTCGAAATCCGACCATGCCCCCCAGGCCTCGGCTTTGGCCGCCGCGTGAATCACCGCGTCGCAGCCGGCGAGGTGCGAAGCGTCGACGTCGTCGAGGCTGCAACGCACCGCGCGTGCGCCCCTTTGCTCCACGGTGCGAGCCGACGAATCCGACCGCGCCATCGCTACCAGATCGTGGTCCTCGGCGAGACGCCGAATCACGGCGCCCCCCACGAATCCCGAACCGCCGGTGACGAAGATTCTCATTGCTGACGCCATTTCACAGCCGCGCCTCGCGCCACATCAACCACATGGGCGGGCCACCGATCACGGCGTCCAGATCGCCAGGCTGCGCGCTGCGAATTCGAATGGAGCCTCCTCCTTGCATGCCGTGATCGATATAGCGCGCTTCACGGACTACCGCTGGCGCTGCCGCCGATCTCCCCTCACAATCCCGACGTGCCCGGACGTCTGCTTCCCCGGCAGTTCTACGCGCGCGATGCCCTCGAAGTGGCCCGGGACCTGCTGGGCCAAGAGATCTGGCATGGCGAGGTCGGCCTCCGCATCACGGAGGTCGAGGCGTACCGCTATCCCCACGACAGCGCGAACCACTGTCGCGCGGGTCTCACTGCCCGCAATGCGCCCATGTGGGGACCCCCGGGCCACGCATACGTCTATCTGTGTTACGGCTTGCACCAGATGCTGAATCTGGTGACCAATCGCGAGGGCGAGGGGGCGGCCGTGCTGATTCGCTCGTGCGAGCCGATCGCGGGTCATGCCACGATTCGACGGCGCCGCGGCGGAAAGGAAGGACCGGTTCTTCTTACCGGGCCCGGAAAGATCGGTCAGGCGCTGGGCCTCGATGCCACCTTCAGCGGCCACCCCCTGTACCGTCGTGGCGGGCTCGAGGTGCGAGAGGGTGCGCCCGCCGCCGAGATTGCGGTCGGCTCCCGAATCGGAATCGGCTACGCCGAGCGCGAGCATCAAGAAGCGGAATGGCGTTTGGCGGTTGCCAACTCCCCTTGGGTGAGCCACGCGCGCCAGCTCCGAGGTGTCGCGCGATGAGCGGCCCGTCGACGACCTCGAGCGCGAGCACCCACGGCATCCTCGTCGAGGTGCAAAGCCAGTACCTCCCCGATCAGTCGCACCCGGGGAGCCGTCGCTTCGTCTTCGCCTACACAATCACCATCACCAACAACAGCAAGGAAGTGGTCCAGCTTCGCTCGCGCCACTGGATCATCACCAACGCCCTCGGTGAGAGCGAAGAGGTCGAAGGACCGGGCGTGGTCGGTGAGCAGCCCATCCTGAGCCCGGGCGACAGCTTTCGCTACACCAGCGGCGCCGTGCTTCCGACCGAGCGCGGAACGATGCAAGGCACCTACCAGATGCACCGCGCCGACGGCGCGCAGTTCGACGCCCAGATCGCACCGTTCCTGCTCGAGCGGCCGTACTCCCTCAACTGATGGGCGCCGAGGCGAGGCTCTTGTCCCAAGCGGACTTGATGGCCTTGTAGGTCTCGATGCCGCTTTCGCTCAGGTCGAGCGCGCCTTCCGCGACCAGGTGCTGGTGGATCTGTTTCGGATCACTCTGCCAGCCTCGCGGCACGTCGAGCTTCACGTTGACCGGGACGCCGCCGAGCAGGCCTTGCTCCTCCATGGTCCACAGCGCTTCGGCCGCCAGGAACTGTCCGGCAATCTTTCGGTACTCGGGCTTCAGGTGGCTCGCCAAGGGAAACACGTCGTAGAGCCCCACCGCGTCTGCGGGCACTGCCAGCGGCTTGCGCAGCGCATGGAACACGGGGGCCGCGATGGGCAGCTCCACGAGCTCGATTCCGGCCACGTCGTGACCATCGATGGCCTGCAGGGATCGCTCGTAGGCATCGCCATGGCTCCGGCTGACCGCCGCAGGTCGCGCGGAGCTGTCCAAGAGCACCGTAATCACCAAATACGGCCGCGGATCTGGTTTTTCCGTCATTTGCGGGCGTGTAGTTAGCGCATTTGTCACCGGTTGGGTAGTCCTCGTTGCCTTGACGTCACCCGGTGCGGTCGGTAGCTGGACGGCCCACGCATGCGCATCGAAATTCACCCCACGCATCCGCAGCCCCGGCGCGTCCATCAAGTGGTGGAGATACTCCGTCGCGGCGGCGTGATCGTCTATCCAACGGGCACCGTGTACGGCCTCGGGTGCGACATTCATCAAAAGAAGGCCGTCGAGCGCATCTACCAGATCCGGCAACTCAAAAAGGACCACCCGTTGAGCTTCATGTGCCCGGACTTGAGCAAGATCGCGCGGTATGCGCACGTGGATGATTTCGCCTACCGCATCATGAAGCGCTTGGTGCCGGGGCCGTATACGTTCGTGCTGCGCGCCACGCGCGACGTGCCCAAGCTCCTGGTCCGCAAGCAAAAGACCGTCGGAATTCGGGTGCCGGACGACCCGGTGGCGCTGGCGCTCCTACAGGAGCTCGCAAGCCCCATCGTGTCGACCTCGGCCACGGTCGACGGCGAGGTCCTCAACGATCCGGACGAGCTTCACGCACGCTTCCGGCACGTCGACGCATTCGTCGATGCGGGGTGGGGCGGCATCGAGCCATCCACCATCATCGATCTCACCGGGGATGAGCCCGTGGTGCTCCGTGTAGGCGCCGGACCGGTGGACGTGCTCTAGTCACGCACGCACCGGACCGCCTCGCGCCTCGGTGATCAGGCTTCGCAGAAGCGTGGTCCAATCACGATAGCGCGGCGCCTTCCGAACCTGCTCGACGATGCGCTCCGCCGTCCAATCGTCGCGGCCCTGGTACTGCGCGACCGCCGCCCAGTTCGCGAGGTGATGGTCCCACTGCTCGGCGGTCCAAGAGCCGACCTCACCGGAGCGAAAAATGAACAGATGATCCTCGGCGAGATCGGCCCCCGCCACCCAAAGACCCGTATCGGAGATGAAAGGGCCGAGCGTCCGAATGACCAGCTCGCGCTCTGCTGCGCGGCCGAGGGGCTCGAGCGCCCGATCGAACTGCTCCCAGCTTCGCGTCAGCGTGCGAACACGCTCTTCGGAGATCGGCATGTGTGGCTTGAAAGCGCCAGGCGCGACGCGCGCATCGTGGTCGTCGTGAATGTGAATGCCGTGCCGGTTTTCCGCATCGCGATAAGCCTGGAGCGCCGCTTCACGCGGCGTTTGTCCGTCGAGGTGCGCGAGGAGTGCGGCGATGAGGGGACGAGTCACGATGCCATCCGGTTAGTTGGGGGCATCGCGCTCGGCTTCGCGCCCCTGGCGATGCGCAGCCTGGTGCAAGAGCACTCGGATGCGGTCGAGGATTTGATCAGCCAGGGCGCGCTTGCTCATCTGTGGGAGCGGTGTCGACGACCCTGCCTCCACCAGCACGGCGCGGTTTGTGTCGCCACCAAGACCCGCGCCCGCTTCGTTGGCTACGATGAGGTCAGCCGCTTTTTTGACTAGCTTTTCCCGCGCAGCCTGCTCCAGGTTCTCGGTCTCGAGCGCAAATCCGACCAACACTGCCGGGCGTTGGGCTCGCTTGGCGCCGAGGTCGGCCAGGATGTCCGGATTGCGAACGAGCTCGATTTGGAGGTTCTCGCCCTTTTTGATCTTCTGGCCCGCGCGTCGGTGCGGCCGGTAGTCCGCAACCGCAGCCGCCATGACGACGACGTCGAACGCATCGAAGCGCGACATGATCGCCTCGTGCATCTGCCGCGCCGACCACACCTGCACGACCTCGGCCCCAGACGGCGGCGGAATGTGCACGGGCCCGCTCACGATCGTGACCTCCGCGCCCCGCCGCAGCGCTTGGGCGGCGATGGCGTACCCCATGCGGCCGCTCGAGCGGTTGCCGATGAAGCGCACCGGGTCGAGGTCTTCGTGTGTCGGGCCAGCGCTGATCAGCAACCGAACCCCTTCGAGGTCCTTCGCATGGGCGAGATGGGTCTCCACGCCGTCGGCGATCTCTACGGGCTCCATCATTCGGCCGAGCCCAATCTCGCCGCTGGCGAGCGGCCCGATCACGGGGCCGAGCAAGACGGCACCGCTTCGCGTCAGCGCTTCGGCGTTGCGCTGCATGGCCGGGTGGGACCACATGCGGGAGTGCATGGCGGGCGCAAAGAAGACTTGGCCCTTGGCGCAGGCCAACGTTGCCAGGACTACGTCGTCGGCGTGGCCGTTGGCGGCGCGCGCCATCAGGTTCATGGTGGCCGGCGCGATGACCACTGCATCGGCCCATTCACCGAGCTCGACATGCACCTCGCCCGCGTAGTCCTCGGCCCAGAGGTCGGTCACCGGGGGCTTGCCGGTGAGGCCTGCAAACGTGATGGGCCCCACGAATCGCCGGGCTGCGTCGGTCATCACGACGCGAACTTCGGCACCTCGACGCATCAGCTCACGAACGAGCTCCACCGCCTTGAACGCGGCAATCCCGCCGCCCAGTCCAACGACGATGCGCTTTCCCTGCAGGGACATCTTTCCGCGAGTCTAGCAGGGGTAGGCCCTTTTGCGACGTGCCTTCTCGCGTTTCCAAACTGAACGGAAAGCCCGTATCGAGGGGGCGCCGCCCGTCAGCGACTCGAGATGCCGGGCGCCGGGAACTGGTCGCATAGCTCTTTGACCTCGCCCGCGATGCGGCTGATCAGCTGCTCGTTCTCGACATCCTCGACGACATCCGCCATCCAGTTGCCGAGACGCCTCATTTCTTCGGGGCCCATTCCGCGGCTCGTGATCGCGGGGGTTCCGAGACGAAGGCCACTCGGATCGAACGGCTTGCGCGGGTCGAAGGGCACGGAGTTGTAGTTGGCTACCATGCCTGCGCGAT
This sequence comes from Myxococcales bacterium SG8_38, assembly GCA_001303415.1. Classification (GTDB taxonomy): domain Bacteria; phylum Myxococcota_A; class Polyangia; order Polyangiales; family Houyiibacteriaceae; genus SG8-38. Next base: position 13,337 of record LJTN01000042.1, read on the forward strand.
CGAGCGCCTGCGCCGCGACCTTGCCCGGCACGTCCTTGTTGGTGAGGTCGATCAGAATCAGATGGTTGTCGCTCCCGCCCGTCACCAAATCGAAACCTCGCGACAACAATGCATCCGCCAAAACCCGCGAGTTGTCGACGATGGCGTGCGCATACGCCTTGAACTCGTCGGTCATGGCGAGCTTGGCTGCAATCGCGATGCCCGCGGTGGTCCCGTTGTGGGGGCCGCCTTGCAAGCCGGGGAACACCGCGCGGTCGATCGCGCTTCGGTGCTCCTCGTTGCAGAGGATCATGCCGCCACGCGGCCCGCGAAACGTCTTGTGGGTCGTGCTGCTGATGACCTCGGCGTGGCCGACCGGCGAGGGGTGCGCGCCACCGGCCACCAGCCCAGAGATGTGCGCAATGTCGGCCACGAGGATGGCGCCGACCTCCCGGGCAATCTCGGCGAACTTCGCAAAGTCGATGAGGCGCGGATATGCCGTCGCGCCGCAGAACAGAACCTTCGGCTTGTGCTCTCGCGCGAGCGAAGCCACTTGGTCGAAGTCGATCAGGTGATCGTCGCGGCGAACGCCGTACTGAATGGCGTTGAAGTACTTGCCCGAGATCGAAACCTTCCAGCCGTGGGTGAGGTGCCCGCCGCTCGGCAAGCCCATCCCCATGATGGTGTCGCCGGGCTTGCAGAACGCGAAGTAGACCGCGAGGTTGGCCGGTGAGCCCGAGTACGGCTGCACGTTGGCGTGGTCCACGCCGAAAAGGCGCTTGAGACGTTCGATCGCGAGCTTCTCCACGGTGTCGATGTTCTGCTGGCCCTCGTAGTACCGTTTTCCGGCATAGCCCTCCGAGTACTTGTTATTGAGGACGCTGCCGCAGGCCTCCATGACGGCCCGGCTCGCGTAGTTTTCGCTCGGGATGAGGCGCAGCTTGTCGTGCTGCCGCTTTTGTTCCTCGGCGATGCACTGAGCGATTTCGGGGTCGGCTTCGATGAGGGGTAGATCGGCCATGGTTTCTCCGGCTCGACCCTTAGCACGATTGTCACAACGGTGTTATTCGGAGTGCCGTGGACGAGTACTTTCCGAGCGCGAGCGAGTTCGAGCGTCTCTGCCAAGACGCCACGGTGGTTCCGGTGCACCGCGAGGTCATCGCCGATCGGCTGACGCCGGTGCTCGCACATGCCACGCTCGGGCGGGAAGCGGGCAGCTACCTGCTCGAGAGCGTCGTCGGGGGCGAGAAATGGGCGCGGTACAGCTTCGTCGGATTCGCCCCCGAGGTCATCGTACGCGGCGTCGCGGATAAGTTCGAGCGCGTCCTAGACGGTGAGGCGCGGCAGGAGCTCGGCGTCGATCCTTGGGAGCGGCTCCGCGAGACGCTTGCGGAGTGGAAGCCACCCGAGGTCAGCTGGCTTCCGCGCTTCTGGGGCGGCGCCGTCGGTTACGTGAGCTACGACGCCGTGCGCACCTTCGAGCCGACGGTGGGTGCAGCGCTGGGGCGCGACGACGATTGGGAGTTCTGTTTTGCAATTGGCGGCACGGTGCTGATTTTCGACAACGTGCGGGGGACGGTGCGGGTCGTCGTGCCGGTGCGTGTCGAAGGTGATGCGCGGCGCGCCTACGAATCGGCGACGGCCCGCATCGATGCCACGCTGGACGCGCTCGACCACCCCACGTTTCCCCGACGCTTGCATCCGCCGAAGCGCGACGGTGATTTGGAGCTTCCCCCGTCTTCCTTCGACCGGGCTGGGTTCTGCGAGGCGGTGGAAAAGGCCAAGGAGCACATTCGGGCGGGCGACATCTTCCAGGTGGTGCTGTCGCAGCGCTTTCGGTTGCCGCTCGGCGACACCGACGTGTTCGATGTCTATCGCGCCATGCGCATCATCAACCCGAGCCCCTACATGTATTTCCTTCGGCTGCCCGACCGCATCGTGGCGGGGGCCAGCCCGGAAACCCTGGTCCGCCTCGAGGACGGCCAGGCCCACGTGCGTCCCATCGCGGGCACGCGCCATCGCGGACGCACCGAAGCCGAGGACCGCACCATCGAGGAAGAACTGCTCGCCGATCCGAAGGAGCGGGCCGAGCACGTCATGCTCGTCGACCTCGGCCGTAACGACGTCGGGCGGATCAGCCGGGCGGGCACTGTGCAGGTGACCGACCGGATGGTCATCGAGCGCTACTCGCACGTGATGCACATCGTTTCCAACGTGGTCGGGGAGCTCGACCCGGGCCGCGACGCGCTCGATGTCCTCAGAGCCACGTTTCCGGCGGGGACGCTGAGCGGCGCCCCGAAGGTCCGCGCCATGCAGATCATCGAGGAGCTCGAGCCCGAGCGGCGAGGGGTCTACGGCGGCGCCGTCGGCTACATCGGCTTCGACGGCAACATGGACGTCGCCATCGCCATCCGCACGATCGTGGCGCGGGACGCAGAGATGTGGCTCCAGGCCGGGGCCGGCATCGTGGAGGCCAGCGACCCCGACAGGGAATACGAGGAAACCGTCAACAAGGCGCGCGCCGGGCTGGTCGCTGCGCGGGCGGGCAAGAAGGACTAATTTCAACGTGTCAGGGCTTTGACAGCCCCTTGGCCCCGGGCTACAAGGCCCGTCCCAATGGGCGATGCCCTGAGGAAAATGCGGCGGTAGTTAAGTTGGTTATAACGCCGGCCTGTCACGCCGGAGGCCGCGGGTTCGAGTCCCGTCCGCCGCGCAACAAAACCCTGGTGCCGATAGACTCTAAGCCCCGGATCTACCGGGGTTTTCTTTTGTCCGCAGCGTGTCGCGCGACGCTGGAGCCTGGCGGCCAATGTTGGAAGCGTCGCGAAGCCCGGGGTCGAAACGCGGCAAGGATTCCCGCCAAAACGCAGCTCGCGCCGTGGGTCGGGCACGTGACGGCGCTTGTGCACCTCAAGGGAGGGCTTTAGAACTTTGGTCATGCTCGCAAAGACAATGATTCGCGCCCTCGCTCTCGTGGCCGTCTTCGCATTCGCGGCCGTTGGAAGCGCTGAGGCATCGTACTGTCCTGGTGAGGGGGACAAGCCCTCCGAGCCAACCACCTACTGCCCGGGCGAAGGAGACAAGCCCTCGGGGCCGAGCAGCTATTGCCCTGGTGAGGGGGACAAACCCTCGGAGCCAACGACGTAAAGCCATGTGGGTGCACTCTACGGGTACACCGGGAGTGCGGTGACGCTCGATCCTTCCCTGAGGCGGATTTCTCCGCACTCGGAGTCTTCGTCTGCGAAAGTGATCTCACCCCCGGGCACGAGACTCTCTGGAAAACCGCTGACGGTGAGAGAGAAGTGCGTGATCTCCAACGTCACCGTCGTCGCTCCAGGATCCGGCGTGACCTCGGTGATCTGGCTCTCGGTTTCGAAAGCACAGCCTGCGGGGATCATGCTGTCCGATCGGTGGACGATCTCCATGGGGTCCGCGCCTTGCACCGCGATGACCAACTCGACCGCGGAAAAGAAGACGGTGGCGGGGTCCACGAGCGGCGTGCAGAGGTCTGTCATGATCACACTGGCGGACGTCGTCAAAGCGGAGGCTCCGCCGTCGGCTACCAAGCGCGCGGCCGTGGCGTTGAGGGTGAGATGGATCGGAACGGGCACGTGGAAGTCATCGCCTACGGTGACGGAGCATTCCATCGCGTAGAGCCCCGACTCGAGTGGCATGCCGCCGGCGCCGGCGCCGCCGCCAGTGTCGCTCTCATCCGCAGCGCCGCCGCCGCAGCCGGTCATCGCCGCAAAAAGCGCCCCCACCACCAGCACGGCACTCAGCGTCACCGACATCCGAAGCGCATTCGTCACGACATCCGAACATGCGCTTCATCTCCCGCAGCTGCAATCCGAGGCTAGGGCGCTCCGGACGAACGGCTCGATCTTTCCGATTTCCGCGATTCCACTGGAAATTTCCCCTTGCGTGGAAGCAAGCGGTAGGGTTGGCGCGGTTCTGGCATTACCTGGGGTAGAGGGACATGTGGCCGAAAGCCCTGTGTAGGGTTGGCTCAATTTCGTTGAAAAAACAACAACGAGAAGGGGCCGATGTGGTTGTTTGTAGTAGTTATGCCACGCGTTTTTTCACACGGTGTGAATCTAGTTCACGGTTGACAGTCTCACGTATGAAACACAGGGAGGGCACTCATGTATTCGCATGAGAGACGATGGCTGCGCAGATTGGCGATTGTAAATGATTACGTACGGATCCCGTACGCCAATGGGTCGTCGTATGCGTCGCAGTTTCTGTACCGGGAGATGACGGCCCGCGGTCACGAGGTGACCGTGGTGGGTCCCAACGACCCGCACGCGAAGCCAGGCGAGCTGCCCCCACGGCACATTTCGTTGCCGAGCATTCCGCTGCGAAACCATCCGGGCTTCTATCTCGCGATGCCGTCGAAGCCGTCGCTCGACTCCCTGCGGGACGCCAATTTCGACATGACCTTGGTGCAGAGCCCGAGCGGTTTGCTTTATGTCGGCGCCTGGCTTCGCCAGCAGCACAGGGTGCCCCTGGTTTGCGTCAACACTTTGCACATGCCGAGCGTGTACAACGTTCTACTTCCGGACGCGCTGAATCACACCACGACGGTCAACCGCCTCTTCGAGGATGGTCTGATTCCGATGGTCGAGGCGCATTCGAGGGACGTCTACAACGGCGGTGATGCGCTCGTATGCCTGAGCCCCGGCTTGAAGGGTTACTGGCGGGATCGCGGCGTCGAAGTTCCGATTCACGTCATTCCCCGCGCCATCGAAAAGCGCATCTTCGACCAAACCGGTCAAGAAGATCCGTTCGCGCCGGAAGCAAAGCGCGGCGCCCGGCTGGTGGTCGTTTGCCGCCATGCGCGCGAGAAGGAAGTCGATCGCGTGATGCGCATCTTCGCGCAGCACGTCTACCCGCATGTGGAGGGCGCGACCCTGACACTCGTGGGCGACGGTCCGGAGCACGAGGCGCTGAAGGAGCAGGCCAAGGAGCTCGGCGTCGACCACCGGACCTATTTCATGGGCGAGCAGGGCCTTCAGAAGATGCCGGCCTGGTATCGCCATGCAGACCTCTTCGTCTATGCCTCGCTTTCGGAGACGTACGGCCAGGTGATCAGCGAAGCGCTTTGGTGCGGCCTGCCAGTCGTGGCCATGGACGATGGGATGGGCGTGGCCGGCCAGGTGACCGATGGCGAGGATGGCTTCTTGGTCGATCCCAAGGCCGAGGATGCCGAGGCGCAGTTCGGCCGCCACGTCCAGCTTTTGCTCACCAAGGAGCCTCTCAGGCGCCAGATGTCCGAGAAGGCCACGCGCAATGCGAAGGATCGTTCCGATCCGGAAGCGTGCGTCCAGCGCTATCTCGAGGTCTTCGAGATCGCTCGCGACCATGCCCGCCGCCACCCGGAGCGCCACCCGCTCAAGGCGTACGGCAGTCTCGCCAACTGGACTTGGCTGCATGCGACGGTGGGCGCCATGGGTCTTCTCCGCAAGCCCGTGGAGCTGAACCGCAACCAAGCAGCCACCGGCACCTGGACACTGGCGCCTGCTTCCTGACACCGTCCGGCCCTGCGGCCCTGCATACAGGGTGAGGCTCTCCGACCGTCACTCGGCGGTCAGGAGCTCTACGTCTTTGTCGGAAGGCACCGTGGGTGGAGGCGGCGGCACCGTCGGACGCCCGCGAAGCCGTGCGAAGAAGTTGCCCGCGCGCCTGTGCGCATCTTCGAGGATGATGTAGCTGCTCGGCACGATGAGCAGCATGATCATCGTGGCGGCCAGAACGCCGAAGCCCAACGACACGGCCATCGGGACCAGGAAGCGTGCCTGCACCGAGGTCTCGAGGATCATCGGCGCCAAGCCGAAGAACGTGGTCAGCGAGGTGAGAAGGATGGGACGGAAGCGCCGCGCCGCGCCCGAGACCACCGCTTCCCACAGGCCCATTCCGCCCTCGCGGAAGCGGTTGATGGCGTCGATGAGAATGAGCGAGTCGTTGACGACGACGCCGGACAAGGCGACCACGCCCATCATGCTCATCAGGCTGAGGCTGACGTGGTCCCAAAGGAACCAGCCCATCGCGACGTGGCCCCAGACCGCGCCCACCATGCCGAATGGGATGGCCGACATGACGAGCAAGGGCTGCCCATAGCTCCGAAACACGACCGCCAGCATCGAGAACATGACGATCAGGGCCAGCACGAAGCCGAGGCCGAGCGCGCTCAGCGTCTCGGCTTGGCGCTCCTGCTCGCCACCGAGGCTGTAGGCCAGGCCCGGAATGTCCGCGAGCAACTGTGCGAGCTCACGTTGCCGAATCTGCGCGATGATCTCGTTTGCGTTGGCGTCTTCATCGGCCACGTCCGCCGTGACACTGATGTTGCGGCGTCCGTCCGTGCGCCGAATCTCCGAATACGCCTGTCCGCGCGATACGATGGCCGCCTGGGCCAGCGGCATCTCGCCTCCGGCAGGCGTATGCACGATGAGCTCTTCGACGTTGTAAAGCGAGCGCCGCTCCTCGAGCGGAAGCCGGACGTAGACGCGGACCTCGTCACGGCCGCGCTGTTGTCGGACCGCCTCCGCGCCGAAGAAGCCGGCACGGACCTGCCGGGCTAGATCGAGCTCGGTCAGCCCCTGCGCTTGGGCGGCGTCGGTGAGGCGGAAGTCGAGCTGGTCCTTGCCCTTGGTCACGCCGCTGTCGATGTCTCGGAGGCCGCTATACGAGGCGATCTCCGATGCGAGGCGTTCGGCGGCCGCCTCGAGCGTGGGTACGTCGTCGTGGATGAGCTCGATGTCGATCGGCTTGCCTGGCTGCACCCCGACTTCGAAGGAGAAAGTGAGCGACTCGGCCCCCGGCACCTCACCGATTCCGTTGCGCCACCGTTGGACGAACTGCTGCGTGGTGAGGTCACGCTGGCTGGCTTCCACGAGATAGATCATCACTGTCGCAAAGTGACTGCCTTCGCTCGAAAGCGAGCCCTCCGGGCCCGCCTCGAGCTGGCTGATCGCGCCGACTTCCTCGTAGAGGCCGCGCGAGATGGTTCCGCCTTCGAGCTCGGCGCTCTCTTCCTCCACGATGGACCGCGCAACCCCGGCGATGCGTTTTGCAACTCGCTCGGTCTCGGCCACGGGCGTTCCAACCGGCATTTTCAGATGCGCGGTGATCATGTCGCCTTCGACCTTGGGCAAGAAGGTGAAGGGAATGCGGCCCGCCACGTAGCCCATCGTCGCGATGAGCACGGCGACGCCGGCGGTGACCGTGAAGTACCGCCACTTCAGCGATTTTTCGAGGATGGGTATGTACGTGTGCTGGATGTGATGTTGGAGCCGGTGGGGGACGTCCAGCTTGTTCACGATCTGCATGAACCACAGGTAGGGCGAGAGCACGATGCGCAACCACCAGGGCATCGGGTGCGATAGATGCGCGGGGAGAATCAATATCGACTCGATCAGCGAGATCATCAGGACCGCGATGACGACGATGGGCACTACCCGGAAGAATTTGCCCATCGGGCCGGGCACCATCAGCATCGGCGCGAATGCCACGCAGCTGGTAAGGACCGCGAAAATGACGGGCTGCGCGACTTCCTTGGTGCCATCGATCGCGGCCCGCAGGCGGCCTTTTCCGTCTTGCCGTTGTTTGTAGACCGCTTCGCCCACGACGATCGCGTCGTCCACCACCATGCCGAGTGTGATGATGAAGGCGAAGAGCGAAATCATGTTGATCGACACGTCGGTCACCGGAAAGAAGAGCAGCGACCCCGCAAACGAAATGGGAATGCCGAGGGTGACCCAAAAAGCCAGGCGCGCCTCGAGGAAGAGGCCGAGTGTGAGAAGCACCAACACCAGACCGATGCGGGCGTTGCTCAAGAGCAACGAGAGCCGCTGCTCGTACATCTCCGCCGTGTCGAACCAAGTGGCGGAGTAGAGGCCTTCCGGGAGCGTCTCTTGAAGCTCTGCGACGTATTCCTTGGCGGCTGCTGCGACGGTGAGAGGGGTTTCGGTGCCCACGCGGAAGACGTTGATCATGACCGCTCGCTTGCCGTTGTAGGTCGCCTCCTTGTCGATCTCGCGGAAGGCATCCTTCACGGTTGCGATGTCGCGAATCCGGACTTGCGAGCCGTCGGGCTGGCTCAAGACGATGATGTCCCCAAACTCGTCACCCCGGTCGCGCCGTTCGGTGGTGCGCAAGAGCACCTCGCCAGCTTGGGTCTTGACGCCTCCGCCAGGCACTTCGACCGACGCCGCGTTCACGCGGGCCGCGATCTCGTCGAGCGTGAGGTCGTATTTGCGAAGCTGCGCCTGGGGCACCTCGATGCTGATCTCGAGTGGGCGTATGCCCGTGAGCTCCACGTAGGTGATTCGGGAATCGCGCAAGAGCTCGCGGCGGCTGTTCTCGGCGACGGCGCGTAGCGTCGCTTCGTCCACGTCGCCGTAGAGCACGAGCGAAATCACTTGTTGCCGATTGGAGATGAGGGTGACGGTGGGCCGCTCGACGTCCTCCGGAAACGACGTGATTCGATCGATGGCGCTCTTCACGTCGTTGAGCGCCCGATCTTTGTCTGCGCCCAGCAGAAGCTCCACGTTGACCGTGCCGATGCCCTCCATCGCAGTCGACGTGACCTTCTTCACCCCATCGATACCACGAACCGCTTCCTCGACCGCGAGGATCACCGCCTGCTCGACTTCGGCGGGGCTTGCACCCGGATAGGTCACCTGAATGGAGACGACGTCCAGCTCGACCTCGGGAAACACCTCCTGTTTGATGCCGGAGGCGAGGGTGACCAGGCCGCCGACGATGAGGATCAGCATCAGCACGTTAGCCGCGACGCGGTTCTTGGCCATCCACGGGATCGGGCCGCGTTCGTCGGTGTGCAATTCGTGGTCGTCGTGGGTCATGGGGCAGCTTGGGCCGCGGGCGCGCTCGGCTTTGCTTCCGGGGAGGCGGAAGTAGACTCCGGTGTGCGCAGCGGCATGTTCGGAACCGGTGTCGCGATGCGGCTTATCACCACGCGTGCATTGGGATCGAGGCCTCCAGTGATCAACACGGAGTCGGGCTCGGTCCAGGCGATCTCGACCTCGTGAATCTCGAGCAGGTCTTGGTCATTCATCACATAGACTTCGCGGCCGTTGCGCAGCGCAGCCCGGGGCAGCCGAATCGCGTTTTCGATCGGCCGCGCTTCGATGGCGACGTCGACGAACGACCCGAGCAGCAAGGGTAGGTCGCCCTCGTCGCCGAGGGGGTTATCGATGCTCACCAAGAGGCGGGCCATGGCTCCCCCTGGATCGAGGTCCGGAAACTGCCGGATGACCTCTCCTTGCCGCTCGATGGTCCCGTCGCCGACACGCTGGACGATCTTGGCCTCGGAGCCGGGGGTCTCCTCGGTCCGCACTTGGACGGTTCGCAGCATGCTCACCGGAACCGACACCTGCACGTGGTACTCGTCCGTGCCAACCAGACGCGCCACCGGGGTTTGAGGGCTCAGCAGTTGACCGAGGTCGACCTCCTCGCTCACCACCATGGCGTTGAACGGCGCGCGGAGCACGGTGCGTTTCAAATCGAGCTCCGCCTTCTTCAGGGCGCTTTGCGCGGCCTTGAGCGCCAGGCGGCTCGCTTCGAGCTGTGGCTTGCGTTGGGCGAGCTCGCGCTGCTCTTCGGAGACGTCGATTTCGCCGAACGACTCCCACTCGCGTTTGGCGACCTCGCCGCGGCGCGCCTCGATCCGCAGGTCGAGCCTCGCCCGATTCACCTGCGACCGAAAGGATTCCACCGCGAGCTCGTAGTCGCGCGCATCGATGCGCAGGATTGGCTCGTTCGCTTCGAACCGGCCGCCTGCCACCAGCTCCGGGCTCTGCCACACGACACGGCCTCCCAGCTCGGCCTGCAGGACGATCTCTTTGGCGGGGACCACCGTGCCTTTGGCATGCAGGTCCACATCGTGACGTGCGGCGCCGATTCGCATGACCTCTACGAGGGTTCCCTCCAGCGTTTTGGGAGCGCGAGGAGGCTCTTCCTTGGTCGTGACCAAGAGGATCGCGATCGCGACGGACGCGACGATGACACCGATGGACAGGCCCCATTTGAGGCGACGCTCGCTTCGTTTACTCATCGTCGGGCTCTCCAAATTCCTCGGGCCAAGCCCCTCCTAGGGCCCGATAGAGCTGAATGCGATAAGAGACCAGTTGGCGCCGCGCGGCGACGAGCTGAAGCTCGGACACCTGACGGGTGGCGAGGGCAGTCAAGACCGGCAAGAAGTCGCTCAGGCCGGCTCTATAGCGATCGCGCGTCGCCTCGAGGGTGACGTTGGCGAGGCGAAACTCGTCTTCGAGGTACTGGATGCGAAGGCGCTCCTGGCGTTCGAGGACGAGGGAGCTCTCGACCTCCACCAAGCCGTTGAGGATGGCCTCGGCGTACTCATCGAGCAAGGCGTCGAGAACAGCCCTCTGCGCCTTGATGGCGGACCAACCACGGATCCCATCGAAAAGTGGGACGGCGAGGTTGGCTCCGGCAGCCCAGGTCAGGCCCTTCGCGATCGTCTCCGGCGCCTCGGTGCCCGGGGTTCCTCCCCCGGCACCCGTGCCCGTGATCCGGGACTTGAGCCAGGTGTAGGATGGCACGAAGTCGATGGTGATCGTGGGTAAGCGGGCTCCAACGGCGGCAGCTACGCGGCGGTCCTCCGCCTCGACGCGCTTCTGCACGGCACGGATGTCGGGACGTGCCTCGAGGAGGCTTGCGGGCGCTTGAATGTCCGGGGTGGGTCCGATGTCAGGCAGGACTTTGCCGTCGACAGGAAAGGCGCGGCCCGGAGCCTCGCCGAGCAAGATCGCAAGCCGCTGATCGGTGAGATCGATCTGGCCTTCCGCTTGTGCGAGGAGCGCGCGTTGGCTTGCGACCCGCTGTCGCTGTTGATGCACGTCCACGGCCGAGTTCAGCCCCTCGCGGTAGCGAAGCTCGACCAGCTCCAAGAATCGCAGATCGGTTTCGAGCTGCTCCTGGACGACGGCCACCTCGATTCTGGCATTGATCGCATCGAACCAAGCCTCGGCGACCTCGGCCGAAATCGTGATGGCAAGTGCTTCTTGATCGAGCCGTGCGGCCTCCGCATCGAGCTTGGCCCCCTGATGGTCGCGGGCCCTTCGCGCAAACAAGTCGACCTCGTAGGAGACTGGCAGCGAGCCGTTTGCCTGCTGCGAACGCACCTCACCGAAGGGGAAAATGCTCTTTCCGATCGAGTAGTCTCCGGTAGCCAGGATCTGCGGCATTCGCGCGGCGCGAACCTGGTTGGCGATGTATCGAGCCTGGCGAACGCGCGCCCAGCCAGCACGCACGCTGAAGTTTCGGCGCAACGCTTCCTCGATCAGCGCGCTCAGGGTGGGGTCGCCCATCTGCCGCCACCAGCGCGCATCGCGAACCGGCTCCGATTCGGGTTCCGGTGGCGGAGGTAGCTCGGCTCCCTGGTCGTACGCCTCGGGAATTTCGACCGGGGACGGGATGTCGGTCGTCTTCTTGTAATTGCATCCAGCGGCCGGAAAGGCGGCCAGCAAGACGAGAATCACGCCGCGCATCATGAGCCCTCTCTTCTTTCGAGTGCCCTCGTCACCGTATCCAGATGAAGGGACAGCAACTGGTCTAAGTCCACCGCTGCGGGAATCCTCTGTGCCATCGAATCCTCGTTGAGCCCGATCAGGACGACGCCGAAGAAGCTGGTCCACAGTTGAAGCGCTTGGGGCAGCGGGTCGACATCGGCGCGAATGCTTCCATCGTCGCGGCCGCGCTCGAGTGACGCGATGACCAGCGACAGCATGTGCCCGACGCGGCTCCGGTAGATTTGAAATGCCTCGGTCGAATCGTCCATGCGCTCGCCCGCGCTGAGCCACGACAGTGCGAACCGGAAGTGATGCGGATGCGCCCGGGTGAAGTCGTAGTAGCTCCGTAGGAGCCGGCGAATGGCATCGAGGCCCGAGGTAGCGTCTCGTAGCGCGCTCTCGATGACGGGAATGAGACTATCGATGAGGCGCGTGGCGACTGCAGCGCACAGCGCATCCTTGTTCTCGAAGTACAGATAGAGCGTGCCTTTGCTAAGCTCGGCCGCGTCCGCGACGGCATCCATTCGAAGCCCGTGATAGCCCTCACTCGCAATGAGCTCCTGCGCCGCGTCGAGAATCGCCTCGCGCCGCGCTTTTCGCTCCCGCTTTCTACGTGCTGCTACAGCCAAGGTGCATCTTTCGTGCAAACTGACCGGCGGTCAGTCTTTGACCCATAGTTAGCAAACCTAGGACCGTCTGTCCCATCAGCCAGGGGGAAAACGACGAAACGGACCAAGACGTGGCGGGCTCGTTCGGTGGGCGGGACAGGGTTCGAACCTGCGACATCCGGCTTGTAAGGCCAGCGCTCTACCGCTGAGCTACCCGCCCAAAGTGGCCGCGAGCATGACCGCCCACCTCCCGCCTGTCCAACCGGGACACTCTCCACCCCTACAACCCACCGAAATCAGAAGTAATCCAGCCGAAAGATCGCAGCGATTCAGCGCGAGATGTCGATCCCTGCGATCTTTCTGTGAAAAGCCGTTTGAATGCAGGGGGTTAGACCCCCGGAGAGTGTCCCTATTGGCGGGCGCCGGGGGCGTCTACGGTGGGCTCGGGGACGTCGTCGGCGTCGGGGGAGTCGGGGGTGATGAGCTCGCCGGCGCGGTATTCGGAGGGGCGCAGCTGGTGGTCGCCGAAGAGGGCGTCGGGGTCGCTCAAGGCCAAGGCCTCGCGAAGGACCTGGTCCATGTGCTCGACGAGCACGATGCGGAGGTCGTTGAGGACCCGACGCGGGATCTCGGTCAGATCCTTTTGGTTTTCCTTCGGGATGAGCACGACGTCGATCTCGGCTCGGTGAGCGGCCAGGAGCTTTTCCTTGAGCCCGCCGATTGGAAGCACACGGCCGCGCAGCGTGATTTCGCCAGTCATCGCGACGTTCTTGCGCACCGGAATCTTGAGCAGGGCGCTCGCAATGCTGGTCGCCATCGTGATGCCCGCGCTCGGCCCGTCCTTCGGCACGAAGCTCGGGAAATGCACGTGGACGTCGTAAATCGAATGAAAGTCCGGCTCGAGCCCGAGCACCTTCTGCCGGGACCGGATGTAGCTCATCGCGGCCTGCGCCGACTCCTGCATCCCTTTTTCGAGCAATCCGGTGATGTTGAGCTTGCCTTTGCCGGGCACCACCGCGACCTCGCACTCGAGGATCGACCCGCCGAAGGTGTTGACCGCCAGCCCGTTGGTGAGACCCACGTGGTCTTTCTCATTGGTTTTGTCGGGTCGGTACTTCGAAACGCCGAGGTATCGCGCCACGTCCTTGGCCTCGACCCGGTACGTCTTGCTCTTCGCTTCGGCGCCATCCTTCAGGACCTGGCGCGCGATCTTGCGGCAAACGCTTCCAATCTCCCGCTCGAGATTCCGAACGCCGCTTTCCATGGTGTAGTAGTGGATGATCTGGCGGACCGCGTTCTCGGTGATGTCCACGTCGACGTTCTTGAGCCCGGCCTTGTCACGCTGACGGGGCACCAGATACCGCATGGCGATGTTGAGCTTCTCGAACTCCGTGTAGCCGCTGATCTCGAGGATTTCCATGCGATCCCGGAGCGGAAGCGGAATGCCCTGAAGCGTGTTGGCCGTCGTGACGAACATCACGTCGGACAGGTCGTAGTCGAGATCGAGATAATGGTCGTTGAAGCTGTGGTTTTGCTCCGGATCGAGCACCTCGAGCAGGGCCGAGGCGGGGTCGCCACGAAAATCCGACGACATCTTGTCGACCTCGTCGAGCAGGAAGACCGGGTTGTTGGTCCCGACCTTGCGAAGCGACTGAATCAAACGGCCGGGCAGGGCGCCGATGTACGTCCGTCGGTGGCCCCGTATTTCGGCTTCGTCACGCACGCCACCGAGAGACAGACGCACGAATTCGCGTCCGGTACACCGTGCGATGCTCTTCGCGAGTGACGTCTTTCCGACGCCGGGCGGTCCCACCAGGCAGAGCACCGGGCCCTTGAGCTTCTTCACCAGCGCTTGCACCGCCAGGTACTCGACGATGCGCTCTTTCGGCTTCTTCAAGCCATAGTGATCCTCGTCGAGAATCTGCTCGGCCGCCTCGATGTCGTAGTTCTCCTCGCTCTTGTCGCCCCAGGGAAGGGCGAGCACCCAGTCGATGTAGTTGCGGATGACGGTCGCTTCCGCGCTCATCGGCTGCATCATCTTGAGCTTTTTGATCTCTTTGCGGGCCTTGAGGTGCGCTTCTTTGCTCAGCTTCTTTTGCTTGAGCTGCTGTTCGAGCTCCTGGATCTCGCTCTTGAACTCGTCTCGCTCGCCGAGCTCCTTCTGAATGGCCTGCATTTGCTCATTCAGGTAGTACTCCTTCTGCGTCTTCTCCATCTGCTTCTTGACGCGGGAGCGAATCTTCTTCTCCACCTGCATGATCTCGATCTCGGCGTTGAGCAGTTGGAACAAGCGCTCCAGCCGCTTTCCGGGATCGATGGTTTCGAGAATCTCCTGGCGGTCCGATAGCTTGATGCTCGTCAAGTGAACCACGACCGTATCCGCTAGCTTCGACGGGTCGTCGATGGTCTGGACGGTCATCAGCATCTCGGGCGCGATGCGCTTGTTCAGCTTTGCGTAGACGTCGAACGCCGACTGCACCGAGCGAATCAGCGCTTCGATTTCGACGTTTGCCGCGTAGAGCTCCTCGATGGGCTCGACGGCGCAAAGAAAGAACTCTTCACTAGGCAGGAACTGGGTGATTCGGGCGCGCCGCTTTCCTTCGACCAGCACCTTCACCGTCCCATCGGGCAGCCGCAGTAGCTGAATGATGGTGCCGATGGTCCCCACCTCGAAGATGTCGTCGGCCGTCGGGTCGTTCGTCTTGGCCTTCTTTTGTGCGGCGAGCAGGATCTCCTTGTCCTGGCTCATCGCTTCTTCGAGGGCATTGATGGACTTTTCGCGCCCCACGAAAAGCGGCACCACCATGTGCGGGAACACGATGATGTCCCGCAACGGCAGCAGCGGATAGCTCTGCCCGTCCGGGGTGTTCAACCCATCGTTGCGATCGTCGTTGTCGTTTCGGTGAAAGAACATCTGTCTACTCAGACCAGGCCGATGCAAGAAAGCGCGACACCGGCCCCGCTAGGCGAGCTCCGCCTCTTCCTTCTCGTAGACGATGAGCGGCTTCTCGCCGGAGGCGATCACTTCCTCGCTCACGACGACTTCCCGGATGTCTGCTTGCGACGGGACGTCGTACATGATGTCGAGCATCGACTTTTCCATGATGGCCCGGAGGCCTCGGGCGCCTGCGTTGCGCTTGAGCGCTTCGCGCGCCACGGCACGGAGCGCGCCGGTCGAGAACTTGAGCTTCACGCCGTCCATTTCGAAAAGCTTTTGGTATTGCTTCACCAATGCGTTCTTAGGCTGGGTGAGGATGTCGACGAGTGCCTCCTCGTTCAGCTCGTGCAGCGTGGCGATGCCCGGCAGACGCCCGATGAATTCGGGAATCAGGCCCGCCCGAAGCAAATCCTCCGGCTCCACGCGCTCGAGGAGCTGGCCGATCTTCTTGTCTTTGCGTGACGGAATGTCGGCACCGAACCCGAGCGAGCGCTCTCCAATGCGCCGTTCGATGACGTCGTCCAGGCCCACGAACGCGCCGCCGCAGATGAAGAGAATGTTGGACGTGTCGATCTGCAGGAAGTCTTGCTGCGGATGCTTGCGTCCGCCCTTGGGCGGGACGTTGGCCACGGTGCCCTCGATGATCTTCAAGAGCGCCTGTTGCACACCCTCGCCGCTCACGTCGCGCGTGATGGAAGGGTTGTCGCCCTTGCGAGCCACCTTGTCGATCTCGTCGATGTATACGATGCCCCGCTGCGCGCGCTCGACGTCGTGGTCGGCGTTTTGCAGCAGCTGCACGATGATGTTCTCGACGTCCTCTCCTACGTAGCCGGCCTCGGTCAACGTGGTCGCGTCTGCGATGGCGAATGGCACGTTGAGGATACGCGCCAAGGTTTGCGCGAGAAGCGTCTTGCCAGAGCCGGTAGGACCGAGCAGTAGAATGTTCGACTTCTGAAGCTCGACGTCATCCGCATTGACCTTGGAATCGATGCGCTTGTAGTGGTTGTGCACCGCGACGGACAGAATCTTCTTGGCCCGCTCCTGACCGATCACGTACTCGTCGAGGATGGACTTGATCTCCGCGGGCTTTGGAAGCGGAGTGCTCGTGGTGAGCGACTCTTCGCGCTCGACCTCCTCCGCGATGATGTCATTGCACAGACCGATGCACTCGTCACAGATGTAGACGGTGGGACCCGCGATTAGCTTCTTGACTTCCTTTTGCGACTTTCCGCAGAAGGAACATTGAAGGTTTCCGTGTCCGTCGTCTCGCCTGCGATCCACCATGTACCTACTCGACGGAGTCTAGCGTCCTGCCCCGTTCACGGCAAGGACTAGGCGGCGCGCATTTGCGGCGTTTCCTGGCGTGTCAGCGCGCTCGCTTGGGCTCGATGACGTCGTCGATGAGGCCGTACTCCTTCGCCTCGTCGGCCGACAGGTAGCGATCGCGCTCGGTGTCTTCCTTGATCTGATCGGGGGTCTGGCCTGTATGCCTGGCCAGGATCGTGTTCATTTGTTCACGAAGTTTCAAGATCTCTCGCGCATGAATCTCGATGTCGGACGCCTGACCGCGAATCCCGCCGAGCGGTTGGTGGATCATGATGCGGCTGTTCGGCAAGCACTTGCGCATCCCTCGCGTGCCGGACGCGAGAATCCATGCAGCCATCGATGCCGCCTGACCCAAGCACACGGTCGACACCGGTGACCGGACGTACTGCATCGTGTCGTAAATCGCGAGCCCTGCTGTAATCGATCCGCCTGGGCTGTTGATGTAGAGCGTGATCTCCTTGTCCGGATCGTCGCTCTCCAAGAAGAGCATCTGCGCGATGATGGCGTTCGCGACGTCGTCGTTCACCTCGGTGCCGAGGAAGATGATCCGGTCCTTGAGCAGGCGGCTGAAGATGTCCCACTGGCGTTCGCCGCGGTGCGTCGTCTCGACGACCCATGGCATGTACATCTGCGCGGTCGTTGGCTCGCTCATGGCTCGTTTCCCTCTTCTGGTGCCGGTTCGTTTTCTTCGGCGCTCTCTTCGGCGCTCGGCGGCCGCTCGCCTTCGCGGATCTTGGCACGCTCCTCGAGCAACGCCATGACCTTCTCCTCGAGAAGCTGGGACTCCAGCGCCTCCCGCTGGGCCTCCTGGTAGTCAGCGCGGACCTTGGCCACGTGCTTGCCGGTCCGGTCCGCGATCTCCTGAAACTTCGCGTCCAGGTCCGCCTCGGTCACCTCGATCCCCTCCTGGCGGGCGAGCGAGCCCAGCAAGATGCCAGCCTGTACGCGGCGCTTCGCCCGATTCTCGATGCCCGCGAAGAAGTCGGCGCTCGGCGCCGCTTGCTGTCCTGCGTACTGCATGAGCTGCGCCATCTCGTACATCATCATCTGCTGTTGCTGCTGAATCATCGAGGGCGGCACGGGGATGTCGTTGTGCTCGATGAGGCTGTCGATCAGCTGATCCTTGAGCTCGGCTCGAGCGCGCTGCTTCGCAGCCTCTTCGAGGCCTTTACGAATCTCGAGGCGAAGCTCGAGCAGCGTCTCGTAGTCGCCGCAATCCTTTGCGAACTCGTCATCGAGCTCCGGCAGGAGCTTTTCGTGAAGGGACTTGGGGGTGATGGAGAACTGCGCGGTCTTGCCCCGGAGGTCGGAGTTGGGATGGTCTTCTTCGAATTCGACGTCGATGACTTTGCTCTCGCTCGGTTGCATGCCGAGTAAACCTTCCTTGAGCGCCGGCAGCAGGTGCTCGTCGTCGATCTGCACTTGCCGTCCCTCGGCGCCGAGCCCTTCTTTGAGCTCGCCGTCGACCGTCACCGTATAGTCGATGGTCAAGAGATCGCCCGGCTCGGCTCCTCGCATCGGCTCAGGCACGCGGATGTCGGCGTGTTGGTTCCGCAGCCTCTCGATTTCAGCATCCACGTCTTCGTTGGGGATGTCGATCGGCTTCTGCCAAGCTTCGAGGCCGTCGGTCGCCACCTGGTCGATCTTGGGACGGACTTCGACCTTGGCTTTGAACGTGAACGGCTTGCCCTGCTTCAGCTCGGGCGCCTCGTCCATCTCCGGCTGCGCCACGATGTGGAGCTCGTGCTCCTGCACCGCCTGCATGAGCCCTTGCTCGACCAGCGTGCCGGTGACTTGTGCAGCCACCTGCCGCCCATACACCTGCTTCATGACGTTCTTCGGGACCTTGCCAGGACGGAAACCGCGGACCCGGGCGGTCCTGCCCAGCTCGCGGTAGGTCTCGTTGAGGTCCTTTTCGACTCGGTCCCAGGGCACCTGAACGGTGACCTCCACGAGGACGGGGCTGATCTCGCGAATTTCAGATTGCATTGGATTTTTGGCTCAGGAGCCAGGCGCGGTTCGTACTGCCGCGGGCCGGATGCGTCAAGGTGCAGCCTTGGGAACGGCTCGCTCTCTGTGGAGCTCGACCAGCTCGATCCCCAGCGCCTGAGACACCTCGAAGATCCGCTCGTCCCGATAGAACTCCTCGAAGACGATGCGCTTGATTCCGGCGTTGCAGATCGCCTTGAAGCAGTTCCAGCAGGGCGAGGCGGTCACGTACATCGACGCACCGTCGACGCGGGTGCCGTTCTTGGCCGCTTGGATGATCGCGTTGATCTCCGCGTGGATGGTTCGCACGCAGTGGCCGTCGTCCATCATGTGGCCGACCTCCTCGCAGTGGGGAAGGCCGCGGACCGAGCCGTTGTACCCCGTGGAGAGGATGGTCTTGTCGGCGACGATGACTGCGCCGACGTGCTTACGAGAGCAGGTCGAACGCCTGGCCACGACCACGGCGATGTCCATGAAATACTCGTCCCACGACGCGCGCTCCATGCGGCCTTCCTAGCC